>CBFGPN010000037.1:0-25754 GCA_965650675.1 uncultured Cellvibrio sp.
AAGTTCGGTGAGTTCGTCTGATGGTGGTATTACCTGGACAGCGACTCTGACTCCAACTGCGAGTGTCACTGATGCAACCAACATCATCACGCTTGCCAATACCGGTGTGACGGATGCAGCGGGTAATGCGGGTACAGGTACAACGGATTCGAATAATTATGCGATAGACACGGTGCGCCCGACGGCATCACTTGTGGTGACTGATACAGCTTTGGCAGCAGGTGAAACTTCATCAGTGACTATCACATTTAGTGAGGCTGTTACTGGATTTACCAATGCAGATTTGGCTGTTGCCAACGGTACATTAAGTTCGGTGAGTTCCGGCGATGGTGGCATTACCTGGACGGCAACTCTGACGCCGACTGCCAGTGTGACGGACGCCACCAATGTCATCACGCTTACCAATAGCGGTGTGGCAGACGCTGCAGGAAACGCAGGAACCGGTACGACTGATTCGAATAACTATGCGATTGATACTGCACGTCCCATAGCATCCATTGTGGTGGCTACTACGGCACTAATCGAAGGTGATACTTCTGCAGTCACTATCACATTCAGTGAAGCTGTGACGGGATTCACCAATGCCGATTTAACCATCGAGAATGGCACTTTATCCGCAGTCAGTAGTGGTGACGGTGGCATTACCTGGACGGCAACTTTAACCGCCGCTGTAGGTGTGAATGATTCCACCAATGTGGTTACTTTGGACAATACCGGAGTAGCAGATGCTGCGGGTAATACTGGTAGCGGTACTACAACGTCCAACAATTACACCGTGAATATGGCGAATAGTGCGTCGATAGTCAGTGGCTTGAATGGCGGTGCAACCTATATTGAAAATGGTACAGCGGTAGCGATTGATGCAGACGTGTCAGTCAGCGATGCTGACTTTGATGTGCTGAATGCGGGTAATGGTAATTACTCAGGTTCGTCTCTGGTGGTAGCACGTTCCGGTGGAGCCGTTAGCAGTGACATTATTGGATTCACCAATGGCAACGGTATTAACCAAATCGGTAACAGTTTGATTAAAAATGGGCTGTCGATTGCCAGTGTGAATAGCAGTGTTCAAGGTCAATGGACCATCACCTTTACCGATGCCAATACTGAAATTCCAACCCGTGCGGATGTGATCGCGGTATTGCGTCAATTGACTTACAGCTCCAGCAATGAAGATCCGGCAACCAGTCTTAATCTCGATCTGGTATTCAACGATGGCATAGTCACTACACCCGGTGTGGCGGCGGTCACAGTCACGCCTGTCAATGATGCTCCCACTCTCACAGCAACAGCTTCATCCCCCACATTCACCGAAGGTGGATCAGCGGTGAATCTGTTCAGTGGTTCGGCTGTATCCACAGTGGAAGCAGGGCAGTTGATTACCGAATTGCAATTGACTGTTACCAATCTGGTGAATGGAACGGATGAAATCATCTCGATTGATGGCAGTAATCTGGCATTAACCAACGGTAATTCGGCTAGCACCACAACCAATGCTATGACAGTTAATGTGAGTGTTTCAGGTTCGACAGCCACTTTGGTGTTGACCAAAACTGCAGGCATCACAACGGCGGCGGCGCAAACTCTGGTGAACGGCATCAGCTACAGCAATACCAGTGAAGCGATGACCAACTCCAACCGCACCGTGACCTTAACGCGTGTGGTGGACAACGGTGGTACAGCAAATAGCGGTGTCGATACGGCAACAATCTCGGTTGCTTCAACAGTGACTGTCACGGCAGTGAATGATGGACCTGCAATTTCAGGAACACCGACTAACAGTGTTAATCAGGATGCTGCTTATACATTTACTCCTGCGGCTTCTGATCTGGATGGCGACACACTGGTCTTCAGTATCCTGAATAAACCGATCTGGGCCAGCTTCAACACAGCAACCGGCGCACTTGCGGGAACGCCTGTGAATGCGGATGTCGGTGTAACCAATGGCATAGTGATCAGCGTCAGTGATGGCACTACATCAGTCAGTTTGTCTGGTTTCAATCTGACTGTGGTCAATGTGAACGATGCGCCGACTATCAGCGGCACACCGGCAACGAGTGTGAATGAAGACTCGGCTTACAGCTTCACACCAACCGGTGCCGATGTGGATGCGGGTGCAACTCTGGTTTACAGCATTACCAATCAACCAACATGGGCAACATTCAGCACAGCAACGGGTGCGTTGACCGGTACTCCGGCGAATGCTGACGTGGGCACAACCACAGGCATAGTCATCACGGCGAGCGATGGCAGTCTGAGTACGAACTTACCTGCGTTCAACCTGACAGTCGTCAACGTGAATGATGCGCCAACAATTGCTGGCGTGCCTGCAACCAGTGTTGATCAGGATGTGGTTTACAGCTTCACACCAACAGCCAGTGATGTGGATGTGGGAACAACCCTGACTTACAGCATCACCAATAAACCAACCTGGGCCAGCTTCAATACAGCCACCGGCGCTTTAACCGGTACACCGGTTTATGCGGATTCAGGTGTTTATTCCGGTATTGTGATCAGTGTGTCTGACGGTGACTTGTCGGCGGCATTGCCCGCGTTCAGCATCACCGTAATTCAAGGCCAAAACCCTGATGAGCCAATGTTAACGGCTCCTGCAGACTTGACCTTGAATGCAACGGCGCTCTATACGCCAGTGAGCCTGCGTCAATTGCTGGGTCTGGCTGCCAACACTACACAAACGCAAGTGGATGCAGCATTGAATGCACTGGCTTCCAATGTATCCGGCAATAACTGCTGCACTACTGCACCTGAAGGTTTGAATGCCAACAATGCACTGTTGCTGGCACCCGGTCGTCATGAGGTTCGTTGGGTTGCACGTAATACAGGCGGTCTGACTGACGAGGCTATTCAAGTCGTCAACATCAAACCACTGGTTAACTTCAGCAAACCGCAAATCGCGATTCGCAACAGCCAGACTGAATTCCGTATCCTGCTGAATGGCCCATCACCGGTTTATCCATTTGAGGTGGCTTATCAGATCCATAACAGCACAACAGCCGCTACCAATGAGCACAATCTGGTTGCGGGTATTGCGCAATTTACGGTGGATAGCCCGTTGGAAGTCGTCATTCCTGTGACTATCAATCCATTAACGGGTATAGGTAACCGTGAGTTGGTAGTGGCATTTGCAGATTCACAACTCAATGCCGGTGCTGCCAATCGTCATAACATCAGCATTCGTGAAGGTAATTTACCGCCGATAGTGAAACTGGTGTTGACCCAGGGCGGTATTGAAACTTCACAAGTAACACCGAATGCGGGCGCTGTCACTGTTCAGGCGCAAGTCAGTGATTTCAACTCCACTGATACTCACAGTTTTGGTTGGTCAGCAACCCAGGGTCTTGCGGACACTGATGGCAATTCGACTAACGCCAACCGCGTATTCAGCCCGTCAGGTTTGTCAGGTGCACACAAGGTATTGGTGACAGTCACTGATTCCGGTGGTGCCAGTGTTCAGGCAGAGTTGAGTTTCAGAGTCGTGGCTTCGTTACCGACCCTCAGTGTTAACGAGGATGTGGACAATGATGGCGTCAGTGATTTGGACGAAGGCATTAACGACAGTGATGGCAACGGCATACCCAATTATTTGGACAATATGCCAAGCTCCAACGTGTTGCCGCAGGTTGGGTTGATCACGGATTCTTATCTGATTGAATGTGATCCCGGTGTGCGTTGCGGTTTGGGTCTGCTGGCCTTGACCGGTAATTCCGGAGGCGTGCAAATTCTGGATAACGAAGTAGAAACTCTGGGCGGATTGGTCAAAGACGACAAGTTTGTCCCTGCAGGTGGAATCTTCGACTTCGTAATCAAAGATCTGCCAACGCCCGGCCAAACCGTGAGAGTGGTCATACCACAACAAGCACCAATTCCGGCCAATGCGGTTTATCGCAAATTCCAGAAAGGCAAATGGATCAACTTTGTGGAAGATGCCGATAACAGCCTGCATTCAGCTGCTGGTAATCCCGGGTATTGCCCACCACCCGGAGCCGTTGATTGGCAACCCGGTTTGACGGCAGGTCATCTCTGCGTGCAGTTGGGTATAGAAGATGGTGGCCCCAATGATGATGATGGTTTGGTCAATGCGGCTGTATCTGACCCCGGAGCTGTGAGTGCACCGGAAGCCGTCGTCGAAATTAAAACCAAAGGTAAGGGCGGTGGTTCCATGAGTCTGTTGTTCATTCTGTTGTTGGCTGCGTTCTTGATTCCAGTGCGCAAATTGAAAGCAGGTCTGTTTGTGATGCTGACCTTGGTGGGAATATCCAGTAATACCCAGGCTTTGGATTGGGAATCGGTTAAAGACAAAATATCTGTGCGTCTCGATGTTTATGAGGCGCAATACGAAGCCGAACAATCCCATCTGCAAGCTGACATAGATGCAGCAGGATTTGACGCACAAGTCACTGACTTTGATCTGGACAAAACCGCTTATGCCATTTCTATTGGCTATCAATGGAGTGAACTGACCTACACCCAACTGGGCTATTTGGATCTGGGTGATGTGAAAGTGAATTTGATTCTGGATGCGGCTGAAGACAGAAATGCTTTCAGCAAAGCCCTCGAAAATTCCTATCCCATCACCGCCAACGGAATTACGTTGGTACAGGGTTTGAGTATGTACCCTCATTCCAAAGTCCATCTTTCGACAGAAGCGGGGGTGTTTATCTGGGATGGAAAAATCAATGTCGCCAGCGACCAACTCAATCTGGATTACGACAATCAAACCGATTTGTTGTTTGGGTTTCGATTGGATTATGAATTGATTTCCCGAATGAGTTTGGGGGTGTCACTGCAACATCTGGCGTTTGATCAACAGGCAATGGATTTGTTTGGTGTTTCGGCGCGGTATCAGTTTTAGATTGAAAAGCCTTACCCCCTCCTAACCTCCCCCTTGGCAGGGGGGAGGGACTTTACTCCCTATTTTATTTGCGAAGTGAAATCTGTTCCCTCCCCTGCCAAGGGGAGGGCTAGGGTGGGGTAAGGTTTTTCGAAGGCTTTAAATTTGAATTCTCCCTCCCATCCCGTTATCTTGCCTGCCTGAAAAATAAATTCGCTGGATTACAATATGTCAGGCATCAAAGAAATTGTTTTAACTTTTAGTTGTAAGGACTCAAAAGGCATAGTCGCCGCAGTAGCCACTTTGTTTGCAACTCTCGGATTCAACATTAAGGAATCATCACAATTTGAAGATGTGGATAAAGCACAATTTTTTATGCGTACCGAATTTGAATGTCCACCCGGATACAATTTGGGTCAGATTCGTTCTTTATTTAAACCTTTGGGCGAACAATACCAAATGGATTGGGCGATTTTCGATAAACAATATAAACCCCGTGTGTTGATTGCTGTTTCACAGTGGGGGCATTGTTTAAATGCACTATTGAATTCATGGAAAAATGGCACGCTACCAATTGATATTGTGGGCGTGGTGTCCAATCACAATGTGATGCGTGATTTAACTGAATGGTATGAATTGCCATTTCATTATTTGCCGATTACATCGGACACCAAAGAACAACAGGAAAATCAGGTGTGGCAATTAATGCAGGATTTGCAAGCGGATTTTTTGGTGCTCGCACGCTACATGCAAATTCTCTCCGATGATTTATGTAAAAAATTAAACGGCCGTGCGATTAATATTCATCATTCATTCTTGCCAGGCTTTAAAGGCGCAAAACCCTATCATCAAGCTTATGACCGCGGTGTGAAATTGATTGGTGCAACAGCGCATTTTGTTACAGCAGATTTGGACGAAGGTCCGATCATCGAACAATCCGTTGAGCGTGTGTCACACGTTAATTCGCCAGAAGAAATGGCAGAGATTGGTCGCGATATAGAAGCCGTAGTGTTAAATCGTGCAATCCGTTGGCACGCCGAACACCGTGTGTTGATCAACGATAATAAAACAGTGGTGTTTTCACGCTAATGGCCACTTTATTATTTAAACTCAAAAATGTTTTGGATGATGAAGCCGAAGAAGTTCGTGCTTTATTGTCTGAAAATGACATTCACTTTTACGAGACCCATGCCGGTTTTTTTCGCATGGGTCTTGATGCAATTTGGCTGCACGATAAATCTCAATTGGAAACCGCTAAAAATCTGATTCAGGAATATCAAATCCAACGCGCAGAACAACAACGAAAAAATTATGCCGAATTGGTAGCGCAAGGCGAAGCCATAGGTTTCTGGAAAAATATTGTCTTACATCCGATTCGTTTTTTTGCTGCGCTAATTGCAATTGCCTTTGTGTTGGTGCTGACTTTGGTTCCGTTTTTGTTTTTATAGGAATTAAGAAAGTTTCGATTCTACTGTTTTATCCAATTACATGGCCCAAATGAAATATGGGCAAATACATGGCAGTGATGATTGTTATTTCCAAGAGAATATTGAACATAAACACTATAAGAAATAATTTTATGGAAAGTGTACTGCGGGTAATAATAATCAGCAAAAGCAGGCATAGTTGGACAATAGCCGCATAGACCATTCCAATCCAGACAAAAGGAATATGATTAATTATCCAGTGGGTGAGTGTGGGGAGCTCTGCTCCGAATCCTGAAAAAGTTTCGGAGAATTGTTTAATTACGTATCCCGAGTTTGCATTAAAAAGGATTACCCACAATGTGATGATAATTACTGTCAAATAAAACCAAAAGCCTAATTGCTTTTTTTGATTCTGATTTTGCATATGAGTAATTCTTTACGTGAATCTGCGTGTCATCCCTGCGAAGGCAGGGATCCAGCTCTTGGTTGTATTCACTTTTAAGAGCTGGATTTTGCTTTCACAGAAATGACGATAGATTATTTATCTTTCAAAAATTCTGACAATGCCGGTGTCATTACGCCATTGAAATCAAACAGCGCCTGATTTTCCCAGCTGTTGCCGGAAGCGGGATCGGCTGGGTCCCATCCATTACCGGTTACGGCTGTCCAGGTTGCGTCCCAATAGAACACGCCCAATCCGCGACCGTTGGGCACTGCGCGAACAATGGAAAGTACATCACGCAGGTTGGCTGCTTGTCCGGCGGGGGTGGCGGGGTAGCCTGCGACCAGTTGATCAGTTGAGCCAATAGTGTTTGGGTGGAAGTCGTTGAAATCCAGTGTGAATGGGTAGGCCGTTTCAGCGACCAACACATCTTTGTTGTAACGGGCCGATATGTCATTCAGGTTGTTTTGCAAATCACCCAGAGACCCATGCCAGTAACCGTAGTAAGAAGCGGCAATGACATCGAACTTCACACCTTGGGCGGTGATATTGTCGAACCACCAACGGAAAGTACCGTTGTTACCACCTTCAGCCAGATGCAATACAACTTTGGTTTTGGGTGAACAAATTTTTACGGCGTTGTAGCCTGCTTTCAGGAAACGCGCCAGATTCTCCCAGCTGGGTGGATTCCAGGTGTGACCATAAGGCCAGAGCATGCCGGAGTTGAGTTCGTTACCGATTTGGATCATGTCTGGATAAGCGCCTGATTCACGTACAGCGGCACAGGCAGCGAGTGTGTGAACGAATATGGCTGTTTCCAGTTCATCAATAGAAAAGCTGGCCCAGCCTGCAGGGATGGATTGGTGCCCAGGGTCTGCCCAGGTATCTGAATAATGCAGATCAACCAGAACTTTAAGGCCTTGTTGTTTTGCGCGTTTGGACATTTCACGCAATTCTTTCAGGTTGTGGTAGTTATCAGCAGGATTAACCCAAACCCGCAAACGCACGTGGCTGGTGCCTTGGTCTTTGAGAATTTTCAATGCTGATTTCGGATTCGGGTTGTTTCCGTTGTAGTAGAGTCCACCCAGATCTTCGGATTTTTTCAGGCTGGATACATCAGCACCGCGCACTGATAAATTCACAGCCCCGGTTTCCAGGCTGACTTCATCAAAGTTTGTCCATTCACCTGCGGTGGCATCTGTGTGCAGCCCGATTTTACATTCGCCTTTTGCGGTGGCATTGGCGGAGACGGCTACCTGAACCCACTGCCCCGACCATGCTGCCGGAATATCGACACGCTTGGTTCCCTTGCCACAATCAAGCGTGATATAGGCTTGATTGTGGCCATTACTACGACGTCCCCAGGCTCTGAGTGTATAAGCTCCTTTTTGCAAACCGGTGACAGTTTGGGTTGTCGCAACTGAATAATCAGTTCCCGCCCAATGTGAAAGTCGATAAGACTCGGCTGAAGACTGGCCTCCCCATTCAAGGAAATCCGCATCTGCATTACCAACACTGCTCCAGCCGGAAGGCGAGGCCACACTGGAACCATCAGCTTCAAATCCCGGATTGGTTATCGGTATGGGTTCACCGGCTTCTACTGCCAGTGCATTAATAGAAAAGGCGACGACTATAGCGGCACCTAATCCCAATTTGCGTATGGTCATGGTTATATCCTGATATGAGTGAAGAGCGGCTTATGATAGAGGCTTAACCCGCTGCAGGTTGTGATCCAGTTATTAAAGGGGGTGAGCAACAATTAAACAAGAATTAATATTTTGAGATATTTTCACAAATCCATTTTTGTTTGGTTTCACGTCGTCATCCCTGCGAAGGTTGGGATGACGATTAATTTTGATTCTGCAAAACTCTCATTTTGATTTATTAAAATGAAAGTTGTGCGTTCATCGAAATTTTTTTCGGCGCCCTAAGGCCCGGAGCAACAATAGAATAAAAGATAAAATCAGCGCCAAAGGCCATGAGCCTATCATCATAAAAGGCGTCCAGTCTTTTACCGGATAAATAGTGCCGCTGAGTGTATCGGCTTTAAACGCTTCGCTTTGCGCAACAATTTTTCCTTTGTTATCGATGATGGCACTGGGGCCGTTGTTGGTGTTGTAAATTAAATAGCGTCCCGTTTCCAATGCGCGCATCTGTGCCATTTGCATAAATTGTTTGGATTGAATGGAATCCAGAAACCAACCGAGATTATTCAGGTTTAATAATACCTGTGTTTCTTTGGCTGATTGTGCAATTAAATCCGGATAAACAATTTCATAACAAACTGCAGGTGTGATGCGTATGCCTTTGGCAATCAAACCATGCTGTTCTTCAGGGCCGAGATGAATAAATGATGTGGGTAAATTAAAAAACTCAATCAATCCGCGCAGATAATCTTCAAGCGGAACATATTCACCAAAAGGGACTAATCGGCGTTTGTGATAAAAACCATAACCACTGCCAAGTCCCACGATGGAGTTGTAATATTTTTCATTTTTTTCATCGTCATAAATTACACCGGTAAATAGTGCAGCTTGATTGTCCGATGCAATGCTGTTCATTTCTTCCAGAAACGGTAATGCGGTGTGAAAGGTGAGGGCGGTGGGAATGGCGGCTTCCGGCCAGATCACCCAATCGTTTTTCCATAAGTCTTTGCTTTGTTCACGTAATTGATCAAGACTTTGGTGAACACTTTCTGTTGACCAATTTAATTTTATATCTTGCGATAAATTGGGTTGTACCATGCCAACACGGATGGGTGTATTTTCCGGTTTTGCCCAAATAGTATTTTGTAAAAACAATCCGGCCATCCAAAAGCCAATTACCGGAATAATGGAAGACAAAAGAGTGATTCGTGATAAAGAAGATTCTTTTTTAACAAACAGAATGGCTTCGGCAATCACGCCTGCGGTAACCGCCAGAATAAAGCTGATACTCATTACACCGCCAACAGCCGCCCAACCAGACAGCCATGTATCGAGATGCCCATAACCCAGATATAACCAGGGAAATCCTGTCAAAAGCCAACTGCGAAGCCATTCACCCAGTAGCCAACATGCTGGTAGCACAATAATTAAATTCAGTGGATGATCACGAAACCATTTGCCGGAAATGTAAAAAGGTAATGTAAAAACAAACGCGAGAAACAGTGCAAATACCAACACAATTAATGAAGCCAGAAAAACAGATGCGCCGCCAAAATTATGTACGCTGACATACACCCAATGCACACCACCGAGATAAAGTCCCAAACCAAAAATAAAACTGCGTTTTAAACAAATGGAAAGCGTTTGTTGCTTTAGTGCCAGTGCGAAAATAGTTAATGCGATAAGGCTGATTGGCCAGATATTAAAGGGTGCAAAGCTGAGTGTTATGGCTGCGCCGGAAATTAATAAAACCAGATAATTCAAGTAGATTGGCATGATGTTTTATTTGTAGGTTGGATGCAAAACCCAACATTGAGTTTAGATCAAAGATTTTTGTTGGGCATTGCTGCCCAACCTGAATTATTCGGCGACAAAAGTTAAACGTACCAAATGAATTTGGCGATTATCAGCGTAAAGAACACGGAATTGCATATTATCAATCTGGACAACTTCATTACGTTTTGGCAAATGTCCGAACTCCTGCATCAAAATTCCGCCGATGGTATCGAAGTCTTCGTCGGTAAATGTTGTTGAGAAATATTCATTAAAGTCTTCTATTGATGTCAAGGCTTTGATGATGTAATCCGTTTCGTTAATGCGTTTTATGAAGTCGGACGTTGCATCATGTTCATCAGTTTCATCCTGAATTTCACCGACAATTTCTTCCAATATGTCTTCGATGGTTAATAGCCCGGAGATATCACCGTATTCATCCATAACCAATGCCATGTGATAACGGTTTTCACGGAATTCTTTTAATAAAACATTAACTCGCTTGCTTTCGGGAATAATATTCGCCGGGCGCAAAATACTTTCGATATTGAAATTATCGGTGCCGCGCAAAGCCAGCGGTAATAAATCTTTTGCCAACAAAATACCTTTGACATCATCCATGCTGTCGCCAATGACCGGAAAACGGGAGTGGCCTGATTCAATTATTTGCGGTAAATACTCTTGCAGTGAATCATCAATACGCACCGCCACTATATGTGATCGGGGAACCATGATTTCGCGCGCTTGCAGTGAAGAAACATCCAGAGCGCCTTCAATAATGCTCAATGCTTCCTGATCCAGCAATTTGTTGTCTGCTGCATCTTTAATGATTTCGAGTAGTTCATCTCTGGATTTGGGTTCCGCACTGAAGGCGTGCAGCAGTTTATCCAACCAGGATCGTTCGTGTTTATCAGCGGTGGTATGACTCGGATGTTCGTCCGACATGATGTAATTTCCCATTAAATTATTCTTCGACCAGAGAGAGATCTTGATAGGGTGCAGGAAATCCCAAGCTCAACATAATTGAGGTTTCCAACTTTTCCATTCGCTCGGCTTCTTCATCTTCAGTGTGATCGTAACCCAATAGATGAAGACTGCCGTGAACCAGCATATGTGCCCAATGTGCATCCAGGCTTTTTTGTTGTTCCTGTGCTTCACGCTCAACAACTGGCGCGCAAATGACAATATCCCCCAGAAGCGGGACTCCTACTTCTTCCGGAATATCTGCCGGGAAAGACAACACATTGGTTGGTTTTTCTTTACCGCGATATTGCGTATTTAATTCCTGACTTTCTTGTTCATCAACAATATACAAACTGACTTCGGCATCATCAAGCTGTTGGCTTTTTAATGCCGCAACAATCCAGTCTTCACATTTTTCCTGTGAAGGTATGTGCTGGCTTTGACTGTTAATTTCAATGTCGATTTGGTAATTCATGATCAATCGGTTTTGGGCTGCTTTTGCTCAAAAGCTTCATAAGCTTCAACAATGCGTTGCACTATTGGATGCCGCACAACATCTTTTGACGTGAAATGGGTAAAGCTGATGCCTTTTACATTTTCGAGAACATCGATCGCATGGCGCAAGCCTGAAGCCATGCCACGAGGTAAATCAATTTGTGTCGGATCGCCGGTAATGACTGCAGTAGATCCAAAACCAATTCGCGTTAAAAACATTTTCATTTGTTCGCGCGTTGTATTCTGGCTTTCATCCAAAATAACAAAAGAATTATTCAACGTACGCCCGCGCATAAATGCCAGAGGCGCCACTTCAATGACTCCACGCTCCATTAATTTGCCAACTGTTTCGAAGCCCAGCATTTCAAACAGTGCATCATAAAGAGGGCGTAAATAAGGATCGACTTTTTGTGCCAGATCGCCCGGCAAAAATCCCAGTTTTTCCCCTGCCTCAACAGCGGGTCTTACTAATAAAATACGTTCGACTTCATTCTTAAGCAATGCTTCCACTGCACAGGCAACAGCGAGGTAAGTTTTACCTGTTCCCGCAGGGCCAATACCAAAATTAATATCGTGTTTTTGTACAGCTTTGACATAATTTTGTTGGTTTAATCCGCGAGGTTTGATGGTGCATTTCTTGGTGCGGATTAAGGTGATGCCATTGGAGTCATCTTGCTGGCTTGTCTGGCTGGGCGTATCCAATGCCAATTCGCCTTGCTCCGTCTGGGCCATCATTTGTTCTATGCCGGATGTTTGCAACGCCAAGTGAACTTCGTCTGCGGTCAGCTCGCCTTGCTCGGTAATTTTGTAGAGGCTGGATAATAATTCGCAAGTAATCAGTGTGGCTTCCTCTGATCCGCGAATTTCGAACTGGCTCCCGCGATGGCGTATTTCTGTGCCTAGTCTTTCTTCAATTTGTCGCAGGTTTTGCCCGAGTTGTCCGGACAGGCTGGCTATGCGGCGGCTGTCATCAGGTTCCAACTTCAGTTGGCGTGTATAAGGCTCTGATAGGCTAAGGTGTGTGTTCAAAACAACAATCAATCTCTTTTTAACAGGTTGATGACAGACTAAACCATAAATCTTTCAAGATAAAGTTTCATTTTCAGCTTTTAATACGGAAAATGTTCACTGCAATAGGAAATCATGGTAGTTTTTCACAGCTCGGGAGCCGGTGCTGCTCTATGATAAAAAATAAAACAGTGGTTTAACATTATCCGGGGGGTTGGTTTGACTAAAATTCTTGTTGTTGATGACCATGATCTGGTTCGTACAGGGATAATGCGCATGTTGGCTGACGTGGATGATTTCCAGATAGTTGGCGAGGCCAAAAGTGGCGAAGATGCTGTTACCAAAGCGCGTATTCTCAAGCCGGAAGTCATATTGATGGACGTCAAAATGCCGGGTATGGGCGGCATAGAAGCCACCAAAAAATTACTCAATGTCAATCCCAATCTCAAAATAGTGGCTGTGACGGCTTGCGATGATGATTTGCATCCGACGCGATTAATGCAAGCCGGTGCTATGGGGTATGTCACCAAAGATGCCGACTTCAGCGAGATAGTGGACGCCATACACAAGGTGGTTCGCGGTGATATGTACATGAGTGCGAGCATAGCCCAGCAGATGGCGCTCAAAAATTTTTCTGGTTCTTCGCAAGAGTCTCCTTTCCAAAAATTATCCCAGCGTGAATTACAGACGGCAATGCATATTGCTAACGGTAAAAAAGTGCAGGATATAGCCGATACTTTTTGTGTAAGCCCCAAAACGGTCAACTCCTATCGGTATAGAATTTTTGAGAAGTTGGATATTAATAGTGACGTTGAGCTGACGTTGTTGGCGGTTAAGTACAATTTATTAGATCCAGAATCAGTTGTTTAATGTCCGACGATTTATTACCCGAATTATCCAAATCCGAATTTGATTCAGAACGATTTCTTGCCAGTACATCACAGCAACCTGGTGTGTACCAGATGTTTGCTGCCGATGGAAAAATTCTTTATGTTGGTAAAGCAAAAAATTTAAAAAAACGACTTGCCAGCTATTTTCGAGCCAGTGGATTAAGCTCGAAAACCATGGCGTTGGTTGCACGTATTGCGCGTATAGAAGTCACTATTACGCAAAGTGAAACGGAAGCACTTATCCTCGAACACAATCTAATTAAATCCAATCGTCCGCCCTATAATATTTTATTACGGGATGATAAATCCTACCCTTATATTTTTATATCCACTGGTGAGGATTATCCGAGAATCGCGTTTCATCGCGGGGCGAAAAAAAAATCAGGCGACTACTACGGCCCTTATCCCAATGTGTCTGCTGTTCGTGAAAGCTTGGCGTTTTTGCAAAAGACATTCAAAGTCAGGCCCTGTGAAGATAGTGTGTTTCAAAATCGCACAAGGCCTTGTTTGCAGTATCAAATCAAGCGTTGTACAGCACCTTGCGTGAATTTGATTTCTGTCGAGGATTATCAGCGTGATATACAGCACACCCGCATGTTATTAAGCGGGCAGAGCGATGAGTTAATAAAAGAATTAGCCAATTCCATGGAGCAGGCAGCAGAAAATCTGGCATTTGAAAAAGCGGCAGAATGTCGCGACCAAATTACAGCATTACGTAATATCCAATCGCAACAAGTGATTGAAGAGGGCCATGCTGATATTGATGTGATTGCAGTAGTAATGCGTTCTGGCGTGATCTGCGTGCATATTTTATTTATCCGACAGGGACGGATATTGGGTAGCCGTAGTTATTATCCTTCTGCAAGTTTGGCTGAAAACGAATCTGAATTGTTATTGGAATTTATCGGCCAGTTTTATCTTACGCACCAACATCGCGATTTTCCCCGCGAAATTATTTTGAGTCATTTACTCAATGCCGAGAACGCCGATGTTTTGCAGAAAGCGTTGCAGCAAATTGCTAATCGACAAATTTTGCTTTCGCACCATGTGCGTAGTCACAGGGCGAGTTGGTTGCGCATGGCATTAGAAGCCGCGGAACAAAATTTGATTGCCCATCTGCAAGCAAAACAAAATTCTTTGTCGCGTTTTGCTGCGCTGCAAGACGCATTGGGTCTTGAAGAAATGCCTGAGCGATTGGAGTGTTTCGATATCAGTCACACCGGTGGTGAATTAACGGTAGCCAGTTGTGTGGTATTTGATACTCGCGGGCCACTTAAGTCGGATTATCGCCGCTTCAACATTGAAGGCATTACCCCCGGAGATGACTACGCTGCTATGGAACAAGCCTTGCATCGACGTTACACCCGCTTGCAAAACGGTGAAGGAAAATTACCGGATATTTTATTGATCGACGGTGGCAAAGGTCAGCTGGGAATTGCCAAGCAAGTAATGGCCGATCTTGCTGTGCAGGATGTGTTGCTTATAGGGGTCGCCAAAGGTTCAACACGCAAAGCCGGGTTTGAAACTTTGATAGAGGGTGCGACTGATAAAGAAATTGTATTGTCCGGCGATTCGCCTGCGTTGCATTTAATCCAGCATATTCGCGATGAGTCGCACAGGTTTGCCATCACCGGGCATAAGCAGCGTCGCGATAAAAAAAGAACCACTTCCGGTTTGGAAGATATTGCGGGAATTGGCCCCAAAAGGCGCAGGGAATTGTTGCGACATTTCGGTGGTTTGGTTGAAATTCGTAATGCCAGTGTTGCGGATCTTTCAAAAGTAGAGGGCATAAGTGTCAATCTGGCAGAAGAGATATATGCTTTTTTTCATTGATTAATACAACTGACTTGCTTTGATGCATGGTGTATGATCGCCGCCGTTTTTGACCCCATTGTTCGAGCCAGACGCATGACCTTAGCCAACCAACTGACATTATTGCGTATTTTGCTGATTCCCCTGTTTGTGGTGGCGTTTTATCTGCCATTCTCATGGGCGCATCTGGCAACGGCACTTATCTTCTCTTTGGCTGCGATCACTGATTGGGCCGATGGTTATGTCGCGCGCAAATACAATCAATCCACACCTTTTGGCGCTTTTCTTGATCCGGTCGCTGACAAATTAATGGTGGCCATTGCGCTCTTATTGTTGGTTACCTTGCATCACAATTCCGCCTGGTTTGTGGTGGCTGCCGCGATTATCGTGGGCCGCGAAATTATTATTTCCGCACTGCGTGAGTGGATGGCCGAGTTAGGTCAGCGCGCCAGTGTTGCCGTGTCCTTTATCGGAAAAATTAAAACTACATTGCAGATGATTGCAATCATTGTGTTGTTATCCAATATTCAAGTTTTGCAAGTGGTAGGGTTCATCGCTCTGGCGGGCGCCGCCGCGCTGACGCTCTGGTCGATGGTCCTGTACTTGAAAGCTGCAGCACCTTACATGCGCGCGAGCGTAGATAAAAAGTAAACGGCTTGATTGGCTTTTATCCAACAGATTGAAAACTTTCTCCTAAGCCCAAGAAAAGGCTAGGATTTTCATATCGACTTGGCTAGAATTGCCGCCCTCCCGACAGGGAGATCAGTTTCAAAATGGCGATAGCCTCAGGATTGATGTTAGTTAACGGATTAATTTTCAAAATGGCGCGATAGCAAAGCGGTTATGCTCCGGATTGCAAATCCGTTCAGCCCGGTTCGACTCCGGGTCGCGCCTCCAAACTCTTTTACGGACCGACGTAAAAGCACTCATGCCCGGGTGGTGAAATCGGTAGACACAACAGATTTAAAATCTGTCGCTCTTTTTGGGCGTGCCGGTTCAAGTCCGGCTCCGGGCACCACAATTTTCTTCACTAAGTTTTTCTCGCACTCACCACATAATACCCAAACCGCCGCAAATTAAATCCCAATGCAAAACCCCAAAGCGGCGCGTAGAGATGTGCCCAGTGATCGGGGTTTGTGTCATTGGTTAATATTAATTTTGATAAATATCGCAAACAGACCCAGGGAACAAATGCGGCTGATGGTAAAACTCGCAAGGTGATGTTGTCGAATTTGATATGGGTAAAACCTTCTTCTTCTAATGCTTGTTTCACTTGATCAACATCACCAAATTGTCCGAGCGCCCAATTTTCGCAAGTCTTTCGATAACAGAGTTTTGACAAGGCATTCATTTTTTCCGGTTGTTTTAACAGCGCATCGCAGATCACCAATTTGGCCCCGGGTTTTAAGAGTCTGTGTGCTTCTTTTATCAGGCTGCGTTTGTCGGCTTCAATTGAATGGCATGCGCTTTCGATTGCATAGACTCCATCAAAGGTGGCGTCGGCGTAGTGGGTGTTGTGATAATCCGCTTGTTCGAAAATTAGATCTTTGTCCTCCGCCAAATTATATTCAATCGCTTGGGCCTCTTTGATTTGATTGCCGCAGAGTGTGATAGCGGTGACTTGTTCAACAGAAGGTTGATCCAGGAAATGTCTGGCGGTTGCACCCAAACCGCAGCCCATATCCAACAGATGATTGTGGGTTCCGGTTAAGTCCAACGCCTGATAAACACGATGATTAGTCGTTTGCAGCATGGCCTCAAGATCAAGCGGATTCATTCCCCACTCATAGCAGCCGAAGTGCATATTCACCTGCGGACTCCAATCTTTATAGCCAGCAGTGGCACTGGTGTAGTAATTGATGATGCGTTGTTGATGGCTGGGCTCTTGAGTGTGAGTGGCCAGAGCTTCCTGATTGCCAAACAAAGTTGAAAGTTGCATGTGTCGCTCCTGATTTATTGATCTTGGTGTCAGCTTGGCGATTTCTGCCTGGATGAGCTTCCGAATTGATAGTTTTGAAGCAGATTTATTTTCTAGCGATTAAAAACAATGACTTGGAGAATTCCTGATTTATCATTCTGGAATGAGAATTGAATTTGGGTGAGCATAACTTGACCAAAAGGCTTTGATTTCGTAAATCAAGGTCTCTATACTCCGCAAAAATTTTACCTTGAGCATGAAATGACTTTTCTACAGTTAAAGCGCCGCAGTTTTTATATTGCAACATCCGGGATGTTACATCCACAGGAGGATTGCGCGCGCCTTTGATTGCCTGCTGGAAAAGTTCTGGTTGGCAATTTGCCTTCCAGCTTCAGTTTAGGTCCATTACATAAACAAGAACCCGGAAGGCCCAAAGGCTTTTCGGGTTTTTTTTGCCCGAAATTTTATTGTTTTCGGTGAGCAGATTTATTGATATTCAAGAGGAATGACTAAATGAACTTAAACGAGGCTTAGATTAATTTTTTATAAATGACTAGCGTAATTTGACTGGTAGGGAAATTTTGAGTTCTTGTCAGACTTTCTCCGATGGCCCTTGCAAAAAATATTGCATAAATTGGCGATAGGGATTTTTTCATCTTTTGGAAAATGCGTCGATATAACTGAATTGAATTTATATTGAAAACGGCTGAAAAATAAAACTTGCGATTATAAAAATCAGACGATATTGTTTAAAAACATTTTACGTACCAGTGAATCTGGAATTAACGAAAGAAAATTATGAACATACAAACCAAACATTATTTTGAGCATCGCATTTAACCCGCTTTCTGTTCGGAAGGCGGTGGCCTTCCGGTACTTTCTTTTGAAAACCCCGGTTGGCAGCAACCGGGGTTTTTATTTTCCGGATAAAAAAGTTTTGTTTCCCGCAGCTGGAATTGCCTGGTGTGCAGGGGACGCACGGGAACAAAAACGTAAATTTTTTAATTATGTCCCTGTAGTCTAGTGGTGAGGACGCCTGACTTTCTATCAGGAATCGCCGGTTCGAATCCGGCCAGGGATACCAAATAGGGTTCGTTAGCTTAGTCAGATTTAAAGCGCTCCGTTGTCAGCGGAATGATCGCGGGTTTGAATCCCGTACGAACCGCCAATTATGCGGTGAATATTTAGCAGTGTGGTGTAAGTGGAAACACACGTGACTTTGACTCATGTATTTCAGGTTCGAGCCCTGACGCTGCTGCCAGTGAATAGAGGACAAGCATATGTACTAAGAGAACAGATTTGATTCGAGATAATGTTATTCATATAAACAAGAATATTTAGGGGTGACTGTAGCATAGAGGGAATGCGCCTGATTGTGAGTCAGACAGACATGGGTTCGAATCCCATTGGTCACCCCTAAGTATTTTTCAACGGAGGAGAATGCAATGCGTGTAGCAGTGAGTAAGCGTGGCAACTATCAGGCAGATATTTACTGTGCAGATAGCAATGCTGCCAAAAAGATCTTGAAAGAAAATCATATTTCTACATTGGCGGTGGATTTTTATTTAAAAGGTCGTGAGACAGGTAAAACAGTTCTCGAATGGGCAAGGGAAAAACAATTATTGCCACAATACGTAGTGATTACGGAAAGTGATCGCACCAAACGAGTGGTGTTGGCTTTGTTGCTGACCAAAAGTGGTTATTCCACTGTTGATGGTTCGAATTTCATAAAATATTAAATAAATCGTCGTGGTTATTCTACTGATCGGGTGCTAGTGTATAAGTAGATGTTGCTTTTGCAAAAACGGCTTTCCAGGTATCCGGTTATTCCGGATACCAGATCCATGACTGTTAATTTTTTATGTTATCTGAGTGATGGGTTGAATTTTGTTTTTAGTAAAAACGATGGAGGCGAGATGGGCAAAGTACTACGATTGGATCTTTCAGGAACCCCCACTTCATGGTTATCGCGTGAAGAAGCGGCGGTACTCTATGTAAAGGATATGGTGCAATGGGAATTGGGAAAAAAGCGACTCGTTATGTTAGGTGGATTTAATCGCTTGAGCGGCGAACAATCGATTTTGCAAATCAGCCCTGTGATTGCCACAAAAGGTGATTTGCGCCATCGATGTCTGACCTTCGGCTTTAATAATCGCATGTTGTTTCGTCGCGATAATTATCAGTGTATGTATTGCGGTATCAAACATACGCAGATGGATTTAACGCGGGATCATATTGTGCCCCGATCAAAAGGTGGGCGCGATATCTGGGAAAATGTTGTGGCTGCCTGTCACAGGTGCAACCACTTCAAAGCTGACCGAACGCCTGAAGATGCTGGCATGGAATTGTTGGCTGTACCATTCAAGCCCAATCTTTTTGAATCGATGTTTCTTGCACAGCACTTGGTTCTGGAAGATCAAATGGAATATCTGGAAAAACAGTTTTCAGGAAAAAGGATTTGGAACGCGGCCTAGGATGGCCGTTGATTCCCTGTCCCACAAAATTTTGCGTTGACTCCAAGATTTTCAGCTTCCATATCTTGTGCTATGGTTGAGAAATCTTAATCACCAGGGAGTCGAACATGTCCAACTATATCTTCGGTAAAAAACAACCTCCACATAAACGTTGGGCTGTAGCTTGGTACAACCCTTTTGTGTTGTATCGTTCAGTAAAGGAAATGATGTCCACCAGTGATCAGATTCGAAATTTGGATCGGCGTGAAATGTATGCGCCGGAATTGAAATTGATTCAGGTTGCAGAAGAAAAACGCGAGAGTGATTTCTGGTGGGATTTTGTATCGGATACAGGTGATAGCGGTAATGCCACTTTTACAGTTGCGCGTGAAATGCAAAAAGATGTTCTTACGCGTGCTGTGTGTTCGGATGTTGAGGTAAAAGAGTCGCTGCCTGAACAATTTCCGTCTGGTGAATTATTAGTGCTGGGTGGTGATTTGGCTTATCCCGGTGCGAGTGTTGAAGAATATCAATATCGACTGACAGAAATGTGGGTGGCTTCCAGCTCCAATCCGAATGTGCAACGTGATCGCGATACCTTAAAACCTTCGTTGGTGATTCCGCAGAATCATGATTGGTTTGATAATATTTCTACCTTCACCCGTTATTTTGTGGATACTCGCCGTGAAGAAGAGGGATTTAAATTATTGTCAGCGGAAACTGAACCCGATGTTACCCCTTTGGGTACTCGCAAATTACAAAAGCAAAGTTATTTTGCAGCACGTTTACCGAATAATTGGATTATTTTGGGTTTTGATTTTGCGCTGGTGGGTGATATTGATCGTCAACAATTTGCTGCTTTTTATAAATTATTTAACAGCGGACAAATTACTCAAGATGATAATTTAATTTTACTTTATCCCGAACCTTATTGGACGCGACATTTGGGTGATGCTGCACGTGAAGGTTATCCCAAGCGCTATCAGCGTCTTGAAGCATTAATTCTCAAATTGGGTTGTCGAATTCGTATGCGTCTTGCGGGCGATATTCATCACTACGCGCGTGAAACAGCTAAAGCGGATGCGCAATTTCAATATGACGACATGTTGATTACTTCTGGCGGTGGCGGCGCATTTTTGCATCCGACCCATACCAATAATGCCAAAAAAGTGAAAGCCATGAGCCTGGCTGGTGAAGATGAGGCGATGACTGCAGATTTACGCGAGCGAGTCAGAATAGGCATTACAAAACCAAAAGAAAAAACTGTCAGAAGTTATGACGATAAAGTGTTTTATCCGCGCAAAAATCAAAGTCGATTTTTATTGCTCGAAAATATAGTGTCTTTTTTTCGTTCGACAGCACACATTGGAAAACAATTGCGCGATTGCAAAACTCTGGCCGAACACGCCAAGGTATTTTGGGGAGCGGTAGTGCAGGGCAATGTCATGTTTTCGGTATTGCTGGGTGGTTTATTGATGGCGGCTATCCTGACTGAATCAGTTTGGCCGGGATTGATTATAGTGGCGATGTTTTTTGGAATTTGCAAAGAGTCCAGTAATGTCACAGCAGCGATTGGTGGGTTGGCAAGTTTTCTGTTGGTGATGGCTATTGAGCATGGATCACTTGGATCTATTGTGCCTGACCCTGCTGCCTGGTGGATTATTTATGCCTGGCGAATAGTGTTGTTCTTGATTTTTTTCTTAATCGCAGGATTTTTTACAGGCATATTATTCTCTCTTTTTTCGTTGTTTGGATTTTTACCCAATAATGCATTTTCACCTCTGGGTTACGAAGGTTTTAAAAGTTTTATTCGTTTCCGTATTGATGCCCAGGGTAATTTGCATGGCTATGTTTGGGGGACTGATGATGTGCCGCGTTATTGGATAAACAATCCCGATTCACCACAGCCTGTTTGGGTGGAAAAGGACAAGCGTAAAGCGGAGTGGGAAATTAAGGACATATTTGTATTAGACAAATAACGTGTAAAACAACAGCTCAAATAAAACTGCGGGTCACTGAAAAATGGCGCATCTGTTTATCGGCGAATTTTTGTTGGTGAACTTTTGTTGATAGATGCGCCATAGCGCAAAATTCCATTTATGAACTAGACTCAAATGCATTTGGCAGGAAAAGAATATTCATAACCATTGAGTCCTGATCTTATGTCTGAAAGTCACTTGATGTCTCCCTTGTTGAAGGGTGTTAGTTACTTGTCATCGAGCAAGCGTGTTTACATCCAGCATTTGGCAAAAGCGTCCGGGATGGTGACTGTCCGGTTTACGGAGGATTTGCTTGATGCCTCAGGTAAAAAGCTTTTTAGTTCAGGTGATGTGATACAGCCGGACTTGGTATTTCGTTTGATGCAAATACCATTCGACAGGATTCTTTCTTCAATTGTAGCTTTTGAATCAGGCCGAAGTTTGTCAAAAGACTTTCAGACGCTGATTGAACAGGACTCGTTACTTTTGGCGATAGATGATAATCATGCAATCGAAAAATTGCTGGCGCCACTGATCGATGCAGTTGCAGCATACCCGGTGTTAATCCAGCATTTGGCTTTAATGGCAATCCAGCTCTCACAAACCTATTCCCGTACACTTTATTGCAGCATTCTATCGGTACTGATAGCAAAAGAAATGCGCTTGTCGAAATCGGATATGGAGTCTGTTTTTTTAGCATCCCTGGGTCACGATGCGGGGATGTTATTTGTAGAGCCAACAGTGCTTAATAAAAAAGATAAATTGAATGCGGAAGATTGGTTTCAAATCCAACAACATTTGCCAATGAGCGTCGAGATATTAAATGTAATTCCCAATTTTAACCCGTCCGCAATAATAGCCGTGCAAGAACACCATGAGCGTTGTGATGGTACCGGGTACCCTTATGCAAAAGTTGAAAGTGAAATCAGCCTTCTGGGGCAAATATTAGGTTTAACAGATAGTTTGGCGGCTATTTATTTTAATCGTTTCAAAACCGAAGGCAGAAGTTTGCGTGATGCAGCTGCGATTATCCAATTAAACCAACAAGCCTATATGCATCGTAATTATGAATTGGTAATGGCAGTTTTAAAGCGTGGCGATATGCCTTTGCAAAAGGTGATTAATGAAAATTCTCCCAGGTTAATAGAAGAGTTTTCTCAAAAAAATAAGTTTCTGGCTGTCTGGTTTAACATGCTAAGGGATTGTTTATTATCTGTGGGGTTTACTCACGGTGATAGAAAACTACATGCACTGCAAAACGTAATTATCCATGTAGCAACTACTATTCGTGGCTCGGGTATTTTCTATGAAAGTGATGAAAGAAAAATAGAGTCTTCCATGCAGGTAGTGAATTATGATGATTCAAAAAATATTGAAAATATGATGATGTTGCAGCAAGAATTTTTATTCCATCTGCAGCGCCTTAATCGTATGTTTCAAATTTATCTGGATTCAAATGAAGAAAAAAACCAACAGATGGAGGCAAAGTTGAGAGCCGGGTTTGACAAAATTTTGGATTTATTGAATGGTTAAAACAAACCCCACCCTATCGTAAGGGGAGGGTGTGTGAGTTGCTTTAAAAATCACTGATGCCAAAAAGGTTGCCCAATTGTCGGTGTGCTTGGGCTGGCAGTTTGACGTTTCTGAATCAATCCTGCTTTAAACGCTTTTCTCCCCGCATCAATAGCATCTGCAAACGCGGCCGCCATTAAGGGAGGATTATGTGCTTTTGCAACAGCGGTATTTAATAAAATGCCATCAAACCCCATTTCCATAGCTTCTGCTGCTTGTGATGGTGCGCCCAAGCCTGCATCAATAATCATGGGCACATCTTTAATACGTTCACGTAGCGTTTTTAAATTGTAGCGATTTAATAAACCCTGACCAGTGCCAATAGGTGCGCCCCAGGGCATTAATACTTCGCAGCCTACATCCAGCAAGCGTTTGCATAAAATCAAATCATCGGTGCAATAAGGCAAAACTTTAAAACCTTTTTTGATTAAAATGTCTGATGCCTCCAATAAACCAAAAGGATCAGGTTGTAAGTTGTAATCATCGCCAACGACTTCCAATTTAATCCAGTCAGTGTCAAAAATTTCTCGCGACATTTCTGCCAATGCCACAGCTTCTTTTACTGATTTGCATCCTGCAGTATTGGGTAATAAACGACAACCGCTTTCCTGAATAAATTGCCAAAAACTATCACCGGATTTTTCTGCCGGATTTTGTCGGCGCAAACCCAGCGTGACAATTTCACAGCGTGATTGCTGAATTGACTCGCACATTAATTGTGGCGATGCATAAAGTGCTGTGCCCAATAAAAAACGACTGGAAAAATGTTCTCCATAGAGTACAAAATCTTTTTCCATATCAACCGCCTCCTACAGGTTTAACTATATCTATTTGATCGTTATTCATTAAAATGCGTTCGTTATAAGTTGAACGGGGGACAAATTCCTGATTGATGGCAACAGCAATTTTGCTGTTGGCGAAGCCCCATGTAATTAATGCATCACTCAGGCGTGTGTTAGGTGCTATTGATTGCGATTGGTTATTGACACTGATTTGAATCATAATTTTTCATCAACTGTGTTTAAGTAAATGACAAAAAACGGTCTCTTCCGATTTCATCAAGCTCGCCATAATGCTGTCAACAACAGCCGGCGCCAACAAATACCCATGTCGAAATAATCCATTTGCCCGGATGATGCCATTCTGGATATGGATATGTGGCAGGTTGTCATGAAAAGCAGGTCGCAAGTTACTATCCATTTCAATAATTCTTGCTTCAGCAAATGCAGGCGACAGGGTATAAAGTGCTGAACTCAACTCCAGTGATGACTGCAAACTGACGGGGGATCTGTCTTCACTTTCGATTTGGGTCGCGCCGATAATAAAACGATTATCCGGTTTGGGCACTACATATAATTGATAGCGTGGATGCATCAAGCGAACAGGGCGTTGAAAATGCACTTCACTGGTTTGTACATGCAAGGTTTCGCCACGTACGCCGCGCAAATTTTTTAATTGTGTTTTTGCCCCGACACCGCGACAGTCAATCACACAAGTAAAGCTTTCATTTTTTTTCGATGTTTTGACAGTGAATGCATCAAGCTCAACAGCGGTATTTTCTCTGAATTCACATCCCAGTTTAATCAACTCCTGAATCAGTTTTTGCAAAAACTCACGATTATGTAGATGCCCTTCTTCTGTTAACAATAACCCATTGGAGAATTGTGTGTGTAAATCCGGCTCCAATTCATGAATTTGTTGATGGTTTAATTGCTGATAAGAATTGCAGTCAGGAATCACAAATTTTAATTCACTGACAAATTGATCCAGTTCGGATTGATCTTGCGGGTGTGCAATAACCAAACTGCCGCGTTGAAAAAATAAATTACAATCGGATAGTTCAGCTAACCATTCAGGCCATTTTTTTAAAGCATATTGCCCCATCCGATACACATTGGCATCCGAAACCACGGCTTCACTCAAAGGCGCAATCATTCCCGCAGCAGTAAATGCAGCAGCCGAATTTTTTTGATTATCGAGAATATGGCCTGCATCAAATAATGTGACCTTGCAACCGGACCGCAATAATTTCCATGCCAGGAGACGGCCCAATAATCCCGCACCGGCGATGCCAACAGTTTCAGGTAATAAACGAAAATTTGATGTCATGGTGCCTCGAAAAACTGAGGCGGAGGAGGGCACGGAAAAGAAGCGCCTTGTTCCCTCCGCAGGTATTGACCTGATCAGGTTCTACGGGTTGGGCCGAGCCCATCTCAGCCTCCGTACCCGAGTTTTTCACTCAAGCCAAGGCGCCCCGACAAGAGTGCGTAATATACTGGCGGCTTTAATCAATCACAAGTTTTTATTCATTCCGCCTGCAGCGTTATTATGCCGCAAAAAAGCCACCACCAGACTAATAATAGTGAAAGGTAAAACAATGCTGAGCATCAAGCTGTTTAAGGATGATGTTGAATGGTTTTGAGCCATCATAATTAAATAGGCGGTGTAGACCAGATAATAAAATAAAAATACGGCGCCATTAAATCGTGAAATTTGTTGGCCAGTGGCAAAGATGGGCAAACAAGCG
>CBFGPN010000038.1:0-25735 GCA_965650675.1 uncultured Cellvibrio sp.
TGCAGGGCAACCTGCAGCTCGTGGTTTTGTTAAATCCATTGAAAACAAAATTGCACAAGGCAAAGCGGGTGTTATTGCTGAAATTAAAAAAGCATCGCCCAGCAAAGGTGTCATTCGAGAAAATTTTAATCCGGCAGAAATTGCGGTCTCTTATGAAAAGGGAGGTGCAGCCTGCTTGTCGGTGTTAACTGATGTGGATTTTTTCCAGGGCGCAGATGCCTATTTACAACAAGCGCGTGCTGCGGTGACGTTGCCGGTCATCCGTAAAGATTTTCTTGTCGATGAATATCACATCTATGAGGCCAGAGCTTTGGGTGCTGATTGTGTGTTATTAATTGTCGCTGCTCTGGATAAATCAAAACTCAAAGAATTAAATCAACTTGCCCACGAAATTGGTTTGGATGTATTGGTTGAAGTTCACGATCAAGCTGAATTGGAAATTGCGCTGGAGTTACCCAACAAATTAATCGGCATTAACAACCGCAATCTCCACACTTTCGATGTTACTTTGAATACCACTTACAATTTATTGCCACAAATCGACAAAGACAGAATCGTGGTAACCGAAAGCGGAATTCTCTCACCGGCTGATGTTAAAGCCATGCAAGCAAAAAATGTAAATGCATTTTTAGTCGGTGAAGCGTTTATGCGGGCTGATGAACCGGGAGTGGCTCTGGCGGAGTTTTTCAGTTAATCATCGTGAATTAGCGCTTCTTTACCCCTGTTAGGGAAAATTGAATGGTGATTCAAATGGCGGGTTACTACAATCAGTGAATCTTCATCTGATTGAGTGTTTTGTATGAATCATCCATCTCTAACAATAACAGGCCTGATTATTCTCGCATTCGGTGTGGTCTCTTGCAGCGGCAGTAGTGGTGGTGGGTCATCGACCCGATCAAACCCGAATTCTGTCAGTAGTTCATCAAGTTCTTCATCCAGTTTCTCATCCAGTTCTTTATCTAATTCGGCGACCGGCCTGATCAAAATAAATCAGCTGGGTTTTAAGCCTGATTCTGAAAAGTTGGCAGTAGTTCCCAATGTGCCCGCTAATCAATTTACGGTGATTAATACCAGCAACAATTCTGTGGTGCTGACGGGGAATTTATCAGAGGCCAAATCCTGGGCCCCATCAGGCGAGACTGTTAAATTAGCGGATTTTTCTTCGGTCGCTGTTGCAGGTGATTACAAAATTCAGGTTGAGGGTATTCAAACTTCCGCTAACTTTAAAATTGCAGCTAATGTTTACGACGCATTGAATGCGGCCTCGATTAAAGCTTTTTATTACAATCGTTCCAGTACCGAATTACTTGAAACTCACGCGGGTGTTTACAAGCGTGCGGCGGGTCATCCGGGTACAACAGTTTATGTGCATCAATCCGCCTCTACTGCATTACGTCCTGCAGGTACTGTAATTTCAGCAGCCAAAGGTTGGTATGACGCAGGTGATTACAACCTTTACATAGTCAATTCGGGAATCAGTACTTATTCATTATTGGCAGCTTTCGAGGCATACCCGGATTATTTTAAAAATCAAAATCTTAATATTCCGGAAAGCGGTGATGCAGTGCCGGATTTGTTGAATGAAATTATGTGGAATCTTGAATGGATGTTGGCCATGCAGGATCCGGATGATGGTGGTGTTTACCACAAACTCACGAGTAAAAATTTCAGCGGATTTGTTATGCCGGCAGCGGATACGTCTGATCGGTATGTTGTACAAAAAGCCACAGCCGCTACTCTGGATTTCGCAGCGGTAATGGCGGTTGCCAGTCGTGTGTTTGCAGACTATGAAAGTGCTTATCCCGGTATGTCAGCACAAATGCTCACGGCTGCAGAAAATGCCTGGGCCTGGGCAAAAGCTAATCCATCTATTTATTACACCCAGCCCAGTGATATTTCTACGGGTGGTTATGGTGACAACAATGTTACGGATGAATTTTTCTGGGCGGCTGCAGAGCTTTATATCACTACAAAAAATGACAGTTATTACACGGAATTGAATCCCGCCAATGTCACAGCAGATGTTCCCTGGTGGGGCGGGGTGAAATCATTGGGTTGGATATCTTTGGGGCGTCATATCGATTCATTAACACTTGCTGCCGATAAAAATTTAATTAAAAGCCGTCTGGATGGTGTTGCTGCAGGTATAGCGACTAAAAAGGCTGCCTCTGCTTATGGTGTCTCGATGGAAACAGGCGATTTTGGTTGGGGCAGTAATTCCGGTGCATTGAATCAGGCAATGATGCTGTTGGCGGCTTATGATTTGGATCAGACCAAAAACCAATACTTAAACGCGGCGCAAGCCATATTGGATTATGTGCTGGGTCGCAATGCGACTGATTATTCGTTTGTCACTGGCTATGGAAACCTGACACCACAAAAGATCCATCATCGCCCATCCGGTGCTGATGGCATTGCGGCGCCAATTCCCGGTTTTATTGCGGGTGGTCCTAATCCGGGGCAGCAAGACAAGTCAGGTTGTACGGTGGCATATCCTTCGAATTTACCGGCGAAATCCTATCTGGATGAAGAATGCAGTTATGCCAGTAATGAAATTGCGATTAACTGGAATGCGCCTCTGGTATTTGTCTCAGCCGGTGTTCAAGTGGCGACACCTTGATTGCATAAGATTTTTTAAACTGGATCTTCTACTCAGGCTATAATCGCTGCCCGTTTTCGAAAGATGTTTTACGAGCAGGATTAGCATGTCAGATTCAAGTAACGCGACTTTAAACAGCGCGACATCAAACAACGTCAAAGAATATATGGCCGAATTAGGCCGCAAAGCCCGTGTTGCAGCGCGAGTTATCGCGGCTGCACCAACGGCTGTCAAAAACAAAGCCTTGTTAGCCATTGCTGACGAGTTGGATAAAAACCGGATTACGCTGGTAGCCGAAAACCAGAAAGATCTGGCAGCAGCCAAAGCCAATGGTTTGGATGCCGCCATGGTGGATCGCCTTGCAGTCAAACCTGCCACTATTGATTCCATGATCGAAGGTCTGCGCCAGGTTGCGGCCCTGCCTGATCCCTGTGGTGAAATCACCGATATGCGTTACCGCCCCACCGGTATTCAGGTTGGCAAAATGCGTGTGCCTTTGGGGGTGATCGGGATTATTTATGAGTCCCGCCCTAATGTAACTATTGATGCAGCCAGCCTTTGTTTGAAGTCTGGCAATGCAGCGATTTTGCGTGGTGGCAGTGAATCCATTCATTCCAACCGCGCGATTGCTGCTTGTGTAATTGCCGGGTTGAAAACTGCAGGCTTGCCCGGCGACGTGGTGCAAGTGATCGAAACCACTGATCGTGCGGCAGTGGGTGAGTTGATCACCATGCCGCAATTTGTCGATGTGATAGTGCCTCGCGGTGGTAAAAGTTTAATCGAGCGTATCAGTCGCGAAGCGCGTGTACCTGTAATCAAACATCTCGATGGAATTTGTCATGTGTTTATCGATGGCAAAGCTGATTTGGAAAAAGCATTTACTATTGCACTTAACGCAAAAACTCATCGCTATGGTGTCTGCAATGCGATGGAAACCTTATTGATTGACGATTCAGTCGCTGCTGCCATTTTGCCTCGTCTTGCAAAAGCTTACGAAGAAAAAGGTGTGGAGTTGCGTGGTTGTGAAAAAACCCGTGCGTTGGTTAAAGCGAATCCTGCAACAGAAGAAGATTGGGCAACCGAATATCTTGCACCGATTTTATCAATCAAAATTGTTCAAGGTTTGGATGAAGCGATTGATCATATTGCGCGTTACAGTTCACAACACACAGACGCAATTGTCACCGAAGATTATTCACGTGCACGTCGATTCATCACCGAAGTGGATTCCAGTTCAGTGATGGTAAATGCATCGACACGTTTTGCAGATGGTTTTGAATATGGTTTGGGTGCAGAAATTGGAATTTCGACTGACAAAATTCACGCACGCGGCCCCGTAGGTCTGGAAGGTTTGACTTCGCAGAAGTGGGTTGTGTTTGGTGATGGACAGGTTCGTGTTTGAAAAGCATGACCCCGCCCTAACCCTCCCCTTGCCAGGGGAGGGGACTTTGCTCCTCCCCCTGGTAAGGGGGAGGCTGGGAGGGGGTCTTTAATCCATGCGCAAAACCCTGGGAATTTTTGGTGGCACCTTCGATCCAATTCATTTCGGTCATTTGCGTTTGGCTCTGGAATTAAAACAGCAATTATCTCTGGATGAGATGCGTTTGATCCCTGGTCACAAACCGCCGCACAGGGAACAACCGCAAGTGTCGTCAGTACAACGTTTAAAAATGTTGCAGCTCGCGCTGCAAGAGTGTCCGCAATTGCAATGGGATGATCGTGAATTGCGTCGTGAAAAAAATTCTTACACTTACGATACTTTGTGTGAATTGCGTAAAGAATTTGGCAGTGACATGAGTTTGGTGTTGTGTCTGGGGGAAGATGCCTTCGCCGGAATTTCTACCTGGTATTGTTGGCAAGAAATAATTCATCTTGCGCATATTGTAGTAGTTTCCCGCCCGGGTTGGGCAATTCCCGATCAGGGTGATGTCAGGCATTTTTTAAAACAACATCAAGGGCAGTCTGCAGATTTACAGCGATACCCCGCTGGAAAAATTGTGATGCAAACTTTACGTTTGTTGCCTATTTCCGCCACAGAAATTCGCCAACAAATTTCGCGCGGCGAATCGCCACAATTTTTATTGCCGGATGCAGTGTGGAAATTTATTCGGGAGAAGAAGCTTTATTCATCCCCCTCTCCCTAACCCACAAGGGGAGAGAGGATGAAATCAAAAAATTATTTTTTAATCATAGGTAAAAAACTGAATGTCAGATCTAAACAAATCGATTATTAACGCCTTGGAAAATCTCAAAGGTAAAGAAATTGTGACTCTGGATGTAAGCCAATTGTCCGATGTGATGGATACATTGATTATTGCCAGCGGTACTTCCAGTCGTCATGCGCGTTCATTGGCCGAAAATCTGGTTGAAGAGACCAAAAAAGCCGGATTCAGGGCTTTGGGTATTGAAGGACTGGAATCCGGTGATTGGGTGCTGGTTGATTATGGCGATACGGTTGTACATGTCATGCAAGATGAAGCCCGCAATTATTACGAGTTGGAAAAATTGTGGTCAATGAAACCTGCCGGACGACAATAATAGAAAAATAATGCGTATTCGTATCATCGCCATAGGAACCAAAATGCCGGATTGGGTTGAAGCCGGTTATGCAGAATATGCCAAACGCTTGCCGCGAGATTTGCAAGTCGAAATGGTGGAATTACCTTTGGCGGTGCGCAGCAAAAATACCGATATCCAAAAAGCCATGGAAAAAGAGGGCGAGGCTATGATGGCCGCTATAGGCAAGAATGAACAAGTGATTGCGTTGGATGTTGGAGGCAAGGCCTGGAGTACTTCACAGTTGGCAGAGAATCTTGCAGCATGGAAAATGAGCGGTGATAATTTTTGCTTGTTGATTGGCGGGCCAGATGGGTTATCGCCAGCGGTGTTACAAATGGCTGCAATTAAATGGTCGTTATCACCGCTAACTTTACCGCATCCATTGGTGAGAATTGTATTGATTGAGCAGTTGTATCGAGCATCCAGTATTTTACAGAATCATCCCTACCACAAATAAATTGAATTTACCCAGCTAACCTGAAACGTTGAAAGAGATTCATGCCAGAGACACAACAATTTAAAGATCACCTGCGCGAAGCAAAATTGTTTCGCAATCGATTGGTGGTAGTCGGTGTGGTAATACTTTTGATGGCTGCGGTATTAATTTATCGTTACTACGATTTGCAAATTTTAAATTATCAGGATTACTCCACCCAATCGGATCGCAATCGTGTTCATGTTCAACCAGTACCACCCACTCGTGGTTTGATATTGGATAAAAACGGTATATTGCTGGCAGATAACAAAGCGAGTTTCACTTTATCCATCACTATTTCCGATCCAGCCGTGCTGGAGCAAACATTAGCGTTGCTTGAAACCCTGATTGAGATTACACCGGGAGATTTAGGCAAATTTTATAAATTAAAAAAACAACAGCGCCATTCACTTGATCCCATTCCCTTGCGTTACAAACTGACTGAAGAAGAGATTGCCAATATTGCTGTTAATCAACATTTGTTGGATGGCGTTGAAGTTAATGCTGAATTGGTACGCAATTATCCAAAAGGTGAATTGTTCGCACAGGTGATTGGTTATACCAGCCGCATTAATGAAAAAGAATTGGATTCGTTTACTGAAGATCAATTACGCCGTTATTCCGGTACCCATGCCATTGGTAAAGTCGGTATTGAAAAAAGTTACGAAGATGTATTGTTGGGTGATGTGGGCAGTCAAAATGTTGAAACCAATGCGCGTGGACGGGTGATGCGAATTCTGGATAAAACAGATCCCAAACAAGGTCTGGATGTTCGTTTGCATCTGGATTCACGGTTACAAGAAACAGCAGTGGCTGCACTGCGTGGTCGTCGCGGGGCAGTAGTAGCATTGGATGTAAAAACGGGCGGCGTTTTGGCTGCAGTGAGCAATCCAAGTTTTGATCCCAATTTATTTGTCACGGGTATCAGTTATCGTGATTACAAAAATTTAAACGAAGATATAGATACACCTTTATTAAATCGTTTTCTGCAAGGGCAGTATCCTCCTGGTTCCACCATTAAACCTATGATGGGACTCGCCGGGTTGCATTATGGATTCACCACTCCGGAAAAAACGATTAGCGATCCCGGAATATATCGGTTGCCAAATGTTGAACGCCCTTGGCGTGATCACAACTATGACAAAGGCGGGCATGGTCGTGTCGATTTGAAACGTGCGATTGCAGAATCTTGCGATATTTATTTTTACGATTTGGGAAATCGCATGGGTATAGATCGCATCAGTGAATTTGGAAAACATTTTGGTTTGGGTGTAAAAACTGAAATTGATATTCCCAGTGAGCGTGCAGCAATTTGGCCATCGCGAGAATGGAAACGTGCAACCAAAGGCCAGCCCTGGTATCCGGGTGATACAGTGAATTTATCAATCGGTCAAGGTTATGCATTGGTGACGCCATTACAGTTGGCTGTGATGACGGCAACTTTGGCGAATCGTGGAATTCGCTATCAACCGCAATTGGTATCAACAATTGGTAATCAAAAAATTCCACCTAAAATTCTTGATCGAATAGAAGTGAATGAAAAACATTGGGACGCCATTTTTGATGGCTCGGCAGAAGTCATGCGGGAAGGTGGACGCGGTACCGGGCGTAGCTTGGTAAAACATGCCGATTATAAAATGGCTGGGAAATCCGGAACTGCACAAGTCATCAGTATCGCAGCCAATGTAAAATACAATGCAGAATTATTGCGTGAACGTCAGTGGGATCATGCCTGGTTTGTTGCTTTTGCTCCTTTGGATGATCCACAAATAGCAGTCGCGGTTATTGTTGAAAATGGTGGTCATGGTGGATCTGATGCTGGCCCGGTGGTACGTTATGTGTTCGATGCTTATTTAAAAGGATATTATTTGAAACCTGGCGAATTTGTTCCACCTGTTGGATATCATCCGCAGGCGATTATTGATCGCGCCAATGAATGGATTCATCAGCAGCAAACAGCCAACAATTCATTAACTTCTGCTCAGGGAAAATTACCATGAGTCGCCAGGATTTTTTACGTCGCATGCCTGAAGCGGAAGAGAGCTTTCGTCGTCGTGATCGATTGGCGCAACGCCTGCATCTGGATTTTTTTCTGTTATTACTATTATTTGCCTTAACGTCTATTGGGTTAACGGTTCTTTATAGTGCGAGTGGTCATAATCTTGCCAGTGTTGAAAAACAGGGAACATTTTTTGTAATTGCTTATATAGTGATGTTGGTTGTCGCACAAATCCCTGTCGATTTTTTACGTCGCAGTGCTGCAATTGCTTACGTGGGTGGTTTGACTTTATTGCTGGCCGTGATGTTATTTGGTGATATTTCCATGGGCGCGCAGCGCTGGTTACAAATTGGCGGCTTTCGATTTCAACCCTCGGAAATTATGAAATTGGCCATGCCGATTACGATAGCGGCTTTTTTGTCAGCCACAGAATTACCTCCGCGATTTAAACAAGTGATGATTTCTGTCGCGCTAATTTTATTACCCGTCATTATTATTATGGAACAGCCGGATTTGGGAACCGCTATTCTGGTTTTGGTTTCGGGAATTGTCATTTTATTTTTTGCAGGTTTACCCTGGTTGTATATCGTGATCGCATTTTTTGCTTTTATCGCGAGTCTTTACCCCATCTGGCATTATGTTTTGCATGATTACCAGCGTCAGCGAGTGTTGACTATGTTGGATCCATCGCAAGATCCACTGGGAACCGGTTGGAATATTATTCAATCCAAAACTGCAATAGGTTCAGGTGGTTTATCCGGTAAGGGATGGATGCAGGGCACTCAGTCCCGGTTGGATTTTTTACCGGAAGGTCACACAGATTTTATTATTGCCGTATTAAGTGAAGAGTTTGGTTTGTTTGGTGTGCTTTTACTTTTATCCGTTTATTTATTGGTTGTGATTCGTGGCATGATGATCGCAATCAATTCGCAAAATACCTTCAGTCGTTTGTTGGCCGCAGGTATCAGCACAACTTTTTTTGTCTATGTATTTGTGAATATGGGAATGGTGTCCGGTATGTTGCCAGTTGTTGGTGTACCTTTACCCCTCATAAGTCAGGGTGGTACTGCGATAGTGGCACTTTTTGCCGGTTTTGGTATGTTGATGGCTATCAGTACTGAAAAGAAACGTGTGATGATGAAAGAAATTTAAGGTAGCGTTATGTATCGTTTGATTGGAATTTTATTGATAGCGGTTGGTTTGCCGGTTGCAGCTGATTACTCACAGCAAGCCGAAGCCAAAATATTTATGGACGAAATGATCAGCAAACATCAATTTGCAAAAGCGGATCTCTTGACGTGGATGCAATCAGCAGAAAAAAAACAAAATATTCTGGATGCCATTGCGCGCCCGGCCGAGAAGGCCAAACCCTGGAGAGATTATCGCCCTATTTTTATCCAGCCACAAAGGGTCAGCGGTGGCGTTGAATTTTGGCAAGTGCATCAGAACACTCTGGTCGCCGCTGAAAAAAAATATGGTGTTGAATCTGAAATTATTGTGGCCATTATTGGTGTTGAAACCGGTTTCGGTAAAAATATGGGTGCTCATAGGGTGATAGATGCCTTAACCACACTGGCATTTGATTATCCACCACGATCACCTTTTTTTCGTTCGGAATTGGAAAATTATTTACTGCTAACCCGCGAACAAAAAAAAGATCCATTGGCGTTTAAAGGTTCTTATGCTGGCGCCATGGGATATGGACAATTTATGCCTTCCAGTTATCGTAACTGGGCAGTGGATTTTGATGGCGATGGATTTAAAGACATCTGGAATAATCCCGCCGATGCAATCGGCAGTGTTGCCAATTATTTTAAAGCCCATGGTTGGAAGCACAAAAATGCAGTGGTAATTCCGGCTGAGTTCACTGGTGATAAAACCAAATTATTATTCAATCAAATTCAACCGGTTAAAACCACCTACAAAGAATGGAAAAAACTGGGTTTGAAAGCCAAACAAAAAACATCTTACACTCTGCCCTTGTTGCCGATTGAATTTGATGGCGCAGAGGGATTGGAATATTGGTTTGGTTTGCATAACTTTTATGTGATCACGCGTTACAATCGCAGTCCTATGTATGCCATGGCGGTGTATCAGTTAAGTCAGGAAATTAAATCTGCGAAATATCTGGCAGATAAAAAAGCAAAAACAGGAAAATAAATGAATTTGATTCCGGATCAGTTAAGCAAAGTTATTTGTATTGTGTTAATCGCTATTGTAACTGGCTGTGATACTGTTCCTGAAAAACCGGTTTCCGATTCAGATGTTGAATCGGATTCAGACAAAATCCAAAAAGGTCGTTATGCACAGGACAAAGATAATGGCCCGATGCAAGATGTAGATCTCTCCCATATTCCCGATGCGGTACCGAGAAAAGAAACCAGAACTATAGCAGGCAATAAAGATCCCTATACGATTCTTGGTAAAACTTATCACCTGATTAAAGATGAATCTTCTTACAAAGAAAGAGGATACGCCAGTTGGTACGGACAAAAATTTAACGGATACAAAACATCGAACGGCGAAATTTATGATATGTACGCTATGACGGCTGCACACAAAACTTTGCCTATTCCTTCTTATGTGAGAGTCACCAATGTAGCTAATGGTAAAACGGTTGTTGTCAGGGTGAATGATCGGGGGCCGTTTCATGAAGGACGTGTAATAGATTTAAGTTATGCCGCTGCACAACGTATCGGTATTCATAAACATGGAACAGGATTGGTTGATGTTGAAATTGTATTGCCGAACGATGGGCCTGCAATACCTCGTCGCGCTGAAGCACCGATTAATTCCACTGAAACCCGATTGCCGGACAATACCTATTTACAAATTGCAGCATTTTCCACATTGGATGCCGCCAGAGATTATTCAGCTGCACTGGCCACAAAAATGACTTTTATACCTGTAATTCATTCTGATTTGGCCCCCAAAGAAATACACAGGGTGCGTATAGGTCCGTTTAAAACCACACAGGCATTACAGGCTGCGCGCGATCAATTGGCTAAACTCAATTTGTTTGATGTGCACCCGGTGTATTTAAAATAATGTTGTAAATTTGAAATATTTTTTAGTAAAGGTGAAATGGTTGTTATGAAAAAAATAGTTGTTTTGGGTTTATTAACACTTGGGTTTTCATCCTGGGGGTTGGCGCAACAAAATTCGTTGCCATCTCCAAATAACACACTGCCCACGCCATCCGCTACCAGTGCGCAACCTGCTGTGCAAACACAACAATTAGCTATACCGACACCACCGGATGTTGCTGCAAAATCCTGGATATTGGTTGATGCAGCAACTGGCAATATTATTGCTGAAAAAAATGCCGATATTCACGCTTATCCTGCAAGTCTAACCAAAATGATGACCAGTTATTTAGCGATTGATGCCATAGAAAAAGGCAAAATCGCTGAAGAGGATTTGGTGACCATTAGTGTGAAAGCCTGGCGTATGGCGAACTCAACCGGTTCCGCCAGTTTTATTCGCGAAGGGACACAGGTATCGGTTATTGATTTGTTGCGTGGAGTGATTATTCAATCGGGTAATGATGCTTCAGTTGCGATTGCGGAATATGTTGCAGGAAATGAAGATGCTTTCGTCGATATGATGAATAAAAAAGCATTGGAATTGGGAATGAGCAATACCCGTTATCATAACTCGCATGGTCTGGATGATGACCTTGCTCCCGATCAACTCTATACCACTGCAAAAGATCAGGCGATTTTGGCGCGTGCCATTATTTATGATCATGCGCGTCATTATCCTATTTATGCTGAGAAAAACTTTACCTACAACAATATTCGCCAGGGCAATCGCAATTTGCTTTTGTATCGTGATGAAACGGTAGATGGCCTTAAAACCGGACACACCAGCAAAGCAGGCTATAATCTGGTTGCTTCTGCAAAACGTGATGGCATGCGATTAATTTCAGTTGTGCTGGGCACAGCGAGTGAAAAAGTACGCGCAGCCGAAACCGAAAAGTTGTTGGCATATGGTTTCCGATATTTCCAAACTCTCAATTTGTATAAAGCAGGGCAGGAGATGTCAACACAACGTGTTTGGGCCGGAACAACCGATCAGATTACTATCGGTTTGCCCAAAGATATTACCTTGACTTTACCTAAAGGCAGTGACGCTTTTTTAAAAGCCAGTATGCATATTAATGAAATTATCAAAGCGCCGATTACACATGGGCAGGAGCTGGGTAATTTAACGGTGGAATTAAATGGAAAATTAATAGTGAATACTCCTTTGGTTGCATTACATGCTGTAGAAGAAGCAGGTTTCTTTGCGCGATTGTGGGATAACATCAAATTATTTTTTAAAAATTTATTTAGTTGAAAACACCCTCTCCCATCAAGGGAGAGGGAACAGATTGACGATATAAAATAAATGTTTTTGTAATTTGAAAAAATTGATGAGTTTACGAATTTACGAAAATGTTGAATGAGGCTGGTTCCCTCTCCCCTCGTGGGAGAGGGCAGGGGGAGAGGGGGCAGCGGTCTTTAATAGGTATACATCATGAAAAAAATTCGTTGGGGAATTATCAGCACTGCCAATATCGGTGTCGCTAAAGTTATTCCTGCCATACAAAAATCCAAACATAATCAGGTAGTCGCTATTGCTTCGCGTGATATAAGTTCTGCCAAAGCTGCCGCTGAAAAATTATCAATTGAAAAAGCATATGGCAGTTATGAGGCTCTTCTGGCTGATACGGAAATAGATGCTATTTATAATCCATTGCCTAATCATTTACATATTCCTTATTCAATGGCAGTGGTTGAAGCCGGTAAACATTTGCTTTGCGAAAAGCCCTTGGGATTGGACGCAAAAGATATATTGCCATTGCTAACACTCGCCGAAAAAAATCCGCAGATAAAAATTATGGAAGCATTTATGTATCGCTTCCATCCTCAATGGCAAAAAACCAAAGAGTGGGTTGATGCAGATGTAATTGGAAAGTTGCGTAGCATTCAAACCCATTTTTACTACAATAACCGGGACATGGATAATATTCGTAATCGTGCTGAATGGGGCGGTGGTGCATTGTTGGATATAGGTTGTTATCCCATCTCGGTTGCACGTTATTTATATGCTCGTGAACCACAGCGTGTATTTGCTCAAATCGTTCCCTGGACAGGTTATGAGGTGGATTGTTTGCTGACAGGCATAATGGATTTTACAGACGCGATTGCGAGTTTTACTGTCGCCACCAAAATTGAAAATGGACAAATGGTTCTGGTATCGGGTGAAAAAGGTAGCATTCAAATAAATTGGCCCTTTAACCCCGAACCAGCCGATGCACAAACGGTGTTATTGCGACGAGACAAAAAATTGGAGCTGGTGGAATTGAATCCTGCTGATCAATACAGTGAAATGGCAGATGCTTTCGCACTGAGTATTTTAAATAACACTCGGGTTCCCACGCCATTAACCGATGCATTAGCCAATATGCGAGTAATTGATGCTATGTTTGAAAGTGCGAAAAAACAGGAGTGGATAGCAATTTGATTGAATTGGCAGGCAATCTCTTGTGGCTGCTGGCAGCAGGTATTTTCACTGCTGCACAACTGCCCCTACACAACTGGCAAGAAACTATTTATGAATAAATATTTGATCCCGCAGATTGTTATTGCTTTCCTGATTGCTCTTTTGGGGGCAACTTTTACATTAGCCGATGAAATAAAAAAATCAGAGCGAATTGCACCCTCTTTATCAAAATTGGCAAAAGCTAAAATTGATGATCAATCCGAAGCTGAAGTTTTGCTGCGTAAAACTCGTGTAGTTCTGGACGAAAAAAATTATAGCCAGATTAATTCCTATGTTGCTGTGTATATTAATAGCGATGAAGCAGCGCGTGATTACAGCCAAATCAGTATTGGCTTTAATAGTTTTTATGAAATCATCGGGCTGGATTTTGCAAGGGTTCGCACAGCGGATGGAAAAATTCACAGTATTCAACCTGACGCAACCCAAATACAAAGCCCGGCGGATGAAAATTTTTATCATGATCAAAAAGAATTGTTATTTTCTTTGCCTAATGTTCGCAAGGGTTCAATTATCGAGTTTCAATACACTGCCACTGAAATTAAAAAAATAATGCCGGAAACCTGGTTTGACAGTTTTAGTTTTAACTGGTGGGAAGGTAGAGCAGCAGGCCAGGGAAGCAGGGCTGATAAGGTGCTGTTGTCAGAATTGGAAATTTATTTACCTGATAGTAAGCCATTGTATTTTAATGATACTGAAAAATTCGGTGTGAAATTTAGTCAGTTGAAGAAAAAAAATAACAAGTTATATCGATGGCAGATAAAAAATCTACCAGCAGTTGAATTACAGGAATATATGCAACGTGATTATAGTTATGCCGCTTATGTTCGTGCGGGTACGGAAAAGAATTGGGCATCAGTTGCACACTGGGCAGATCAGCTAATTTCTCCGCATTTGAAAATGGATGAAAAAATGCAGTTATTGGTGAACGACATTAATACAAAATCCAAAACCCCTGAAGACAAAGTGAAAGCCGTTTACCAATTGATGCAAGACAAGATTCGCTACGTGTTTGCTCACGTTGGCCGTGGTGGTTATGAGCCACATGATGCGGCCGAGGTGTTAAAAAATGGTTATGGTGATTGTAAAGATCAAACTGTTTTTGCAGTGACTCTATTGCGTGCTCTGGGCGTTGATGCCAATCCTGCATTAATTGCGACACGTAGCCGGGGTGTTCCGGACATGACAATTCCAGCAGTAACATTTGATCACATGATTGTGCATATTCCTGAGCAAAACGGACTAAAAGAAATCTGGATGGATACTACAGGCGATGCCAATCTGTATCCAGGTTTTTCCGTTGGCATTGAGGATCAACCGGCATTGGTTGTCAATCAAAAAACCGATGCTATTCGTACCCTGCCAGCAGTAGCAGCCAAAGATCACAATGTGGATTTTAAACTGGTATTTGACAAAATATCCGGGCGCAATATTGAAGCGAGTTTCGACATTCATTTCACTGGTATGTATGAACAACGCTTACGTAGTATGTGGCAATACACGCCTGATCGTGAAAAATATTTTCATGATTTTATAAAAAATCTATATTCATCTGCCGACGTTATTCAGCTGCAAGCAAATAATGCTGACAGTTTATGGGAAGGTTTTTATTTAAAAGGACGGCTCAAGTTCAGTAATGCTTGGGGCGGCGAACAGAAACCTTTGGAATACGGTTTTAATATTACCCAATTGATCAATATATTTGCCGATTTGCGCAATCTGGATAAACCTGAAAACCGTAAACAGAATTTTGTATTGAATCCTGGATATAGTATTAATTCAGCGATTACTTTTACTCCACCTGATACTCACTATAAGTTGCAACTCAAGGTGCAGGGGCAAAATAGTGAAAATGCTTACTTTAGTCTCGGTCAATCAGGCACAGAAATTAAGCAAGGGTTTCAGATAAAACAAACATTGGTGATGAAACCGGTGAATATCAGTGTAAAAAATTATGTGGATTATTATCAACACATACAGGAATTACTGGATACACCGGACTGGAATTTAAGTTATGTATATGACAGTTTTGATGCGGAACTTGCAGCAGTTAAAAAATCAGGCAAATCAACACAGGAGCAGCAACTGGCGCTGGTTCGGTTACACATTAAAAACGGTCAATACTCTACAGCTTTAAAAATAGCAGAGGAGACAATTATTGCTGCGCCTGCTTCAGGTGAAGCTTATTATTTGCTGGGTTTGGCCCAGGGATACAATGATTTATTGTCTGAATCGGATAAATCATTTCATAAAGCTGAAATATTGGGTTACAGCCCATGAGATGTATTATTTTGTTATTGTTCGGCGTTTTATTGGCGGGCTGCCAGACTTTGCAAAATTCCGGCAGTTCGACAGATGAGATCAGGCGGTTGAAAGATAATCGCGGTGATCGTGATAAAAAACAAGAACATCAATTAAAAAAAACTGCTGCAAAAACGACAGCAATATTACAGGCAGAAAAAGCGCGGGATCAGGATCCTGATAATCCGGAAAAATGGTTTAATCTGGGTATGCTTTACTGGCATGATTATGAAGAGCATGTTCGTCCGTTTAGTCGTGATCAGGCAATTAAATCCTTTCAGTCTGTGCTTAAAATAATGCCTGGAAATGTTTCCACAATTAAGGCACTTTACAAAATCTATTATAGATCGCTGATTTTGGGTGATATTGAATCTTTCGTACCAGCAAAAAATTATTTCAACCAGTTAACGCCCGAAGATCAAAAGTCACTGAATCCTCCCTCGTTTGCACAATATATACATTTTCATTATCAGCAGGAAAAAGAAAAAAAAGTTAATTATGCCCTGTTGCATAAAATACTTTTGCAGGCAATTCAGGAACAGCCTTATGCAGAAGCCAGTTATATCCAGTTATCAAAACTTTATGCAAAACAGTTTCATTACCCATTGGCAATTGCGACCTTGAATTTGGGATTTGAGCGTAATCCGGAATCAACAGATTTGTTGAAAGCTATTGCTTCCACCTACGAAGCTAGAGCCTCGGCAGAATCTTGTCATTATGAAAATAGTCAGTTTATTGATAAAGCCAGTTACTACTATTTAAAGGCTATTCCCCTGCAAGCCGATTCTGCCGAGTTGCATTTGGGTTTGGCGAGATTATTTATGGATAGAAATTTGCCACAACTTTCTGCGTATGAAACAGAAATACTGTTAAGTATTCAACCTACTGCGGCTAATTACGCTTTTGCTGCACATAATTTTGCGTTTATGGGCGAACAGGATTTAGCTTATCGATATATCGAATTAGCGAAAACAGCAGGGTTATTGTCATCCAACCCTGCTTATTTCGAAGTTTATATGACCTCCGGCGATTGGTTAAAGGCTGCGTTGAGTTTTACTGATTATGTTCAGTCACAAAAACGTTTGTCAGTATACGATGCGATAAAAGCCGATATTATTACCCAACAATCCAAAGTGAATCTTTCCCGGTTAACCAGTAAAAAAGATTTGGTTTATGCCAATGATTGGCAAGCCTTGCTTCATGCCTGGTGGCAAGGTGAAATCGCTCAGGAAAAGCTGGCATCATTTGCTACCAATAAATGTGAGAAAACCGAACTTTATTTCTATACTGGTTATAAAGCTTTGCAATCAGGTAACAAAGTGATTGCCAAAGACGCATTTATTAAAAGCATTGAACAAAATACTTATCGTTTTATTGAGCGACCATTAGCAAAAAGGTTTTTAATTAACCTTTAATTCAGCGAGGAAAAAAATATGGAAAACTCCAGTCTTCCTAAAATTGTTATTGTCGGCGGTGGTGCCGGTGGTTTGGAATTGGCAACGAGACTGGGGGATAAGCTTGGCAAAAGAAAACTGGCAGAAATTATTCTGGTTGATCGTAACACTACTCATATATGGAAACCGCTTTTGCACGAAATTGCTGTGGGAACTATGGACGAAGGAATAGACGCTGTGAGTTATCGGGCACATGCCATCACTCATCATTTCTTTTTTCGTGTGGGTAGTTTGACCGATATCGACAGGGATAAAAAAGAAATTGTTCTGTTACCTATTCTTGACGAAGAAAATAAGGAAGTTTTGCCTTCCACACGTATTGCTTATGATATTTTGGTCATGGCTTTAGGGTCCACCTCCAATGATTTCAACACTCCTGGCGTTAAACAGCATTGCATCTTTCTCGACAGCGCTGTGCAGGCACATAAATTCCGCAACAAATTATTGAATCGTTTTTTGCGCATACAACGTGTAACAGGCGAAACTGATCATGTACGTATTGCAATTGTCGGTGCAGGTGCAACCGGGGTTGAGTTATCGGCTGAATTACATCATGCCGTGCACGAAATTCATAATTATGGTTTCAATGCAATTTCCAATGATCATCTGCATGTCACTCTGGTGGAAGCTGGCCCGAGAATTTTAGCCGCTTTACCTGAAAGAATTTCCGATTCCGCACACAGTGAATTGGCAAAATTGGGTGTAGATATAAAGTTGAATACCATGATTACTTCTGCATCTGATGAAGGCTTGCATACCAAAGATGGGCAAATCATAAAAGCGGATTTAATTGTATGGGCGGCGGGAATCAAGGTGCCGGATTTTATGGCCAATATTGCAAATCTTGAAACTAATCGCATTAATCAATTGCACGTAAATGAATTTTTACAAACAACTCGTGATCCCAATATTTTTGCAATTGGTGATTGTGCGCAATTCACCATGTCAAATGGAAAGTTTGTTCCTCCACGGGCACAATCTGCGCATCAAATGGCAAGCTGCTGTTATAAAAATATTTTGGCTTTGTTAAATAAAAAGCCAATGAAAGTTTATCAATATACAGACCACGGTTCGTTAATTTCATTATCCAACTATTCTACAGTGGGTAGTTTGATGGGCAACCTCAACAAAGGTACTTTGTTTATCGAAGGCCGTTTGGCAAGGATCGTCTATATCTCTCTCTATCGAATGCATCAAATTGCCATTCATGGATTGATTAAAACCGGATTAATTATGTTTGCAGGAAGATTGAATCGATTATTGAGGCCAAGATTGAAATTGCATTGATGTTGGCCAATAACGTCGGATCGGAAAATCAAAAGTCCGCTTTCGCAGGCTTTTGACTTTCCGGGTAATCAGGATTAAATAAAATTACTTCAACTGAAATTCAATTTTCTTAAAGCTCAAATCCATTTCTTTAAAAGTTTCCGGTGTTGCCGTATTCCAAGTTGTTACTTTGTTACGCAGCACTTCATTTGTTTTTGTTTCGGCAACAAATAAAGCACGCTTGATCACTACATTACTGAGATCGGCCAGTGTTTTGGCAGTAGGGGTGTAGTTGGTTTCGCTATAAAATTTCATATCTTTCATCGGAATAACGACACGTACCCATTTATCCATCAGCGTCGTTTGATCCAATTGAATATTGACGGCTGCATTTAAACTGGTAGTTGAATTTGAATTATCTTGTAAGGTGATACCAATATTGACTTTACCTTCTTCAAATGTGTCAATAACTGACGCGCTACTAATATAGCTGGCATAGATGGTCTTCAAGCTTGCTACATCAGGAATAAATGTTTTCGCACTGTTAATTTTTACATCGATGACCAAATTTTCTATATCACCGAATTTGTAACCGCTGGCGAGGATATTTTTTTCAAAACCGTTGGAGTGTTGTCGATCCCAGTCGGCAATCTTTTTCACTAGAATCATATTCAGTGTATCTACACCATTACAACTGCTGTTCATTTTTGCAGTACTGCTGTAATTGTAAGTTGATCCAGTATGTTTAAGATTGACCCATTCAGTGGTGCTGCCATTAGTTGCATGGTTCCAGCCGCTGAAGTTCAGCAACATTTGATCCTGCGCACCGCTATCGTAATCAGCAAAAAGCGCAAACGTTTTATTGGCTGCACTTACGCCAAGGCCACAGTTACTGATTTCTGCAACGGAATAGTTGTTGTAACTGGTTGCTGATCCGACAGATTCACCAACAGAACTTTGGCTGGAACTGGATTCGGCCTGTGAGCTGGAGATCGAAGTGGAAATAGAGCTTGAGCTTTGACTGGAACTGATAGAGCTCGAACTGAGAATTGAGCTTGATAGTGTGACACTCGAGGATGTGTTGCCGCTATCATCGCCGCCACCTCCGCCTCCGCAGGCAGTGAGGCTACATATGACTAAAGGAAGGCTGCAGATTTTAATAAGGTATCGCATGGCAATTCTAAGGCTCCGTTATTATGCTAAGGGAAGATAAGCGCTATCATTTAGCTGCTCACTGGCAGTCAAAGGCGTTGCAATATGATGATTATTGTTATGATAGCGCTGACATTGGCGCGGGAACCACTATAACGCTTGTGAATTATCAGGTAAATGGCTTCAGGAGGATTAAGTCGTTGATGAGAACAGGATCAAAACCGTATCCCTGAATTGATCGCTTAACTTTGGTTCCAAACCAGTACAAAGTCCCCCCAACACTTTTCGCAGTGATTTGAATCAAAGACTGGTCGTGTAATCGGAATCATGTTGCATCCTATAACTTGCTTCTCATCACATTCACCTGTCTACCACCCAGTCGGGTTTTGCGTGCAATTTCCCAGCCGCGTTTTTTATAGTAATCAGTAAATTCTGTTGCCGTTAACCAGAGTTCTGCCAGTTTTAATTCCTGTGCATAGACTTTGGCTTTTTCAATCAGCTGGTTGCCAATGCCGCGATTTCGGTATTGTGATTGCACAAATAAATTGCTGAGCCAGAGTGGAGTCTCGGTAATTTTTGCGCGGACGCTGTCGCGGCCGTAGGCGTAATTCACCAAACTGACACAACCGACTAATTCATTATTAATCGTTGCGATAAATGTTTTCGGAATAGATTCGGATTGAATGTGTTTGATTAAACGTTCGCGGCGTAATTCGAGCGTGGATTTTAAACCTTGGCGTTCGCACTCTTGATGATGCCAGAGTGCGACTTGGGAAAAATATTCGGGGGAATTTTTTAGTGGAGTAATTTTTATTTGCATGTTTGATTCCTTTTGCCCTCACCCTGGCCCTCTCCCAAGGGGAGAGGGGATTTAGCTCCTCCCTTTGAAAAAGGGAGGTTGGGAGGGATTTAGAATCAGGATAATTTTTGAGATTTTAAATCCCCCCTAGCCCCCCTTTTTCAAAGTGGGGAATGTGAGGGAAAAATTATTTCCCGCCAAACCACTTAACATCTTCACCATGCGCTTGTTTATCTGCGTGGTACGAAGAGCGAACCAGCGGTCCACATGCGGCGTGTTTGAATCCCATTTCTTCGGCGAGCTTTGTGTACTCAGCAAATTCATCGGGATGAACGTAACGTTCAACTGGCAGGTGATCTTTTGATGGTTGTAAATATTGACCGATGGTGAGCATGTCGATGTCGTGATCGCGCATGTGTTGCATGACTTCAATAATTTCTTCTTTGGTTTCGCCGAGGCCGACCATTAAACCGGATTTGGTTAATACATCCGGACGGCGGGCTTTGTATTGTTTTAATAATTGCAGTGACCATTCGTAATGCGCACCGGGTCTTGCTTGTCGATACAAACGTGAGACGGTTTCCATATTGTGATTGAACACATCGGGTGCTTCTTTTTCCAAAATATCCAAGGCGATTTCCATGCGACCGCGAAAATCCGGAACAAGAACTTCAACTTGCAAATTGGGGCTGAGCGCGCGTGCTTCGCGAATACAATCAGCAAAATGTTGTGCGCCGCCATCGCGCAAATCGTCGCGATCAACTGAAGTGATGACGACATATTTCAAACGCATTTCGGCAATGGCTTCTGCCAATTTGCGTGGTTCGTTTTCATCGAGTGGGTTGGGTTTGCCGTGGCCGACATCGCAGAAAGGGCAGCGACGGGTACAGATATCACCCATGATCATAAAAGTTGCAGTGCCGCCGCTAAAACATTCGCCAAGGTTAGGGCAGTTGGCTTCTTCACACACGGAGGACAATTTATTTTTGCGCAAAATATTTTTGATGCGTTCAACTTCTGGCGAAGCGGGAATGCGCACGCGAATCCAATCAGGTTTGCGTTGTAAATCTTCGCGGTCCGATGCAATGACTTTTACTGGAATGCGTTCGACTTTATCGGCATCGCGAAGTTTTTCGCCTTGCTTGTAACGCTCGGTACGTTTAACCGGTTGTAACTCGGGAACATGAATTTGGGGGTTGTTCGATGGGGAGGAATCAGACATAAGGCGGCCTCAGTTAACTGGCGCGAATTGTACAGGGTTCATAACCCAATTTCCGAGCAAATTCCCTGACAAGTTGTTGTTGAACCTGATCCAGGTTGGGTGGATTGGGAATCAGGTCTTTAATTCGGGTCATGGCTAAGCCCTCGTAGCCACAGGGGTTGATCTGTAAAAAGGGTGATAAATCCATATCCACATTCAGGGCCAGGCCATGAAAACTACAGCCGCGTCTGACTCTTAATCCCAATGACGCGATTTTTTTGCCATCGACATAAACACCTGGTGCATCAGGTTTGGCGGTTGAGGCAATCTGGTAATGGGCAAGAGTGGCGATAATGGTTTCTTCTATAGAGGTAACCAGATCGCGCACACCGATTTTGAGTCGTTTTAAATCCAATAAAGGATAGGCAACCAATTGGCCGGGACCGTGATAAGTCACCTGGCCGCCGCGATCAGTTTGCACAACTGGAATCTCGCCGGGGAATAATAGATGTTCGGCTTTTCCGGCCTGACCCTGGGTAAATACGGGCGGATGTTCAACCAGCCAGAGCTGATCCTGTGTGTCAGCAGTGCGTTGGTTGGTGAAATTGGTCATGGCTTGCCAGCAGCTGATGTAATCCTGCTGGCCGAGATTGATCACATCCAGAGTTTGCGTCAATTTACATCACCATTTTGATCAAACGATTCAGACGTAGATCATCATGAATAGCAGAGAGTTGATCAATTCCGGTGGCAGTAATCCAGACAGTCAGGGATTGGAATCTACCCTTGCTGCTTTCATTAATGGTGATGCGGGTTTGGTCAAAGCCGGGCGCGTGACGCTCCATAATCTCGATCACATAGGAATGCAATTCAGGACCGGATTCGCCTAAGACTTTGATGGGGTAATTCTCACAGGGGAACTGGATTTTGGGTTCAGTCATAAGATCGATTTGAGGCAGTTTCACTGCCCCTTCTGGGATTCGCGAATATAAAAACGGGCCTTTTTTGCATTGTTGTAGCAGGCATCGTAATTTTCGACAGTCTGCATAGTAAGGGCTGCGGTAATTAACCCGGCCGCTTTGGTATAGCTTACTGTGCCGCCGAAACCTTTGGCTTTGGAAATAGAGGACTCTTCCTGAGCTGCCTGCAACTCACTTGCACAGGCAGTGCGAAATTGTGTTTTTCCTGCACAAGCAACGAGTGCAAAGAGTCCGATGATGAGTACTACTGGGTAAACTTTCATATCTGCTCCGGTAAATAATAACGGCGCAGCATTTTGGCTGTTTATGATGCGCTTGCCAAGCAGCTTGTCACGCCATATCCGATAGGGTCAAACCCAGCTCGTAGTGGTGATCTATAGTTTGAATCGCATTGGCTATGACACACTTTAGTGCCATGGAGACATCTATAGATTTGACATCCTCTTCTCCCGTCGGATCTTCCAGTGCAGCGAATTGACTGCTGACCAGAACCGGTGCCATGAAGTGATCTTTGCGCGAGTTCACCCGGCGTTGAATCACTTCTTTATCACCGTTTAAAAAAATAAAAATAGTTTTTAATCCAGCCTCGCGAATTTTATTGCGATGCTGTTTGCGCAGTCCGGAAAAAGCCAATACGCAATGTTTTTGCTGTTTATTTGCGGCTTGCAAATAAGTTTTAATGCTATCCACCCATGGAGCACGCATTTCATCTGTCAGAGGAAATCCATTCGCCATGTGATTTTTATTTTCGTCACTGTGAAAGTCATCAGCGTCCAAAAAGCAGTAACCGTAATGATCAGCAATCGCTTGTGCGACTGTTGATTTACCACTGCCTGACACTCCCATCACGATAATTAAATTAGTATCTGCCCCTGCATTGGACAGGTTAGGAATTTGATTCATTGTAGTAATATCCGCGATTGACGTTCCTAGAATACCAGTTAGTAAATGGTAGCGCAAACAAATTGTCTGTGTTAAGGTGAGTCATAAATCGAATAATGAGAGCCATCTATGAAAACTACGAGAAAAAGAGCCTCCGCCAAAAAAGTGACGCTGGTTGATGTGGCAGAAGCTGCCGGTGTTAGTGCAATCACTGTGTCACGTGTGATCAATCAACCGGAAAAAGTATCAGAATCCCTGCGCCAACAAGTACAGAAAGCCGTTGATAGTTTGGGGTATATCCCAAACCAATATGCAAGCTCGCTTGCATCCGCAAAATCAAAAGTCATAGGTGTGGTAATTCCTTCATTGACCAACATCGTTTTTACCGACGTGTTGCGTGGTATCTATGATGTGATGGGGGCCGCGGGCTATAAGGTGCTGTTGGTTGATACTCATTATTCGCCCCTGGAAGAAGAAAAAATGATTCGCACTTTGTTGAGTCAGGCACCGGAGGGGATGATCATCACGGGTGGCGACCAAACCAAGGCTTGTCAGAATATTTTGCAAAAATCGCGTGTTCCCATAGTGCAAATCATGGAAATTTTGCCTCAGCCGCTGGACATGAATATCGGTTTCTCGCATTACCAGGCGGGTTACGATGTGGTCACCCATTTGTTGCAGGAGGGTTATACCCGCATTGGTTTTATCGGTGCACGAATGGATCCTCGTGTTCAACAGCGCTTGCAGGGTTATAAAACTGCTTTGGATGATGCAGGCAAATTTTGGAAAAATTTTGTTGTGACGACACCGGAGCCCTCGTCAATTGCTGTGGGTGGTGAGTTATTCAGAAGTTTAATGGCAACCACCAATGGTGTTATTGATGCAGTCTTTTGTGCAAACGATGACTTGGCTCTGGGCGCATTATTTGAAAGTCAGCGTATGAATATCAAAATTCCTACCGATATGGCGATATGCGGGTTCAATGACACAGAAGCAGCAGAATTTGTTAACCCGTCATTGACCAGTGTTTATGTCGGTCGATATCAAATGGGCGTCAAGGCCGCAGAGATGTTGGTTGATACCCTGGCCGGAAAACAATTGCAAAATAAAGTCATAGATATGGGTTACGAAATAAAAAAACGTTTGTCGACCAGCCGTTGAACAGACCATAACAATTGATACAAATCGGAGAGTTTTTTAACAATGTACGAGAAAGATAATCGTTTGGCCAAACTCAGTTGGCGCGAACGTATTGGCTATGGTTTGGGAGATGCAGGTTTTAATTTTTATTGGGCGATTATTGGTTCCTATCTAGTCTTCTTTTACACCGACGTATTCGGAATTCCTGCAGCGGCTGCTGCAACCATGGTGCTGGTAACCAAAATTATCGATGCGATTACTGATCCCATCATGGGTGGCATTGCCGATCGCACCAACACTCGTTGGGGAAAATTTCGTCCCTATTTGATTTGGGGAGCTTTGCCTATGATGGGCGCAGGTATTCTCACTATGAGTACTCCCAATCTGGATGAAGATGGAAAATTACTTTGGGCTTACGGTACATACAGTTTATTGATGCTCTGTTACACAGTGCTGAATATGCCATACAACTCATTAAGCGCTGTGTTGACCGGTAATATTCAGGAACGAAATAGTCTCAACAGTATTCGTTTTTTCTTTGCTTATTTGAGCAGCATTTTAGTGGGTGCTGCCACACCTGAATTGGCAGAATATTTTGGTGATGGTGATAGATACAGTGCAAAAGGCTGGCAAATGACCATGACTATTTACGCAGTTATTGCATCCTGTTTATTTGTGGTGACTTTTTTTACAACCAAAGAAAGAATCAAGCCTGCCATCACTCAAGAAAAAACCAATCCATTGCAAGATTTAAAAGATCTTTTCACCTGTCGTCCCTGGTTGATGTTATTTATTGTGGCACTGGTGTTTATGGTGACCATGACGTTGCGCAGTAGTTCTGCTCCCTATTACTTTCGTTATTTTGTCGAACGTCCCGATTTGCTCGGTACTTATTTGGGTTTGCAAATGGCGGGGTTGATGGTCGGTGCCATGTTCGCTTCAACCGCGACTCGTTATATCGATAAACGAAAATTAATGATGTTGTTAATGTGTATAGTCGCCAGTTTATCAATTGCCTTCACATTTATTAGCAAGCCGGAGCATTTGGGTGTAGTAGAAGTTTCAACAGATGAAGTGCAGCTTGATGTAAAAAATTTACTCAGCGGTGAGCATCAGCAAGGCGACAGCTATAAATGGGTGCATCACGAAAAAATATTCTGGATCATCAAAGAACAGGTTCCACTCGATCAAAGCGGCCCAGTGATCCAATTAACCGAAGCAAAAGGGAATGTCATCAGCGTGGTACGTACTCGTGCCGATGGTTCAATACAAGACAGTTCCGAATTGCCTGATGCGGTTATCTGGATGTTTGTTCTGAATATTTTGATCAGTATTGCGCTGGGGTTTAAAGCACCCATTACATGGTCCATGTACGCTGATG
>CBFGPN010000039.1:0-25383 GCA_965650675.1 uncultured Cellvibrio sp.
ATTTACAGGCTGATTTAATGGTAGTAGTGGCGTATGGATTAATTTTGCCAAAAATTATTTTGGATGCGCCCCGCCTCGGTTGTATAAATGTTCACGCATCGTTACTTCCCCGCTGGCGCGGCGCGGCACCTATCCAGCGCGCGATAGAAGCGGGCGATCAGCAAACCGGTGTGACAATTATGCAAATGGATGTGGGGTTGGATACAGGTGATATGCTGTTGAAAACTGAATGTGAAATTTCAGCAGAAGATACCGGTGGCAGTTTGCATGACAAATTAATCGCCATTGGCGCGCCAGCGCTGGTTCAGGCTCTGGATTTAATTGAAGCACAAAAAATTCAAGCGCAAAAACAACCCGAAATTGGCATTACCTACGCATCCAAGTTGACCAAAGAAGAAGCGGCATTAAATTGGAATTTGCCGGCAAATGAATTGGAGAGAAAAATTCGTGCATTCAATCCATTTCCGATTGCACATAGCAAAATATCTGGCGCGCGCGATGACCAGCGTTTTCGTGTCTGGCGTGCATCAGTCATTAATGAAAAAACATCAGCTCAAGCCGGTAGGATTTTTCGTGTTGATGCAGACGGTCTTTATGTAAGTTGTAACGACAGCAGTTTGCGATTGGAAGAGTTGCAACTGGCGGGTAAAAAATCCATGTCAGTTGCGGAAATTCTGCGCGGTCATCCTGAGTTATTTCAGCAAGGCGATCAATTGGAGATTCCCGTTTGATCCCGGTCAGGCTGGCAGCAACGCAAATTGTTACACAGCTGCTGCTTGGAAAAGGTTCTCTGTCCAGCTTGATGGGGCCAGCGCAAATACAGGTTGCTGATCAGGATAAATCTCTGCTGCAAGAATTATGTTTTGGTGTTTGTCGTTATCATCCGCAATTGCAGGTTTATCTGGAATTATTAATGGATAAACCTTTGCGCAATAAAGATACGGATATTCAAGCGTTAATTTTATTGGGACTCTATCAACTGATTCACACCCGTATTCCCGATCACGCAGCGATTGGTGCAAGTGTTGAGGTAACTCGATCACTGAAAAAAGAATGGGCCAGTAAATTAGTCAACGGCGTGTTGCGACAGTTTCAGCGAGACAAGGAATCCCTGACAAAAATTGCAGCAGAAAAAAAAATATTTCAAAGCAATCATCCACAATGGTTGGATGGCATGTTCAGTAAATATTGGCCGCAACAATGGCCGGACATCATTCAAGCCAACCAATCACATCCGCCTTTTTGTTTGCGTATCAATACCAACAAAATTGCCCGCGATGAATATATCGCTTTGCTTGTAGAATTAAATATCAACGCATCACCGACCAGCTTGAGTCCTTATGGCGTTCGATTGGAAAATCCTTGTAACCCCAACACACTTCCTCTGTTTGCAGAAGGTTTGATTAACGTTCAGGATGAATCTGCCCAGCTCAGTGCTGATTTATTAAATCTTCAACCCGGGTTGCGTGTTTTGGATGCCTGTTGTGCGCCAGGAGGAAAAACCGGTCATTTGTTGGAATTACAACCGGACTTGCAAGTGACAGCCTTGGAGTTGGAAGAAAGACGATTGCAACGCGTACGTGAAAATTTACAGCGATTGAATCTTCGTGCAGATATTATTTGTGGTGATGCTACAAAGCCTGAAGCCTGGTGGGATGGAAAACTCTTTGATCGCATATTAATTGATGCGCCCTGTTCTGCTACGGGTATTATTCGTCGGCATCCTGATATTAAAATTCTGCGTAAGCCGGATGATATTGCCAAGCTTGCGGACATTCAGCTCGAATTATTGCAAAAGCTCTGGCCATTGTTAAAACCTAAAGGCATTTTACTTTATGCCACGTGTTCGATAATGCCAAAAGAAAATACCAAAATAATTGAACAATTTTTAAAACAACAAACTGACGCCGTTGAAGATAAAATTATTGCAGGCTGGGGGTTGGAACAAACCTGCGGTAGGCAATTGCTACCACAGGTTGAAGGACATGATGGTTTTTATTATGCGCGGTTAATAAAAATAGATTAGAGCGGTAAATATTGTTTCAGGAATTTTTCCATAGCCTCAAACGTTTGCTTGCGATCCGGTAAATAATCCAGATTATGAGTGCCATTCTCCAATTCAATATACTCGTAAACTTTTCCTTCATCTTTTAGTGCGTCAGCCATGATACGGCTTTGTGCTACAGGGACAACCGCATCATCTTTACCATGAATTAGCAGGATCGGTATCTTTACGTTTTCAACCATGCGCGCGGGTGAAGTCTTTTTTAGTTGACCGGAGTCTTCTCCAAATTGTTTGCGTGCGACAGTAGAGTTTACAAAGTTTCTATAGCTGTCTTGCATTTTTATCAAATCAGACATGCCTGCAAAACTAATTGCACATTGAAATAAATCCGGTGTTTTGGTTGCGCCCATCAAAGCGGCATAACCCCCATAACTTGCGCCTGCAATGCACACACGTTTTGGATCGGCAATTTTTTGATCCACCAAATACTTAACCGCATCTTCAAGATCATCTTGCATTTCCAAACCGTAGCCACCGACAGCTTTCATCATAAAGTCATGTCCGTAACCTGATGAGCCACGGAAATTTGGTTGAAAAACCACATAGCCCCGATTCGCCATAAACGTAGAAAAGATGTCAAAATTCAGGCCATCTTCACTCATGGGTCCACCGTGAGGAAAAATAATGGTGGCTGAAGGTTTGGTAGTAAAACTTTTAGGCACGGACAAATAGCCATCCAGCTCCAAACCATCGCGAGCTTTAAATTTTCGTAATTCTTTTTTTACCAATATGTCTTCCGTTAAATCGGGATAAGAGCTTGCGAGATAGTCCAGTGTTTTTTTATCGCGGTCACCAAAATAATAAGTACCGGGATTGGTGCTGCTGGATGAGAATAAAATATATTTTCGGGCATCATCACTCATGCTGATGATGTAATTGTTGGTTTTTGGCATAGCCTTGTCGATACCCGCTTGAAATGCCTGAAATTCTTTATTCCAGAAAATACTTTTTGAGCTGCCATCGTTGTAATAAAGGCCAACCACTTCTTTAAGTGCTGTTGAATAAATTAAACGACCGCTGACATCATAATTTTTATTACTCAGAATTAATTCTTTCGGCAATCCCGGTTTGGCCAGGTCCACCTTGAATAATGCCTGACGTCCTTCATGATCAGCGAAAATAAATAATTCATTTGAGTTGCTGCCAAATCCCGCGATGCTGATACTGGGCTCGTCCAGCACAACGTATTGCCATGCTGTGGTCCATTTTTCAGTTTTCGGGTCAAGAATTTTGTAGGTAACTGTTCGTTCTTTTTCATTGTAGGCTTCGCCAACGCGAATCACACCATCACGGTCTGCATACCAGGACTTGATACTGTTTGATGACTTTTTGTATTTAGACATTCTTCCGTTGTTTACATTTACTTTGTAAACGGTTTGATGTAATGGAACTTCACGATCGACACTTACCAATACATGGTCAGGGTCATCCTGCATAAAACTGATGACATTATCCTGAAATTGACTCACCCAGCCTGCGTCTTCATCAGGCTTGATCAGTACCATCAGTTTCGAATCTTTTTTTGCATCTTTTGCAAGCAAGCGACTTTGCATGTATTTGGTGCCATTCAGCATGCGGCTGTCAAATCGTGCGCTCATTAAAAGGCGATCATTGTTGGCCCATGTCACCCAATTAAATTTAAATTGTTTGTTGTCGGTTTTGACGGGATAAAATGATTTGTTAGTGGCCAGATCCATCACCATGACAGCTGTGTCACCACCTATATTTCTTAATGCAAGAATATGGGTTCCGTCAGGCGATAATTCTATATCCTCTATTGCTGCATCGTTATAAAAAACTTCCAGAGGTAAAAGCCCGCTGTCGTTGGTTTTTTCAGCGGCATATGCAACGCTGCTCATCAGAGCAATTGCCAAAAAGCATAAATGAATAAAACGACAATGATGGTAGTTGTGAAATCCTGATTGCATTATAAAAAGTCCTCAATGTTTTAATCTTTTGAATAACAATAATCTGAATATTGTCGTGCGCCAGCATGATAAATTCATCTTCAAAAATCAATCTCTGTTGTGACAATTTCATGGTGCACTTGCACAGTTAGATTCAGGCGCCCATAATCGCATTTGTTACAACAATGGCATTCTGATAGCGATCGACAAAGGTCTTTTCATGAAAATTATTATTTTGGGAGCAGGGCAGGTTGGCGGTAGTCTGGCGGAACATTTAGCCAGTGAATCCAACGACATTACAGTAGTGGATACCGACGAAGCGCGCTTGCGTGAATTGCGGGATCGTTTGGATATTGGTGTGGTAGCGGGCCCTGCAGCGCATCCCGATATTTTGATTCAGGCAGGTATCGAAGATGCTGACATGTTGGTTGCAGTCACCAGTGATGATGAAATTAATATGGTGGCCTGTCAGGTTGCTTATTGTTTATTTAAAACGCCTACAAAAATTGCGCGGGTGCGTGCAACTTCTTATCAAAATCATCACCAACTTTTTGATTCGGGTGCAATACCCATAGACGTTATTATCAGCCCCGAGCAATTGGTTTCAGAATATATTTATCGTTTGATTGAACAACCCGGTGCTTTGCAAGTATTGGATTTTGCTGATGGCAAAGTGCAATTGGTTGCGGTTAAGGCTTATCACGGCGGTCCATTAGTGGGTCAGGAATTACGTTTTTTGCGTGAGCATATGCCATCGGTTGAAACACGTGTTGCCGCCATTTATCGCCGTAATCGAGCGATAGTACCGACTGGCTCAACGGTGATTGAAGCCGATGACGAAGTATTTTTTATTGCGACACGCGCTGATATTCGTGCCGTCATGAGTGAACTGCGTCGATTGGAAGTGGCCTATAAACGCATCACGATTGCAGGCGGTGGTAACATTGGTTTGCGTTTGGCAAAAATGTTGGAAAATCGTTACAAAGTTCGCGTGATTGAATATAACAAACAGCGTTGCATTAAATTATCAGAGCAACTTGAGCGTGCAGTTGTGCTTGAAGGCAGTGCATCGGATAAAGCGTTACTAATGGAAGAAGGAATAGAAGATACGGATGTTTTTCTTGCACTGACCAATGATGATGAAGCCAACATTATGTCGTCGATGTTAGCCAAGCGATTGGGTGCGCGCAAAGTGATGACATTGATCAACAATCCTGCTTATGTGGATGTAGTGCAGGGCGGTGACATCGATATTGCAATTTCCCCACAAACTACCACCATCGGCAGTTTGTTAACGCATGTGCGCCGAGGCGATATTGTGAATGTACACTCGTTGCGTCGTGGCGCAGCAGAAGCAATAGAAATTATTGCGCATGGTGATGCCAAATCATCGAAAGTTGTCGGTAAGGCACTTGAAGATATAGATCTTCCCGAGGGTGCCAATATAGGTGCAATTGTGCGAGCTGCTGCAAAAGGCAGTGAGGTATTAATTGCACACGATAATCTGGTGGTACAAAGTGGCGATCATCTTATTATTTTCCTGTTACAGAAAAAACATATTCGTGATATAGAAAAATTATTTCAGGTTGGCTTTAGTTTCTTTTAATAACTTATATAACCGAGTGCGCAACAATGGAAGATAAAACCCGAATAACACCTGTAAATGAAATGCCAACGGAAATTGCAGTACCTACAGAGATTGCAACCCGGATTTTTGAACCACCAGAAAAAACCCGTGTTAACTCAGCTGTAAAATCCGGAAAAAATAACAATCATGAAGAAAGATTTTTATTGATTGGCGACAAAATCAAACAGCGTTTTATTTTGGATAGCCTGTTGGGTGAAGGTGGTATGGGTGCTGTTTATCGCGCACTGGATTTGCGCAAACAGGAAGCAGGTGATCCGCAACCTTACGTGGCGATAAAAATCTTGGGCGACGCGTTCAAGCGTCATCCGCGCGCGTTAATTACCTTGCAGCGTGAAGCGAAAAAAACTCAACAGCTAGCGCATCCGAATATAGTCACTGTCTATGATTTTGATCGCGATGACGATTTGATTTATCTCACTATGGAAGAACTCAAGGGACAGTCCCTGAGTGACTTCCTCAAGCATAAGGAAAAAATTGCAGCGTTAAGTTTCAAAGAAAAAACCCAGTTTATTTTGCAAATTGCACAGGCCCTGGCTTATGCGCACGCAAAAGGTTTGATTCATTCCGATTTAAAACCGGCTAATATTTTTGTTACCAACGAAGGCACAATCAAAGTGCTGGATTTTGGTATTTCCCGGGCAGCCAATCAGGAGGGTTATCAGGATAATTTTGATGCAGGAGAATTGGGTGCTCTGACTTATTCATATGCCAGTCTGGAAATGTTGAATTCTGAATCACCACATCCCAGTGATGATATTTATGCCCTTGGCATAATTGCCTGCCAGATTTTCGGTGGCAATCATCCTTACGGCGACAGGCCTGCCAACGCCGCATTGAAAGAAAAATTGCACGCGGATGTTCCACCTGTCAGAAATATGTTGTTGCGGCGTTTGCTGTTGAAATCAGTTGCCCTGCGCCGTGCTGATCGTGTCGCAGATGCAAAATCGTTTATCAGTGGTTTTTATCGAGCAATCAAAGCTCCTCGTCGGATTTTAATTGGTCTGACACTGATATTAATTATGGGAATCGCCAATTATTTTTATGTGCAAACCATTCAGGTAGAAGAAATTCCATTCGACTCTTTAACACTGGATCAGCAACAGCAATTTAAACAGTTTATCAATGAAGGAAATTTGGGTTTATCTCTGGGTGATCTGGAAGGCGCCACCCACAATGCAAACAAGGCGTTTGCTTTGCACCAAACCCATCCGGATATCAAGAAACTAACAGACAAAATACGCAGCATCATTCAGGAAAATTTTGATAAAGCTGAATCCGATGAAGAGAAAGAATTTTTTAATCATCAATTACAAGCATTAAAGCAACATCCTGCGTTTGCGAAAAAGGATGATTGATCAAACTGTTAAGTCTGCCTGATGCAAAGTATGAATAAATTTTTAAAGGATTTTTGGTATACATTGGTATCCGTCATCGCAATTTTCGGAATAACTTTGGTTGTTCTGATGTTTCAATTTAGCGGTGCTACGTCATGTGGAAAAAATTCTGAATCAGTTACATATGCTAAAACATTACCAAAAGAGAGGTTAGGCAAGCTTTACTATGACATAGAGAAATTAGCCTTAAGCACTGATGTACCGTACTCTGAATTAAAAAAGAATGGTGAGGGTATTTTTCCTGAGCCTTTCAGCGATATTCAAGCTGTACGAATAAGGCCAAAAGAAGAAAATATCATGTTAAATGGGTGCTTTGACCACTATGTCTATTTAAGCTTTCATGGTTTAGAGAGCAATAAAAAATTTTATCCAAAACGTCAGATTGTTCTAAGCTGGGGAGAGCATGAGGGAGCTGGCAGTGAAGTTATATGGTCGGAGTAATAAGGCTTAACAAAGTCATCAAGCGGATGCAGTTTTTATTGCACTTTTGCATTCGCGGAGTTCATTGTGAGCAACACAAAATCGCAGTAAAAAAGTCACTATTTAAATATTGATTGCGATGGAGCGAAATGCAACCTGAGTACAGACTAATGAAAATTTCTATCTATATATCTACAACGATTGTAGTTTTCTTGTCAGGTTGTACTCCCGTGGTTAATTTATCAAATTGCTCTTTGCCAAGTGAAGATTCTTGGATAGAGGTAACTTCAAACTCAGCCCAACTTTCGAAATTCTTTTTAAATAGTAAAATTAAGCGAAAACAAAATGCAGTTTGGTTTATCAATAACACACAGAGTAAGGTTTATGCATGTGAGCTAGCAATTGGTAACTCACCCGATTGTGGCAGTCAAAACAGCATATACATAAAAAATAAAGGTGTTGTAAGCGAAGAAATTCAAGAAGTTGTGATTTGTTCATCCTCAGCATATTAAAAACGCATTTAACAAGTGACTGGATGCTCATTACATTCAACAAACAAAAAAGCGCCCCATTTTCACCAGGCGCTTTTTTCTGCCAACAAACTAACAATCAAAATTCGTAGCGAATACCCGCCGTGATAGTGGATAAATCGTAGTGATCCAATTCCAGAATTTGTTTGTATTGGATAAACATTTGTAGGCCGCCACCGATTGTGCCATCACCTTCTGATTGTCGTCCGCCGCGTAAAACGCTGGATATGCCATAAGCGACAGAGTAATACTGGTCATCCAATTTGCTGGATGAAAGCTGAAAAACTTTATCAGCGCTTGCAGAGTTGGCGTAGCGTGCTGAAAAAGTGCGGGCGTTGTTTTTGTATTGATGAATGGATTGCAGATTAATGTAAGGTGTAACGACGCCAGCTGTTGGGGTAAATGTGTAGCGGAAACGTAAACCGGCACCTGACTCCAGCGAATCAAATGATTGTTTGGATACATCAAGATCCAAACCTGTACCTGTTATGTCTCGCTCAACAAATGCATCAATGCTGGTATCGGTGTAATTGATTTTCAGGAAAGGTTCTGCAGAAAAGGCACCTTGAATATAGTTGTAGCCCCACTCACCTGTAAAACTGATCAGGCTTGAATCGTTACTGCTTTCTACAGTGGAATCAGTATCAGGCACGCTGGAATTTACGCCTGATGCATACTGAATATTCCGCACAGTATCAAATGACAAAACCTGATAACCAAGTGACAAACTGGCAAACATATTTTCCTGTTGATAAACCACAAATGGCATCAGGCTGTAACCTTCGGATTCTATGCTGCCATCGACAACACTTTTGCTGCTATCAAAATCAATTTCCTGATTGGTTAATCCAAGAACAACACCACCAATCCATTCGCTATTAAAACGATAATCGGCGCCCAGAGTGAGATCAAAACCATCAACATCAAAAGCATCTTCCCAGGGGGTAGATTCTTTGTCGCCCGATGAACCACTGTAATTAATAAATCCACCGAGGCGACTGTATGCGTCATCATCTGCTGCAGCGCCAGATCCAGAAAGATTATTTGCGGCATAACCTTGATAAATAGTTGCAGGATTTAATGTGCCGAAACTTGCACCCGAACGTAATGCGCTGATTCGACTGGAAAGGCCTGACATCTGGGTTTGTAAAAAATCAGCCGTGAGTGAAGATTGCGCGTTGTATTCTTCAACAGCGTTCCATTGCAATGCATTGCCCAATTCTGCCTCGTCCAGATCCAGATTCGAGGGTGTCGAAACATCTTCTCCGGAAATTGCATTAGCGGTATCAATTAATGCTTTGACTTTGTTGTAAAGCGCAAGTGTGGCACCGGTACAGCTGGTGGGTAATCGGGGTGCATTGGCGGTAGGTGGTGCTTCGGTACTGGGAGCGCTGGAAGCTGCGGCTGAGCTTGAACCTCCTGCGGTGTTTGCACATCCCAAATTTAATAAATCGTTATAAGTTTGCACAACACCACGTGCGGTATTTTTTTCCAGATCTGTTGAAAAGTCATCAACCAGATCCAGCATGTCTGCACTGGCAATTGCGGGTGAAAGTAACAGACAAAGTGCAAATGGTTTAAATAAAAATTTCATATTTATCTCCTTTAAGATTGTTTAACGAAAAAGAAATCGCCGATTTCGTGTCCTGCACCCTTGATGGGTTTGAACTCTGGGATCTGTTGAAAGCCCACAGACTCTGCTTTATTGGTAACCTGATTTTTGATTTTTAAAAATAATTCCGGGCCACTCAAAATGCCGCTACTTTGTTCCAGAACATCGAGGAAGGCACGCGCAAATACGGAGTGTCCCTGACCTTGATTATCCAGTACGGGCATATCACCACCGGAAGATAACAACAGGCGTGAACGTTTTGGCAATTTGTAACGAATATATTCTTCACTGTAATTGGCTTTTTCGCTCATGAATAAATAACCCGGTGATGTGGACAACAAACCTGCATAACAGGAATCTGCAACCACCATGATGCGTTTTGCTTTTAAGCGTGCAAGGTGACGTGTAACAAATTCGTTTGAAACCCAGAAGGTGTCATCGGGTGGAGTATTGGCATTACGTGGCAGCCAATAACCGGCTTCGAATTCGCCACTTTTGATTCTGGAACCGTGGCCCGCGTAAAAAATTAACAGATTGTCATCATCGCCAATCGCATCATTCAACTGGTTAATCGCTTTCATCACCCCCGCATTGTCAGCGTCCAGCAACATGGTGACGTTGAATCCGTAATTTTCTTCAAGGATTTTTTTTGCACGCAATGCGTCTGCGTGGGGTGTGCGTAAATCATCTATGTTGTCGTAATTTTGATTGGCAATAATCAACGCGTAATATTTTCCAAACTGCATACCCTTGGTGTTAATCGTGATATTACCGGATGACGATGTTACCGTTTGTGGAATGGCTTTGGGTTCACGTATTTGTGGCAATTGATCCATATCTTTTCTGGCGAGCAATTGTTCGGCTTCGAGATTTTTAATCCAGGTTTGCAAGGACGCCATTTGTTTTTCACCATCCACTGTGTTGGCTTTTTGCAAATCAGCTTGAAGAGTAGCAATCTGATTTTTTAGAAAACCAATTTGCTGATTTTTTTCGTCGAGATTTTTTTGCAATTGTGCACGCAATTCATTGTTGGCTTCAGCGGCGGCGGATTGGTAAACCAGAGAATCTTCCGGCATTCCCCAGGCTTTGCGATACCAGTTGAGTGCAATCAATTTATCTTTGGGAACACCAAGGCCTTGTTCATACAAAGTTCCCAAATTAAATTGGGCTCGGGAATTACCCTGAGCTGCTGCTTTTTGATACCAGATAACGGCAGCTTTATAGTTGGGGCTGCCGCCCAATCCGCGCTCAAAAATTTCACCGACGTTAGCTTGTGCTTCAGCGTCACCTGCTTCTGCTGTGGGCATCCAGACATTCAATGCAGTTTTATAATCAGCACGATCAAATTCAACAAATTCACCGCCGCGAATTCTGCAGTCAGCTGCGGTTGTTAACACGGGTCGGCGCGGTGTTAAATAAGTTGAACTACCCAAACTGCGAACCTGCCCGGGTAACAGGCAATCAACGACCTGGTAATCATCTGTTTTGGGGGCGGCTGCAATTGTTTGCGCTTCGGCAGACGTTGATGCTGTATCAGTATTGCTGCAGGCAGTCAGGATCAATGAACTTAATCCAATGCCAAGAAGATAAATTAAATTTCTTGACGACATAATGGCAACTCCAAATTTGGTTGATAGTATTTTTGTAGGCTGATATTACCCTGTTTCTATTAAGGGGCAAGTGCAGATGGCGTATTTCTCTTTGTGAATTATTCACGATTAAGTGAATTGCTGTATGGTTCGCATAGCGGGACTATAGTAAGTGCGAATCCACAATAATGATTAATGAGGCTGATATGAATAAAATCTGGGTGATATGTATTGATGGCACTTGGAATGCGCCGGGAGAAACAGATTTGGATCCAATCGACCGGCAGGAAGCGGTCACTAAAACCAATGTACAAATTACCTGGGAATCTCTGAGTCAACAAAGGCTGGATGACACAAAACCCTACGGTTCAATTGCAGCTTTGTCACAGCAATCGGGCGAAATATTATATTTGAACGGTGTGGGATCCAGAGGCTCGGAATTGGCAAAGAAATTTGAAGGTACAACTGGCGCAGGAACAACGGAACGCATAGTCGATGCTTACCGGTTTTTGGCTGAACGCTGGCAAACCGGCGATAAAATTATCGGATTTGCATTCAGTCGAGGCGCTTTTGCATTGCGCAGTTTGACAGGATTTATTGACTATGTAGGTTTGCCCAAGCGTCCACGATTAATTAGCGATGTTGAATTGTGGGAGCTATTGAATGCTTATCGCGATAAAAAATCCGGTTATACAAAATCAAGCGCCATGCAATCAGTGAATATCGACTTTGTGGGGGTGTGGGAGACAGTAGGTGCGCTGGCATTGGCTGACAGTCTTAATGATTTTCATCAGGAAAGCCCAAATAACATCCAACATTTTCGTCAGGCATTAGCACTGGATGAACAACGAAAAGAATTTCTCCCTGTTTATTTTGATGCGAAAACATTTATCACCATGAAAGAATGTTGGTTCGTTGGTGCTCATTCAAATGTAGGTGGTGGTTATGTCGATTCCAATCTTTCCAATATCGCACTTTTTTGGATGTTAAACGAAGTACAACACCAGGGCTTGATATTGGATTTATCCCACATCCCCGGATGGAAAATGCAAAATCCCGAAGGTGAAATCCGCAACAGCTATAACGAATTCTGGAATTCAATTCCCGTCGTCGGAAAATTAATCGAAAAATTTAAACTGGAAAAAGTAAATCGAAAAATGCGCGCAGGACAATTGATCCATCAAAGCGTGTTGGATGCGTTAAAGCAAGGCTACAAACCCGATGCGACCCCGCCCGCTGGTGAAACTATTGATGATCTGCCGGTGGAGAAGTGGTTGGTGTGAGCGCACTTGTTGCTGAATAACGTGCAGTGTCTTTCGGCTTATATCAATTTAAGTTTTTCAATCGTTTGTTCAAAGATAATGTCCAAAAATAATAATTGACAAATGTCATTGGGGGGGGGGTAGCCTCCCGCTCCGAAAGTAAGTCAGGGATTAGACGAAAATCCTGTCGCCAAATTCCTCTCTTGTTGTATTTCAATTTAATCACATTTGTATCGAACTGAACTTATAGTTTGAAAGGTGTCATTTATTATTATGGAGTTTTTAAAAAAATGAAAAAATTGTATTGGGGTTTTCTATTTTTAATGTTGATAATGATTTCTGAAGTGTCATTTGCGCAGATAATCTGCGTGCCTTCCGGCACACACACCGTTGCTTGTTATCCTGTTGGAGGTTCTATTCCCAGTGGTTTGACACAACCACCTGCTGTAAATACGAGCTATAGCCCTACCTTTAGCACAGAAGCTCATAAACAAAAGCAATGCGCTGACGAAAAGGGGAAAATAGAAAACGAGAATGGAAGGTGTATGTCAGAAACTGCAAAAGATTTTGCTAGAGAAGTTGGTAATTGTAATAGTTTGAGTAATGGCGAATGGTCTATTTCTGGAGGAGGGGAATACAGATTTTTGTTTGGGTCAATTACATATACGATTCAAAACCCTAATTATGAGAAGTGTATTAATACAGTGTCATCCTATCAGAACATGGGCGAGAAACTGTGCGCTGAAAGAAAAACGAATCAAGAAGCTGTTGCCCGCTCGTGGAATAACGCTCAATGTGCTGAATTTTATAAATAAGATTATTGAGAAAATTGATATGATCAAAAAAACTGTAATCATTATTTTTTTTGTAGTTTCGACACTTGCCTTTTGGCAAGTGTTTTTTTCTGAAAGCAAAAAAATAAATGTAGCAAATACAATCGATTCTTCTGCTTCCTCAATCTCAAATAATAGAATCGAGCAAGTCCAATCTGGTGCTGATACAAAAGATGCACATGGAATAACAGATGAAGATCGACAGAATTTAGTAGATTGGCACGAAGATGATGTAACTAAGTCAAAAATTGAACATCAAGATTATGCTACTTACGATGATAATATGTTAGAACAGCTAATTAAAAATGGCGATGTAAGGGCTATGAAAGTGCTAGCATTGCGTTATCTTGAGTTGCTAAAAAATGAGCAAAATCCAGAAAATGTTCTCATCTATAATGAAAAGCACAATGAGCTAGTGCAAAAGACTATTTTATATGGGGATAGGCAATTGCTTACCTCAATGCCGGGGTTGAATCGTGAGGTTAGGAAGCTATTATCTCCAAATTTAACAGATGAAGAAAAACTGGATACGGTGACAACTATACTGGCGCACTATGAGTTTATGGCAATGCGAGGCTCATTGGCTGATAAATACGATCAGCAAAGAATGTTTTTTAACGCATACCAACATCTCGGGTTACCCACTAGCTTAAGCGAGGCTGATAAGAATCAAGTTCGTATGAAGGCACATAAAATTTACGATGAGTTGGAACAAAAAAGAATTGAGCTAGGGCTGGGTGCCTTTGATAATTCAATACCAGAAAGCGCTAGAAAAGCTTATGAAATTCAAAAACAGAGATATCTTTCAGAGATGGGGCCTTTGGCTATTGAATAAGAGGAACTCAGCATGAAAACAGTTAGAGTGAAACCTGGAAAAGCTGTATCTGGTGCCGTTATGGTAGTAGGGATTTTTATGGGCGTTTTTGGAATATTTAGCGGTCTTTTAGCGCAGTCGGGATTTTTTGGAGTTATATGGGTAGGTGTTGTGCTGGCGGTTGTTATTTTTAGCGCAATCAATGTGTTTACTGAAAAGGGAATAGCAACTGAAGAGATTGATATAGAAACTAAAAAAGTTGAATTGTCGTTCGATGAAAAACTAAGAAGATTGGAATCCTTACGCCGTGATAAATTAATCAGTGAGCGCGAATATCAGCATCAGCGAAAAAAATTGCTGAGTTAATTCTTAACTGTTATTCCAATATTAATTGGAAAAATAACCCACCTGATTTATCGCGTGGGTTATTTTTATCGAAATTTTGAAAAATTACTGAATAATTTTTACTGCGCTGCAAGTTTTCAGGCGAAAACTATGTCTCCATATTTTCAATCGGTAGTATTACTGTATTTTTCAGTGCTTAGGTTCAAAAGCTTTTTTCTTACCAGTAAACAAAAGTAACCTATGAAAAATAAAATTGAAGTCAATCCAAAGCCGACTCCTCTTTTAATAACTGACACGTCAGGAAAGAAAGGTAGATAGTAGACGGTTATTTTTTTATATGGCTCCACTAGCTCTAAATAAACATTGATGGGCAGGTAAAACCCGATAAATTTTTTTGAGTATAATTTCTGATGCAATGTGTAGTGATAGTCAATACTAATGTAATTGCAGATGCCCGATTTGATTTGTTGAACTCTTGGATGCGAAACGTTTGAATATCCACCTATGCAAATATTATTTTTACTGTAGTAAGAAACTTGGGCATCGATAGGTTTCCATAGGTATGTGCTCAGTCCTAATAAAATTATCAGGACTGCGCTGATAATAAAGAATAATCCAGAATATTTTAAAGTGTTCACAATTTTTATATCTCGATCAGATTTTCCTATTTCAGTGATATCCATTTATGGAGTGCTTTTTCAGCTTTCAGGCTGAGGAATTCCTTGTGTTTTTTAGAAAACAAAAAAGCGAATCAAATTTGATTCGCTTTTTTCCGAAGCCGTTTTTAATTGCTGCATCCAATCAATAAATCACTTGCTCTTCAACCACGATTTTTTTGCGGGACTCAACATAGTAAAAATAGAAGGGGCGTTTGTTTTCTATGTTGGCGCAGCTTGATTCGCTGAAGCTGGATGTGGATGAGCTGTTTTGGGTGTCGCGATAGGAGAAGACTACGCGTACTGTGTTGTCAGAAAATTCGTTGGCTTTGTTGCTGCGGTAGTTCAGTAATTGTGTGCAAGTGCCTATGTTGCCCAGATCCAACAGTATGACCTGGCCGATTTCAAAATCGATTTCATTAAAGGTTTGGCCATTGGCATAGGTATCCCAGAAAAAATCGAATTCATCCTGGGTGCGGATGGTGACAATTTGTTTGCTGGCAGTTTCAACAAAAGTGGGTTGCGGTGCATCGCTTTGATAAAGCAGGTTCATGGTGATGGATGCACCAACAGGAATGCTGGAAGAAGAGGAGGTGCCGCCACTGGGATTAAAAGGAGTGTCGCGCTCGGCGCCGCAGGCTGCCAGCAGTGTGGTGATAAATAAAATAAAACTGAATTTTAAAAATGTAATTTGCATCTTGAGATCTTAACGTTTATTGGTCAGTAAATAATTGAGAAAGAAAGATTCCATTTTGGGAATGTTGGGAATCACTGCATCTTCACCCGCCCATGATATATGCATTAATTCAAAGCTTTTATTTTCGACATCATCGCGCTTCATAATTTCTTCTTCAGTCACGCGCGCCAGTCGGGGCAAGCCTTGGGTTAATACAGCAATAAATGGCAGTGAATCGTCTTTTCCGGTGGTGTTCAATACAGCAAAACGTGAACGTGCGTTTACAAAAGGTTTTTCATCGCCATTTAATACTTCATAGGCAAGCAAAGGCACAGTTTGTTCCCGCCATCGGCAGTTGCCAAGGTACCAATCGGGAGAACGTAGTACGGGTGTGACCTGGCTCACAGGAACAATTTCAGCAACCGTTACGTTCGGAATTAGCAAATGGTTTCCGTTCATGGGAATCAGCAGGCTGGCAACTTCCTGAGTGCTTCCTTCAATTTGCTGAATTTCTGTCATAGTCGTTACTCTGTTAGTAATTTGATACTCAGGCTAATGCTTGTCGTGCAACCAGTGCGTGCGCCAGTTGTTCGGGGGTTCCGATGAGGCTGACACAATTGGTGGCAATAGCCGCTTGTGGCATGGAATCACTGGTGGAACTCTCGGGTGATTGTGCCCAGATCACGCCTCCCTGTTGATTTAACAAACGACAGCTGGCGGCACCATCATCACCCATGCCGGTAAAAATAATCAAGCCGCAAGACTGTTTGTAAATACGGGCAACATTGGCGACCAATTGATTGATCGAAGGTACGTAGTTGCCATTCCAAACACTGTCTTTATGCAGGCACAGGGTTTTATTGGGTAATACTTCAATTCGTTCTTTTGATGTCAGCAGCAGGATTTTGCCAGCAGACAATACAGATCCATGTTCTGCCACTTCACAAACATAACCTGCACTTTTGCTCATGCTGCGCGCCAGACTCTCACCTTGTCGCGGGTCAATATGCTGCACGTACAAAAAAGCAATCGATAGATCAATCGGCAGTTCCTGGATAAACCGGTTTACAGCCCCCGGACCACCGGTTGAGGCGGCCAGTATCCAGCATTCATTGGCGGCCTTGTTTTTTTGGAGCTCTATGTCGCCAGTCAGTTGTTGCAAGCGCTGTTGGGTGCGCCTCATCCAGGCGGCTTGACCTTCTGCAAAATGTTTTGCTTCGGAACTGTCAATCAACAACACAGGCACCTGATCCTGATTGAGTAACTGGTCAACCAGAGGCGACTCACCTTCATAATCACTGGAAATATCCAGCAACCAGACCTGGGGTTCTATGAGTTCAGGGGCGGTGCCTGAACTCAGTACCCAGTGGCACGCAACCCTGTGCCCGGCCTGCAAGATGAGTTGGGTCAGTGGAATTTGCTTACTGGCTGTGTCAACCACAAGCCCCACTTGCAATCCAGCCACAGTATTAATGCACTCGCTGTTTCAACAATTCCCTGATGTTGGCCAGCAACAAGTCCTCTTGATAGGGTTTGCCCATGTATTTGTTGACGCCTAAACCGAATGCACGCTCGCGGTGTTTGTCGCCGGTTCGGGAGGTGATCATGATGATAGGCAAATCTTTCATGCGCGAGCTGGAACGAACATTTTTCGCGACTTCAAAGCCGTCCATTCGAGGCATTTCAATATCCAGCAACATCAAATCCGGGATTTGATCCTGCAGTAATTGCAATGCTTCGGCGCCGTCTTTTGCGGTGATAACACGGAAACCTTCGCGCTCCAGGAAGCGGCTGGTTACCTTGCGCACAGTTACCGAATCGTCCACCACCATAACGGTTTTTTCGCCAGAATCTTCTTCCGGGGCTGGAGCCGACAAGCTTGGCAGTTCCAGCAGCTGCAGGTTCAGGGCGCGTTGTTCACGGATCATGGCGTGCAGGTCAAGGATCACCACTACGCTACCATCACCCATGATGGTGGCTCCCGATACTCCGCGTACGGAGCCAAATTGCATACCCAGTGTCTTCACCACAATTTCGCGGCTACCCAAAAGTCGGTCCACCTGCAAAGCAACGGTTTGATCGGCGCTGCGAACAAGTATCACCGGTAATGGCAAGCTTTGGCCGTCCAGTTTGGGTTTGTTGTCGGTATCCAGGAATCCACCCAGATAACGCACCAGATATTGTTCACCTGCGTATTCAAACTTGCTGGCAGGATCCTGATAGAAATGTTCAAGTTCAAAGGGGCTGACACGCACAATACCTTCGATGGTATTCAAGGGTACTGCGTAGAGGTCTTCACCTATCTGGATCATCAGTGCACGGTTAACCGATACGGTGAATGGTAAGCGAATGATGAATTCGGTTCCCTGTCCCCAGACAGAGTTGATCACCATGTTGCCGCCGAGCTGTTTGATTTCGGAGGCGACCACATCCATACCCACACCGCGACCCGATATCTGGGTGACTTTTTCAGCGGTACTGAAACCGGCGTGCAAAATAAATTGGATCACTTCTTCATCGGCGAGTCTTGCATCAGCGGCCATCAATCCGCGTTCGATTGCTTTTTCCCGTACACGTTGCAAGTTGATCCCGCGACCATCGTCTTTCAGTCGCAATACCACATCGCCGCCTTCACGCGCCAGGCTGAGCAGTATGCGGCCATTGGCCGATTTGCCAGCGGCAGAGCGGTCGGAGGGCATTTCGATACCATGGTCTACTGCGTTACGCAGCATATGCTCGAGAGGGGCAACCATACGTTCCAATACGGTACGATCCATTTCGCCTTCGACGTTATCCAAATCGAAATCGACTTCTTTGTTCAGTTCAGTGGCTGCCTGTCTGACTATGCGGCGCAAACGGGGAACCAGACGAGAGAAGGGCACCATGCGTGAACGCATCAGGCCTTCTTGCAGATCGGTGTTAATGCGTGACTGTTGCAACAAAAGTGTTTCAGTGTCGCGGGTTTTATCCGACAGGGTGTATTTCAAATCCATCAAGTCAGAGGCCGACTCGATTAATGAACGCGATAATTGCTGGAGTTGGGAGTAACGGTCCATTTCCAGTGGGTCAAATTCTTCGTGCTGCGCCATTTGTTCCTGACGGAACAGAATTTGTGCTTCAGTTTCAATATCCAGACGACGCAGCTGTTCCTGCAGACGCTGGATGGTGGAATCCATTTCCTCGATAGCACCACCCAGGTCAGTTACCTGCTGTTCCATACGGCCGCGGCTGATAGAGGTTTCACCCGCAAGGTTTACCAACTCTTCCAGCAACTCAGCGGACACTTTGACCACTTCTTGCGGACCTGTGCGTCGGGCTGCCAAATGCGCCTGCGCAGAGCCGGGCATGGTAATAAAGTCAGGTAAATTCTTGTTGCCGGTTGCAGTGGTAGCCGGTAATTCCGGTTTGGGTCTGGGCGTAAAAGCGACGACATTCGGATTGCTGTCTACTTCCGGCAAATCATCCTCATCCACTGGTTCAAAGGCAGCAGCGCGGGTGTTATCAACCACAATTGTGGGTTTGCCAAAACTGCTGGCCTGTTCTTCAACAGATGGCTTCGGCAATTGAGGCGTTACAGCTGCTGGTGTCTCACCATTCAAGCGCGCACGTGCGCGATTAACACCGGAATGCAGTTGATCCTGATATTCGTGTAATTTCTGGAAGAAAATCTGATCCAGTTGGCTATCGGTATCCAGATCAATAATCTGGGTTTCAAAGTCATGCGACAAATCGCCAATGCGGGTGAGGCCTGCCAAACGTGCACCACCTTTGAAGGTGTGCAGCAAGCGCTTCATCTCTTCGATGGCATCCTGATTGTTCCAATCTTCTTGCCAGTCGTGCAAAGACCTGTCCAGATCATCCAGTAATTCGGCTGCTTCCTCGACAAATATTTCAACAATTTCCGCATCGAAATCTTCATCGTCTTCTTCATCGGTTGCAAGCGTTTCAGCCTGAACAGCCGCTGGAGGTGCTTTCTCGGGCGAAGCAGATTTAAGCGCAAAATCGGCAAGGTTGGCCGCATGAATATTTTTCAAAATTTCTTCAGAAGTTTGATCCAGTTCTTCATCCAGATCACTTGGGATATAAGTTGCAGATGTTTCTTCAGGAATAATAAGCTCAACGGTTTCCTCTGCAACTGCAAGCTCATCCTCTTCGTCCATTAAATAAATTTCTTCATCCTGATCTGCATCGGCTTGCTCAGTGATTTCGATTTCTGCTGTTGGTAATGGTATTTCACTGTATTCAATTTCAACTTCAGAATCTTCTGCTTCCTGATGCAGGTCATCGCTCAGTGCTGTCAGGGTCACTATTTCATTGCTGAGGATTTCATCCAGCACTTCGTTAATGCCATCAGGTATACGCAACAGGTTTTGTCCCGCAGCAACGGCATCTACCATGTCCAACAACGCAGAATGTGCAGCGTTTAAACTGGCACAGATAGATGAATTACAAATCAAATGGCCCGCAATGATGGCGTCGTAAACTGTACGAATTTTTTCGCCCAATTCAGCCATAGGCGGCAAATACGCGTGAGCTGCTGCCTGGGTCAGGCGATTCAATTCTGCAACCATTGGATACAAAGGGGCAGTGTCGTTTGGATTTGTTTGCCACTGGTCAATAATTTTGTCCGAGTTCAACAACAAATTCATGTCTTCTGCCATGAATACAGCAAGTAATTCCGGATCGACCGGACGCTTTCCATTCTCGGCTAATTCTTGTTGGCGAATCAGTGGTGTGATGTGCAGATCACGTAATTCATTTACCCGCGCAATAAATTGTTGCAGGCGAGGAATAGTGACAGATTCATTTTGATTGAGTTGTAACAACGCAGATTGAGTGTAATCAACTGTATCACGCAGAAGTTGCAAAATATCATCATCAATTCTGACGTGATAAGAGCGCAATTCTTTCAGCAATCTCTCGAGCGGTGCTGCCAATTCAGCAACGGGTGTAATTTCTGCCATATGTGCGCTGCCTTTCAAGGTATGCAGTGCACGTTGAATCTGTTCGCTGGGTGGTTCATACAGCGGTGCGATAGATTCCATAAAGGCAATAAATTCCGCAATTACTTGCAAATGGCTTTCTGCTTCAGCGCAGAAAATTTCCCAGAGTTGTGCATCGGGATCATCAATATCCAACAGATGGTGTTCCGGTATTTCTGTTGCTTGCACGGCAGGCGCAATATGTTCTGCTTCAATAGTGTCTTCGCTTTCTTCGGCGATAACTTCCATCAAAGGCAAGGTGTTTTCCTGACTCTGTTCAATACCGTTATCTTCAACACCAATTTCTTCGACAGTATCTTCAATACTCGCAGACGCCTCTGCATAAGCCTGACTGATATAAGTTTCTTCTGAAATTTCAGGGTAATTCACTTCATCAGCCTGATCGTTTTCGTCAAGCTCCAATTCCAGTTCTTCAATATCATCGGAATCTGCGGTTGATTCATCAACCAATTCAAGCGTCAACTCTTCTGGCTCATCTTCCAGCTCAATAATATCCTCATCATCAGATGAAACTTCTACAGTTAAATCCTGCTCGTCAGATTGATCCTGAACTGCGTCTGCGAGAATTTCTTCTGTATCCAATACCAATTCATCCAATTCAACTTCTTCAACAGGTGATGAGGTTGCAGTGGATGCAGTTTCATTTTGCAATTCAACAGGAATAATGCCCTGCGACAAACTATGTGCTTGTTGTCGGTATGTTTCTGCCAGAGCTGCATGTGGATTGGGGGAGTTATCGCGGAAAGCCGCGATCATGTCGGGTAATAACTGCCGAACTTTTTCAATAATATTAATGTGGATGGCGGTTGCATCTATGGTGTGGTCGATGACACGGTTCAACATGTTTTCGATAGACCATGCCAACTCACCAATTTCGTTTGCGCCTACCATGCGTCCGCTTCCCTTCAATGTGTGGAATGCACGGCGGAACTCAATCAATGAATCTTTATCTTCCTGATCAGCTGCCCAGAGCGGGAAAAATTCTCCGATAGTAGCAGTCACTTCAGCTGCTTCTTCAACAAATATTTCGATGATCTCTTCATCGATATCATCGTTGTTATCGCGTGTAATCACTCCGCCGCCGACTGCAGTAGCAGCAGCTGGAGGAGTTTTTTCGGTGGGAGAAATTTTTTCAGCAACACTCGTGGTTTCAACTATGGGCGTCGATTCGGGCTCGTCATTTTCTTCAACAATTTCTTCTTCAATACTGGATTTGATTTGCACATTTGAAGAAACTTTTTCTACAACCTCTTCCACTTCAGGTTGCAACAGTGCATAAGCAGCACTTAAATTTTCGGAATCTTCATCAGTGGAATGAGCGACCGGTTTGGTTTCTGCAAGATTGGTTTCCGGTGAACTTTCCAGATTTTCAATGTTGGCCACAGCGTAACCGAGAGAGGCAACACTTTCTTCGGCAACCGTTAACAGCAAATCATTTTCTTCTTTGCGGCCACCGCTGGTTAATCGTTCCAGATAATATTCAACACTGGTAATAGCATCTGCCAAGGTATCAAGCGTTGACCACTGTGGACGCTCTTCATTCAGTAACAATTGTTCTTCGATATAAGCGGCACAAGCCCCCAAAATTTTTGCTGGCCGTGGCAGTGGCATAATTTCCAAACCGCCACGAATTTCCCGCAAAGTTGCCGGAACTGGTTGCAAATGTTCGACGTTCCACTGCGACGCAATGTATTCCACTATGGCGTCTTTTGCGTGTTCAAGTCCGTTGCGGGATTCACGTAATACAGCCTCCTTGGCGCGAGTCAATGTGATTTCTGCATCCGAACCGGGTTCCTGTAAGGTTGGATTGCTATCGAGCAAACTATCCAGTGTATTTTCGATACTGATGATTTGGCTTGCTGCACCCAGAAGTTCGTCGTTGGTGAGATTTTTTCCAGACTCAACAATTTGTTTTAAATTCGAACCTTGTTGCAATAATTTTTTGCGGATATTACCGAGACCCAGCACCGCCAGTGTGTCAGCAACACGTTTAATAATTGGCAGAGATTCATAAATACTTTGATGGTGGTCGCCACCAGCCAGACAAATATCCAGTGCATTTTTCACCAGATTCAATTCATCTTTCAGTGCCGCAACAACCGAACGCATGGCCTCAGCATCGGGGGCTGCAATCATGTTGGTCGGTTCACCATTGGCCGCTTCCTTACCTTCCAGTAAAGCTTGTTCCAGCTGGTAATTTTCATAGACGCGCTGCAGGTGGGAATTAGGTAAAAATCCGGGTGAATTTTTACCTGCACGCGCAACGTAATAAAGTAAGTTTTTGATTAATTCATCATTGGTGAAACTGGTTAGTGCCTTCACCCCGTGCACGGCCAATAATTTGATTTCCTTATCCAACTGACGCAGTAAATTTTTAACTGCAACACTGGGTTCCAGTGCATCAACTGCCAAAGCTTCGTGCAGCGCCAGACAAATATCCCAGAGTGCAAAACGTGCAGTTCCGTGCGTCAGTTTTTGCATGCGCGAAAACACTTTTTGTAAGTAAGACAAGTTTTCGTCAGTGTTAATACCGCGAATGAAACCTGACGCAGCATATTGATACATCTGACGCAACTTGAGCGCCATGGCTTGAAATTGCACGTTGTCTTGTGTGACATCCAAACGAGCGCCGGATACTTTTTTGGCCGGTGCCAGATTGGGCATAAATAATTTGGTGTCAGTGAGTAAACTTTCGCCGCGTACTGCGCGCAAATCATTTAATAGGGGCAATACAATTAATGGATTGTCACGACGGGTTTGTTTGACTTGTTCCAGATAAATCGGAAATTGCAATATCGCACGCATCAACACTTCCTGTGCTTCAGTGGCATTGCTGACGCGACCGGCAATCATCGCCTGGGTGAGTTGTTCCATTTCGTTGGCAAGCATGGCGGCGCCATAAAATTCCACCATCTGCAAGCTGCCATGCACTTGATGGATGTGTGTCAGGCAAAAACGGATTCTTGCTGTATCACCGGGGTTCTCAACGTAACTTTCGAGTGACTGACGCGCTTCTTTCAGGGTCTCACTGATTTCATGTACCAGCCAATCAAGAGCGGCATAATTACGATTATCTGCCATGCAGGTCGTTCCTCATTTTATTTTGGCTCAACACGCAAATATGCTTGCACATGATCATCTTCAGTGCGCTGAATATTCGGATGTTCCCAATCGACCACTTCACCCAAACCGACGACTAAAAGTCCTCCTGGTTTCAAGCGATCGACTAACGCATTTAATAAATCACGTCGCAACCAGCGACGAAAATAAACCAACAAATTCTGGCAAAAAATAACATCAACCTTCACATTCGGTAATTGGCGAGCATTGATAATATTGGCTTGTGTAAAACAAACCCGCTCGCGCAATTTGCTGGCAACTTCATAACTGCCATCCGTGCATTGGATAAAATAGCGTTTTATCTCTTCCGGTTTCATTAATTCCATCCGGCGTTTTTGATAGCGCCCTTTACGTGCAACAGCCAAAGCGGTTTGGCTGATATCCATGGCAGTTACACCGTAATAGGAATTTAAATTTGCCAGTTCAAAGCAATCGTTGATGACCATCGCCAGTGAATAAGGCTCTTCACCGGTTGAGCAGCCTATACTCCAGACATCAAAACTGTCTGTTAATGTTTTGTTGTAAATTTTTTGCTGGAGATAATGGCGAACATATTCCAGAGAATCACGATGCCGAAAAAAAGTGGTCTCTTTAACGGAAACTTTGTCAGCAAGAATTGCCCACTCCAACCTACCGGCAACACCTGTCGAAACAAAAGCCAGATAGTCATCATAATGCTCGTATCGCAATTCGCGCATGCGCGCAAACACCTGCGATTCCAACCAGGGTTTTTGTTGCGGCACAATTTGTATTCCCGTTCGCTCTTCAAACAATTTGCCCCATTGGGCAAATTGTTCTTCGGTGAGTTCTGGTAGCGAGCGCAGTGACCAAGCCATATAACACCTGTTTGAAACTCTCCGGGTGATCAGGCTCTGGATTCTGAGTAGAGGTCATCGTCCGGTAACAATTCGTCATCCAGATCAATAATTTCAGAATCATATTCATTGGCGCTGTTGCGATTGGCTGGTGCCTGCGCAAAACGGCGTGTATCCACATCCTCTTCCGGCAATTTGAAACCGGCTACCGATTCACGAAGATCCAGTGCCATGGCAGCCAGGTTACCAATCGATTGCGCCGTAGCTGAAGTACCTGCGGATGTTTGCGTGGTAATTTCCTGAATAACATTCATCGTGTTGGAGATGTGACCTGCAGACGAGGCTTGTTGGCGCGCTGCGTTCGAAATGTTCTGGATCAATTCCGCAAGCGATGTCGATACGTTTTCAATTTCTTCCAGTGCCACACCCGCATCCTGTGCAAGGCGCGCACCGCGCACCACTTCAGAGGTGGTTTGTTCCATCGACGTTACCGCTTCGTTGGTATCGTTTTGAATGGTTTTTACCAGTGCCTCGATTTGTTTTGTCGCCGCTGCGGAACGTTCCGCAAGGCGTTGAACCTCGTCCGCTACCACCGCGAACCCGCGGCCTGCGTCACCGGCCATAGATGCCTGAATTGCAGCGTTAAGTGCGAGGATGTTGGTTTGGTCCGCAATGTCGTTAATCAAACTTACGA
>CBFGPN010000040.1:0-23965 GCA_965650675.1 uncultured Cellvibrio sp.
AGTGTCGACATGCACAGATTATTATTAAAAAATGGAACAGCGGGTGAACAACAAGCAGCTCTGCTGTCATTGGCAAACATTAAAGCGCCAGAAGCTGATCTGCTATTTCGTGAACAAATGCAATTATTACTGGAGGGAAAAATAGCACCGGCAGTACAACTTGAATTAATAACAGCTGTTGAAAAAATAAATTCGCCTGAATTAACCCAATTGCTGGCTACTTATGAAGCGAAAAAAGATAAACAAAATCCACTTGATGTCTATCGTGAAGCGATTTATGGCGGTGATCCTGAAAAAGGCATGAATTTATTTCGCTACAGCAATTCTGCTCAATGTGTACGTTGTCATATGGTTGGTCATCGCGGTAATCGCATAGGCCCGGAGCTGACCACTATTGCCACTCGCATCTCACAAGAACAAATGCTGGAGGCAATGATTGCGCCCGCCGCACGTATTGCACCTGGTTTTGGTAGAGTCACAGTTGTGATGAAAGATGGAATTCGCGTTGAAGGTTCGTTTGATTCAGAAAATAAAAATGAAATTACTGTAACTGCTGGCGATAAAACCCATGTAATTTCACGCGATAAAATTTCCAAACTGGAATTCGGTGGTATATCACCCATGCCCGCAATGGGACAAGGTTTGAGCAAAGCTGAGTTGCGCGATTTGGTGGCTTATTTGTCTACTTTGGTGAAAGAAGAGAATGAGGGGCATTGAAATTTAAAATAATCCACTTTTGTTTAGTTCCACTTCGTCATCCCTGCGAAGGCAGGGATCCAGCCTTTAATTTAATTGAAATTTTTAACTGCTGGATTCCTGCCTTCGCGGGAATGACGATTAATTTTGATTCGTGGAAAAATTTTTCAAATCAATACAAACAATCTTCTTTTTTATCTTTCACAAAATAACGTTTATAGTTTTTTGCTTTTTTATCCATACAACCTTCAAGATTTAAAAAACTGACACGTCGAAAATCGGCGGGATGGGTTTCTGCTTGCAACGCGATATAACCAGAACCATTTGGACTACCGTCATCCCACTGCAAATCTGTGTACTCCATGACTTTTTTACCATTAATAAAATGTTCGGCTTTTTCACTTCCATGCACAATTAATTCGGCCGTTACCCATTGATCACCGTGGTATGTTGAGCTGGACGAATTAATCACGTGATCTTTATTCAATTTGCCATTAATCACCACTTGCGTACCGGGAGTACATAAATTACCGGTGGTGCGCGGGTCTACACCATTACCGCCCAAAAATTGATATTCCATACAGCCAGGAAAACACTGATCCACTCCCATGGTTTTGGGATCCTGTGAATGATACATGATGCCATTATTACGAAACGCCCAGGCTGGACCACCTTTGACTTGCTCACCCACAAATCGATATTCCACCTTAATTCGATAATGCGAATATGGCCCTTTGTTGTAAAAAATATGACCGAATCTATCATCAAATTGTTCGTAATTGTCATAGCGAACTTTCAACAATCCCTCTTCAACAAAAAACGTGTTGTGTAGATTTTCACCCAAAGGATATTTGCATATTTTGGGCGTCCAATCTTTCAAATCTTTGCCATTAAAAAGCTCCACCCATTCTTCAGCGTCAGGATTATGAATTGGTTTGTTGGCGCAACTGGTTAAAGGCAGCATAAGTATCATTATGCCAATCGGGAGAAGCGGGTTATTACAAAAAGATTTTTTCATTAGTGTGTCTCCGGGATTATCATTCTTATTAAGTAAAACCGGAGCCTAACGATTTATACCGGAATTAGCAAAATGATTAACAAAACCGAACTGATGATTGCCTCTGCAGGAAATTTGTTGCAGTAGCGGAACGATGATGTAAATCCGGCGGCAAAAATTAGCCGGATAATCCGGAGCAAGGCCTTGATAATCCACCATGATGAGACTGGCATATCGCTTGCTCTGTGTTGATTGAGATTAATTAAATTAGCGGGCAAAACTACCGCTGGACACGAGGTCAACATGGGATTTTTTCAGCGCCTTCTTGCCAAGGTTGATTATCACTTTATGCCAAAAGACTTTCCCTCTTTGGCACAAACTGAAGCATTAAAACGTGCATCCGACATTTCACGTAACCCGGATGCTGTGATACCCCTGATACAGCTTGAACGAAGCCGACAACTGCTGGAAGTAAAATGGAACCAAAGCAAAAACCAGCATCAAACCCTGATATTGGCTGTGGATGTGGACAGAGGAATCATCTGGATTGATGAGCTTTTTCCCCAACAACATCTATTGGATATAGGTGACACTTTGGTGCTGCGCCACCATCGCAAGGGTGAGGAAATTGTCGTCGAATCCACCATTCTTGCTTTCGGCAATCAATTTGGTACCCAGGGCATTGCATTGGCATTACCGGAACAGGTGCAATGGCAACCACGCAGACAACAAACACGTTTTGGTTTGAGCGGTGTATCAACCCTGGTAAAAATAAGGACACTGGGTGCTGAACCCTGCTACGGGAAGTTACAAGACATCTCAACCGGAGGATTCAGTGTCAGCTTATCCGGAAATTTATTGGGGCAACTTCGCCATGGCGCATTATTACCCTTGTGCGAAATGACATTGGATGATCAAATTCACATACGTTGCAAGGGCAAGGTTTGTGCGTTTCGAATGGAAAGGGAACCTTTTCGCAGCACACGCATTTGTATTCAATTTGTCGATTTACCCGAAAAAACACTGATTGAATTAATGAACTGCCTGGAGCGACTGAGTCAATACGATCAATCCAAAGTAGCGGCATAATATGTTTTCAATTTTACCGGGCATAGTTGCCCTGTTGTTTCTTTTTTTTGGTTTATACGTTGTTCATTCAAAGGGACTCAACAGAGTCACCACCGCATTTTTGATTCTGTGCCTCACTACCTTTTTCTGGCAATTTTTATGGGCCATTCTGTTTCAAGTCAATGATGAAAAAATCGCACAGAACCTGATTGATTTGGGATGGCTGCTAATTATATTTTTACCTACCAGTTTATTTCATTTTTTAGTTGAAATTACCGGACAACAACGCGAAAAGAAAAAGGTCTACGCGTCTTATGTGTTATCAATGTTTTTGGCTGCGATACACGTAACAACTGACTTGATTATCGATGGCAAATACGATTACTTTTTTGGCTATTACCCCAAAGCCGGGATTTTACATCCAATACATGTCACCCAAACAACTGCCGTAGTCATCTACGGATTATTTTTATCCTATAAAAAACAACAACTGGTTCAGGCCGGTGAAAAAATAAAATTACAATATTGTAATTTTGGCTTATTGATTTTTTCATTGGCTGCTGTTGATTACCTGTGTAACTACGGTATTGAATTTTATCCATTTGGCGTAGTCTTTAATGCGATTGCTTTGGGACTAATTGCTATAGCTACCGTTCGCTATCATGCAATGGATGATTCCCGCATGATGGTCGCCAGTATCGCCCATGAAATGCGCACACCTTTAGCAAGTTTACGGGTTCAATCCAAAGCGCTGAACGATTACATGCCCGAAATATTGCGGGGCTACAGAATCGCTAAAGAACAAAAATTATTGAATGCCCCCATCAGCGACATCATACTCAACCACCTCGGTAAATCTGCTGACATATTGGAACGAGAAGTCACACAAGCCAACCAAGCGATTGACATGCTGATGGCACTCACAACTTCACATTATTTAAATGAAAAAGATTTCAAACCCTTTTCCATGAAAGAATGCATAGAAACTGCGGTTAGCAGTTTCCCTTATAAAAACGATTCTGAAAGAATCGTATCAGTTGATGTCAGAGCAGATTTTATTGTCATAGCCTCATCGGAATTTTTAACCTTTGTTATTTTAAACCTGATTAAAAATTCACTGGATGCTCTCAAAAACAAGGAAGAAGGCAACATTATGATCAACATAATATCTGATCAAAAAGGAAAGCGTGTGGAGTTTATGGATAATGGCGCCGGCATCGATGAAAAAATTTTGCCGCATGTTTTCGACAGATTTTTTACCACCAAAGACAGAAGCAGGAACTCCGGTGTTGGCCTTGCCTTTTGTCGAAATGTCATGGAATCTTTCGGTGGTGATATCACCTGCGAATCCAGGTTGGGCGAGTACACTTTGTTCACCCTTTATTTTAAATAACCGGATAAAGCGAAATTAATGCAGATTTCCATTGCTATGGATGAGGATTTTTTTATCATTAATAATTTCATCCTGGGAAATAACAGCGCAATAATAATTAGTTTTCCCAACAACCTTCTGAGCAGGAAATACGCGCATGGTATCTGCATGCTCATGTGAGTAATAACCGTCCTCTGATGAAAATGCAGGAATATACTGGCGTGATTCTATGGCAGCAACCAACTCATCAGACGCTTCCTCCTCTTCCATAATTTTTAAATGCTCTTCAATATCCTCTTCTGTGTAAATCAGACATATCCACTTTTTACCTGCAGCATCCTGAAGTGTAAACCTCGATGGATTCGACAAATAATAATATTCTTTAACATTAAACGCTGCACAAATTGATAAGAAATATTCAGCCAGGTTTGTGTCTGTAAAAAATGGCGTATTAACATCCACAGCGTCCATTTTGATGCCGCTGGAAAGATCCTGAAAGTAATTGCGTTGCAAGCGGGTGATAGCATTAGACAACTCATCAATCATATAAGCATGGCTTTTATTGATGTAATAATGAATAACACCATTATTAAATGCGTCAACCACGTCACTCGGAGCGGCATGTCCCGTTAACAAAATTTTCTTTATTGCCGGATTGTTGATCTGCTTACAAAATTCAATGCCATTCATGCCCGGCATCATGTAATCAACCACAACAACAGCAACTTCGTAAGATCGCGATTCATCAAATCTTTTTAGGTGTGGTCGGTTTAATACCTGTTTAATCCATTGATCAGACTCGCCATAAATCTGCGGAACCATATCCTTTTTATTAGCAGTGTTATTACTGATATAACCCAATGCCTGATCAGACGACGAAAATAATTTGGTATTGAATTTATTTGAAAACAAAAACTCAATTGACGACAAAAAATCTTCACTATCATCAACAAAAAGTATCTGTGCCGGATAAAAAAATAAAGGAATATTTGTTTTCAATGCTACATCTCGATTGGTCAGTTGCTGTCAATATATTTTGACGATAGTACAATTGGGTCAAATAAAATCCTTTCAAGATAAAAATCCACACATAAAACAAACCTTGCCAGCCATGTCATTAGAATCATCGAGCATCCAAAATGCCATGAACCTACTAGCATTTTGGATGCAAATAGATAAAAAATCTATCTACCCAGATCGATTTTCGTCATATCACACTCAAATTTCCTAATCTTGTTCAGAATGTGATCAGGCAATCTTGCGATGCGCTTCTCCTTGTTAGCGAAAACAATTTGTTGGTAACCAGTGGAAGCTAACTCATTATCGATAAAAAATCGGAACAATAAATGAAATGAACACTTCTGTATTGAGAAAGAGTTTAGCTCACATGTAACTTTTTGAAATGGGAAGGCCTCTTTTAAATATTCATTGTGTGCTTTTTTGGTGATAAATACGCCTAGGTGTTGAAGCATGTCATTTGAAATGCACTCAAAGAACCAGCGTTCGCGAGTGGCTCCCTGCCACTCAAAAAAATTGGAAAAGTAGACATTCTGCGTTGCGTTTGAATGCTTCAGGGTGGTTTCAAAGGTTTGACGATAAGTTTGTGGTTGAAGTGTTACGGGAGCTTGCATCGAAAGGCCAAAAGAGGCTTCAGCTTTTTCAAATGGTTGAGATCGTAAGTTTTGCATGGCGAGACCCTCAGTTGTCGAGTAAGAATGAAAGGTAAATAACCATTTACCTGCCCTTAGGTTAATCAAGCGACAAGCAAGACTCCATAAACAACTCCGATAGCTGGGACAAACTTACAAAAAAAATGGCGCACAATTCATTATAAATAGAGATAATTATTATATTTACTGTGAGATTATCGAAGCGTCAAAATTCTGCCGCAAAAGACCCTGAAAATAGTGACTGCTCATTGTCTAAATTTCCTCAACCGATTCAGTAACCAAACATCACATCATCATCTAGACTTTAAGGACAAGTCACCAGGAGTATTTATGCGTAACAATGGCCCCGTAACAGGAAAAGAAGTATCCCTTTTATCAAGCGACGAAATCGTTTCATCATCAAACTTGCGTGGGGATATTATTTTTTGTAATGAAACATTTAAAAATATTTCAGGCTACACCTATGATGAGTTGATTAACCAACCTCACAACATCATTCGTCATCCGGATATGCCAACTCAAGCATTTGGGATGTTGTGGTCGGCTTTAAAATCCGGGCAACCCTGGATGGGTATTGTTAAAAATCGATGCAAGAATGGTGACCATTATTGGGTCAATGCCTACATCACACCTCTTAAGGAAAATGGCAACATCCAGGGATATGAATCGGTACGAATCAAAGCAGACAGAGACATTATTAATCGGGCAGAAAAAGTATATAAACGCCTCAATCAGGGGTTATCGCCCGTTTCAAATGTTGAACGATTATGGGATTGTTACGGTTCATTTTTTTTGATGGCGATTGTGACGTGGTTCAGCATGTTGGTTGCTCTTTATTTTTTAAACAACATCAATCAAATGACCAGCATAGTTAGCGCAATACTAAGCAGTCTATTTGTTTTTTCCGTTTATTTTTATGAACAAAAAAAATGGGAACACCCACTGACAGAAGCAAAAAAAATCATTAATGATCCATTTGCTGCCTATATCTATACCGGTCGTTGTGATGCAACAGGCGAAATTGAACTGGCACAAATTGCTATCAAAGCCAGATTGCGAACTGCCCTTGGTCGATTTAATGAAGCAGCACAAGAATTAAAAACAAAATCGGTAACAGCTCATCAACACGCCAAATTAACTTCCGCAGGGATGACCGAGCAACAACGGGAAACAACCGGTGTTGTTAATGCGATGCAGCAAATGACGATTGCAGTGCAAGAAGTCGCTACCGGCGCTACCCAAACGTCCAGCGCAACCGGTGTTGCAATTAAAGAAGTTGATAAAGGCAACCTGGTGATTGAAAACGCTAAAAATGCAATCGACGATCTATCCAAAATGGTAGGCAATTTAAATCAGGTTATGTCCAAACTATCAGATGACAGCAATAAAATTGCCAGCGTTGTTGATGTCATTCGCAGCATTGCAGAACAAACCAACCTGCTCGCGCTCAATGCAGCAATTGAAGCTGCGCGTGCTGGTGAACAAGGCCGTGGATTCGCAGTAGTCGCCGATGAAGTCAGATCACTTGCGCAACGCACACAGGAATCCACACAAGACATTCAGGAAATTATCAGCAATCTTGGCAAAGCGACAGAAGATGCAGGAAACAATATGGCGAACTGTTTGAATCTTGCGGACAGGAGTGTTCAGGAAATGGTTAATGTCAACCTGGCGTTGACATCAATATCCAATTCCGTAAGCAGTATTGACCAAATGTCGCATCAAATTGCTACCGCGGCAGAAGAACAATCTTTTATGGCAATTGAAATCGAAAAAAATACTTCTGCTATTGCAAAAATAACAGATCAGACACAACAACAGATTCAAACTGCAGACCATTTAAATCAGGAAATGGCAAACTTATCCAAAAAACAACTGGATTTGATCACACGCTTTAATTAATGTGACAGACTGGAAATTGAAGTTGCTTAAGGTTCATGCATGTCTTTTGAATTACATACAGTTGAAGAGTTGATCGAGGCCGACAAAAAATATATCTGGCATCCCTACACAGAGTTTGGTTCTGCAAATCATGTTTACCCCGTCAAAGAGGCCTATGGCATATGCATAACGCTGACCGACGGACGTGAATTAATTGATGGGATTGCTTCCTGGTGGAGTTGCTTGCATGGTTACAACCACCCCCAATTAAATCAGGCAATCGAATCACAACTCGCTAAAATGGCACACGTGATGTTTGCCGGTCTCACGCACGAGCCAGCAATAAAACTGGCGAAGAAATTGGTTGAAATTACACCCGAGGGTTTGAACAAAGTTTTTTTCAGCGATTCAGGATCTGTTGCAGTTGAGGTTGCCATGAAAATGGCACTGCAATACTGGATCTCGCAACATCAACCACAGCGTAATAAATTCCTGACTATCAAACAGGGTTATCACGGAGACACTCTGGCAACCATGTCATTGTGCGATCCGCACTCCGGTATGCATCATTTATTTCATCATGCCTTACAACACCAATTTTTCGCTGAAGCACCCGATAGCGCTTTTGATGAACGTAATTTTGATCACTTTGCGCAAGTCCTGAAACGCAACAAACAAAATATTGCCGCTGTAATTCTGGAACCGATTGTACAAGGTGCAGGCGGAATGAAATTTTACTCGCCGCAATATTTAAAACAGGTTCGGGCACTTTGTGATGAATATGACTTACTGTTGATTGCAGATGAAATCGCCACAGGATTTGGCAGGACAGGAAAATTATTTGCATGTGAACATGCGGGAATATCACCTGACATTATGTGTTTGGGCAAAGCACTCAGCGCAGGTTATATCACGCTTGCCGCCACACTGTGTAACGATAAAGTCAGCAATGGAATTAGTCAGGGCCCCGCTAACATTTTTATGCACGGCCCAACCTATATGGCCAATCCCCTCGCTTGTGCTGTGGCCAATACCAGCATTGATCTGCTACTCAGTCAGGATTGGCAATCCATAATCAACAATATCGAACAACAAATGAAACTGGAATTGTTGCCTTGTAAAAAAATGCCAGGTGTAAAAGACGTTCGGGTATTGGGTGCTATTGGCGTAGTGGAAATGGAAGAAAAAATTGATACCCAGGCACTCATGCCAAAAATTATTGAAAAAGGTGTTTGGTTAAGACCTTTCGGCAATATTATTTATCTGACACCAGCTTTTATTATTTCGCGTGACGATTTGTCGATATTGACACACGCGGTTTGTGAAATAGTCAAAGAAATAAAATTAACTCGCGATATTTCTGAAATTATTTAAGACCTGAAGTGAAATTAAAAACTGGATCCCTGCCTCGGCAATTGTTCCTGCATTGCACCTACTACATCGCATCCATGTGATTATTCGCAAGGATGACGATTCAAGTATTTCCCACCATTCCAAATGCAGGAATGGTGGGAAATTTTTAACCATCACATTAATTATTACAACAGCCGCAGACTGATTCAACGCCCCATGTAGTCGTCACCCACTGCCCATTCCATTTGGATGAAGTACCGCAAGTCGCTGGGCATTTGGTTTGTGCGTCGCCATTATTCCATATAGGCCCTGCACTCACATTCCAGCATAAAGGCATCACATTGGGCACTTCAAAAACCGGCACATTTTCAGCAAGCACATGGCTTATTGCAATACGACGCGGTGTTAGTTTGGGCGTACTGAAACTATAGGATTGCGCGTTATGGCACATAAAACAATTTTGCACTTTCGCTGGATTGGAATTGGTAGGGTACTGCACAAATGTTTCTGCTGTGACATTCGCCAGATTAACTGACCCTATTCCATTAACTTGATTTAAATTAGGCCAGGCAGGATTGGAATCTACATAAGTATTGGATGAAAACCAGACTGTACCAATCAAACTATAGTTGGAAAATACGGCTTGATTCTTTGAACGTCCTGCTAAAAAACCTTGCGATGCAACATTTAAATTACTGATATTTTGTGGCCCCTGAGGTGAAAAATTCTCACCGCCTGTTTTATTTAATAGCACGGCATTGGTTGCAGGTGAAAATTTTTGGGTTTTCACATCAAAGGATAATACCGGAGTTTGTTTGGTTGCCGGGTTAGGTTGCGTATTGGCCTGGTTCACTTGTGAAAAAGGAGTGTTTGCTTTGTAAAAAGTATAATTTTTTGGATCGCTACCTGTTGTTGAAAATGTATTATCAGGAATCATGGGTGAATTATCTTTGTGTTCAAATGTAGCCCACAAAAATTCCGGATGATCCTGGGTTATACCGACAACATGTAGTCCTACCAATGCGACTTTCGCTGCAACAGTAATCACTTTTCCAGTTTTATCTGTTTGCGGTACCACTGCATTATTTTGAATGGTTAATACCGGAACATCTGCTGTTGTCACAAAGGCACCATTTGGCACCGGCCCATCACCAATTCTTAACCAGGTCGCTTTAAAAACCGCAGCCCCCACTTGAAAATAATCTTTCACATTTTTTTGATAACCACCATTGGCAATCATATTATTTTTTGCTGTTGCAAAATAAGACTGATTCATATGCACCGATGCATACACAGGATAACCATTGGGTGCAACCAACATATTCCCATCCGCTTCAACAATAGCGCCCGCCCCTTCGAGGCCTGTTGCGTCCGTATGTATCCGGGAAGCCAACTTTAATGCAGGTGCTTTTTTATTTTTATCGGATGTTGCTGTCGTACCCAGCAAGTCAGCCGGAGTCGGTAAACTCATAAAACGTGGAGCGTTATTGGCATCCAATGCAATGGCCCAAACAAAAGTTTCCCATGACCATTCGTGAAAATCACAATCTATTTTGGGCGCGTCTGTCGGAATTTGTGCATCGGGTTTGAGAAAATTAACCAGGTTCTCACTCCAACCCAATGCTGGACAGGCAGGATCTGCCACTTTGTTTTCAGCAGCTTTATTTGTATAAGGAGCATCTGCCGAATGAGATACTGATAGTAAATTCGCAGAAATCAACAAGATGAATACTGTGCTTTTTGATAACAATCGGGATGGCAATTTCATAGTATTTCCTTTAATGAGAGGGATTTATTTGAATAGAGATGTGTAATCTCGAAGAAATTACAGCCGGGCAAAGTCAACCTTAGTTGATGATTTTATCTTGTCCAACACTCGTTAACATTTGTCGCAGATATCGACTGAAATCGTATTTTACTTTATCTTTGTAATTTCCATTTTTCATTTACAAGTCTATTTTTTTAATTATTTCGAAATAAAATATTTTCTGTGACGTATAAAATTATGTTAGCCTGATAGCTAACTCTTTTTATTAAAAATTAAAAAATACGTCATGAAAAACAATCACACCGAAATAATAAAATTAATAGAGACTTCCGCAATAATCCATTTTTTTATTTTCACTTCGTCATCCCTGCGAAGGCACAAATGACGATTAATTTTGATCCATGCAAAACTGTCTAATAAAAATAATTAAGTCAATTTTAAATAATTGCTGTGTTCGATATAGCAATAGCAGATGTTAGGCCTATCATGACTTCCAATGAATTCATCCAACAAATTGGTTTCAAACAAAGCTCTATTGAACGCAATAAAGGTTATTGGTCATTGAATATTACCTGGAGTAGTTGCGATCCAACCTATTGGGTCATTGCCCGCAACAAATTGAAAGATGAGGATATAAAACTGGATTTACAAATTAACAATTCCTACTGGGTTGCTGATTTACAACCAAAGAACGAGCTATTCCACGTACAGTGGCGAGAATCAGGATTATCCGTTGAATCACCACAATTAAAATATCGACGTACGGTGTTGTGGCCAGACATTCGCGAGTTACACCGCATACCGGAATTGATAATACAATTGGAAGAAAAATTAGCCATACAATTTTGTCGACATATTAATCTGCAAGGCTCTCTTTGTACTTTGGCCGTATCAAAATCTTTTAATAGAAACGCTTTACAAAAATGGCTCGGAAATTCAGCAACCAGTTGGGACGTTTTTTAAATCGCCACTACACAACATTTATTATTTTTTGCGCCAACCATCTCATCAATGTGACTCTGCAAACACTTTTTATCATATATTTATGACATAATCGTCGCCGAAATTTGGCCGTGAACCTTATTTCGATTCCAATAATAAAGTTAATCCAATAAAGCGAGTTCTGCCCGGATTCACACCGGTCGAAGTAGTGACTCTAATAAATCCAACACTACCTTAAATATGCAACGGAGAATAAACATGAAACCCTTCAGTCTCAGGCCGTCGGCACTTGTTGCACTGGCCTCGGCGTTTCTTTTTTTCAGCGGTTCCACACAGGCAAATACAGTTACCTCATCCAACGGTGCGGGCGTAGCCAATATCACTATCCAAAACGATTGGGGTGCAGGTTATTGTGCAGCTGTTTCCATCACCAATAACGGCAATGCCGCAATCACGTCATGGCAAGTTGTGGTGAATACCAATGCCTCACAAATTAATAATTTGTGGAATGGCAACCTCAGTGGCAACACTGTGACCAATATGGGTTATAACGGCCAGATTAATGTTGGCAGCAGTACATCATTTGGTTTTTGTGCCAACACCACCGGCAGTAATTATGTGCCGACACTCACCAGTTTGACTGTTGTTGGTGGTGGCAATGGATCTGCCAGCTCGTCATCAAGATCCATCAGTTCAAGTCGCTCATCTTCGGTCTCCAGCTCAAGTCGTTCATCTTCAATTTCGAGCTCAAGCCGGTCATCTTCAGTTTCCAGCTCGAGCCGCTCGTCCAGCCGTTCATCTTCGCTGTCGAGTTCAAGCCGTTCGTCCTCGATGTCCAGTTCCAGCCGTTCGTCCAGCAGATCGTCTTCAATCTCAAGTTCGAGCCGTTCATCTTCAATCTCGAGTTCAAGCCGTTCTTCATCTGTATCCAGTTCAAGCAGATCCTCCAGTATCAGCTCAAGCAGCCGCTCTTCTTCGAGCAGCTCGGTGGCAAGTAATGTGATACCCAATGCGGCAAGTAACGGATATCCCTATTGCCGTACCGAGTCCGATCCGGATGGCGATGGTTGGGGTTGGGAAAACAGCTACTCCTGTATCGTCTACAAATCAGCCGCTGATCCGGGTGTAGGTAACTTCTCTTACTGTGCTGTTGGTGCAACCAAGCAAACACTTTGCGCAACTGACAATGGCAGCTGGGGTAGTGAAAATGGGCAAATCTGTTTGTCCAGAAGTATGTGTCCTGGAATGGGCAGTGGTACTCAGGGAGTTATGCGTAGTGCACCCGTCAATGCCAATGCCAGCACCACTACCCGTGCTGTATACACTTACCTGAAATCTATCTGGGGCAGTCGCACTCTTTCAGGACAACAAGACCTGACCTGGCAAGATAATATCGACCAGTATCAACGTGTTATCAGTGATACCGGCCGCGCACCTGCCATTATGGGTTATGACTTCATGAACTACGGGCTCTACTGGAACGGTATTTCCGGCATCACCCAAACCGAAGAAGCCATTACTCATTGGAACCGTGGCGGACTGGTGACTTTTGCCTGGCACTGGCGCGATCCCAATGCCGCTTCAGGTGTAGTCGGTGAGTTCTATACAGAGAACACCGCATTCACCATCCCAATTGCCAATGGTGTTCTGGACACTTCCAGCAGTACTTTTGCCAATATGGAAGCAGACGTTGCACTGATTGCTGCCGAATTGCAAAAACTGGAAGACGCAGGCGTACCTGTACTCTGGCGCCCATTGCACGAAGCTTCAGGTGGATGGTTCTGGTGGGGACGTACCCGCACTGACGCTGTACCGCCTGCTTATGCCCAGGTCGTATTGTGGCGTTATCTCTATAACCGTTTGACCAACTACTATGGTTTGAACAACCTGATCTGGGTATGGAATGGTCAAAGCGGTGCCTGGTACCCCGGTGATGCTTATGTCGATATCGTCAGTCACGATATTTACGACGGCAACCAAAACTACAAGTCACAGGCATCAACATTCAATGTCGCCAAGGGTTATCCGCAAGAAGCCAAAATGGTTGCCTTGAGTGAAAACAGCAATATCCCTGATCCTGACCTGATGACATCTGACAATGCATTGTGGCTCTACTTTGTGGTCTGGAATGACTCGGACACAGCAGCCGGTGTGACCAGCTCCAGCAACTTCTGGACTGGCGAGTACTACAACACCAATGCGCACAAGGTTAAAGTTTATAACCACGAACGCATCATCACCCTTGATGAGTTACCTGATTTCCAATAATCGTTAACTCATCGTCCAATAAAAAAGCCGGGTTATCCCGGCTTTTTTACATCAAAAACTTGGCAATCCAAGTGTAATTAGCATCCTACCTGATCGCCCTGATCCCCACAGCTTCACGCAATTTTTCCAAAAAAGGTTTGCTGCGTTCGCGGGCTTTGGCGGCGCCTTGTTGTAATTTTTCTTCGATAAATGTTGGGTTTGCCAGAAGGGATTCGTATTTGTCTCAAGTTGTCTCAAGGGACGGAGGATATATTTTTTAACCAACATAACTCTTTCTCGGTCTGCCTCGCGCCATTTGCCCGACTTTAATTCCGTACTTATCATCAATCAATTGTGAAAAATACTCATCGCCAACTGGCTGACAATAATGAATAGATTTTCGCAACTTGTGTAAATCATCCGAATCAATTTGATATCGAAATAGCTCCCGATAAGCAAAGCAACGTTCCGCCTTATCACAACCCAATCGCTGGTACTCATCATGCGGTTCTAGCCAGCTCACATCTTCCCATGCATTTGCGTGGTAACTCGTCCATTTATATGCTTCCGGCTTTTCGACCATTCCAGCACGAACGGGATTTAATTCAATATATCGATAACAGGTGAGCAAGTATTTTTCCGTTTGAACCAAACTGGATTTATGCCGACCCTCCCAGAAAGTTCCAGTGCGTTTGTATTTTTTATTAATGTATTGCGCATATCGACTTCCTACTTGCTTCATAACCAATGAAATTCCAGGGGTCGCTAAAAAATGAATATGATTTGTCATCAAACAATAAGCATGGACGGCAACACCAAACTTTTTCGATAATTCTCGCCACAACTCCAAATAGAACTGATAATTTTCTATTTCAATAAAACAGGGTTCACGATTATTGCCACGCTGAACAGGTTTTTTGCTCCTGCAAAACCTGCATACATTACATCCATGTAAATAACAATATGGTAAGGTTGATTGGCAATATAATGACGAGTTCGACGCGGCATAACAGCACTCCTTTGCTGAAAATTAAATTAATGTGATGCGGACTTTAACCAGTTTTTTCAACGAATGGAAGATTGGTTAAAAAATATATCCTCCGTCCCCTTTCCTTCAAATCATTTAGACTTCCGCTGTTTCATTTCGTGAATTGATTAATCATATGTTTCAAATCCGTCGCAGAAAGTAATTTAGGCATCTCAGGTACCGGCAAGGCGCAATCAGAATCCAATTCGATTGCTTTCAATATATTTTGTAGTGCGATTTCAAATTTACTCAGTTTAAATTGCGTAAATGCCAAATAAAATAGGGTTGCTGATTCAAACCAAGTTTCATTTTTAACTTTTCCCAGTTTGAATAAAGCTTCAAAATAAACTTCCGCCAATTCAAACTCACCACAATTGAGTGCACATTCTCCTGATAAATAAAAATCTTTCAGCTCTTGTTGACCAGATTCAATAATATATTGTCTATCACTCAACTCTTTCTTATGCTCGAACTGCATAGCCAAACTATGAGCACGCAACCTAACTATTTCTATATTATTTAACCCGAATTCAGAAATATATTCGTTACATGCAAGCATGGCCTGCCTATACGATTTTAATTTTAATAGATGCTTTATTGTATCAACACTCATGGCAAAAACCTTAGTTAGGGAAAATATAACCCTTCCATTTCGGTGCACCGCCACACCGCTCCGGAAGACAATTCTTCATGCACTGCGTCATGCTTCCACCATATGCTTTTTTACGGGAAGGATCCGTTGACATATCCGTACACAAGGCTGAGCATGCTAATTTTTCTTCTTTACATCCATCAGGATCATTATTTGTAGCTGCAGCAGCATAAGGTGGACATAGCCTATCTGATTCATCATCAAACCCACTTCCAGGAAATGAACTGGAGTTCGATGCACCAGGAAATGAATTAGAATCTGATGCACTTGGATATTGTGGACGATTGTGACTATTGACTGCGAGCACAACAAGTATTGTGCCTATAACAATTACTTCACCGGCAACCACCAACGAAAGACCTTTAGGATCAATATATCTAATAGGATTACCTTCCACATAAGCATAAGTATTTACACCACCCGCAAGTCCAATCGGATCACTTTGGATATAGCGTCCAATTGACGGATCGTAATCCCTAAAATAATTTTGGTACAGTCCTGACTCTACATCTAAATACTGCCCCGGAAAGCGGGGATTGAATATTACTGCGACTCCATTTGCATCCGGGTCTTCATTAACCAGCATTTTTCCAAAACTTTCTTGCTTGCTATTCCACACAATTTTTTGTGCAGCATCTGTTATAAAACGCGCGGTATCCAAGTGATCAATGTGGATATTATAAATGCCATTGGCATCTTCCATTTGAATTGGATTCAAACTGAATGGCAGATACGCATAACGTTTTTCACGAATGCCACTCGCTGAATATTCTGCCACTATTTGCGAGCCGTCCCACACAAAATAAGTCGTGATGCCATTCACCGTTTTCTTGATGCGGCGACCAAACGGATCATACACATAAGTTGCATTCACCGAGCCTTTTGCATAACCCGTTAAATGATTTTGATGATCAAAGGTGAATGTTGCGCCATCGCTACGCTGAGTCAAATTACCTGCATCGTCATAAGTGTAGTGCAATAATCCAGGGCTTTGGGTGATGCGGTGGTTATTATCGTATTGATACAAAGCGGTATCGCTTCGTAAATCACGATTGCCAACCCGATCATATTGATAAGCTTCGTTTGCCAATCCAAAAGGTGCTGGGCGAATCGCATCGGTGAGTTGATCAAGGCCATCATAAATATAATCGTGTAAGCCACCATCACGAGTGGAATTTATTGAATCAATCATCAAGCTTTTGTCATAAACATACGTCAGTAAATCCAACACACCTGCACTGCCTTTGATGCTACGGGTTAATAACAAACCATTTTTATCAAAGGTGTCATCCTGCGTCATGCTGTTGGGATAGGTCAGTTTCTGTATCTGGTTAGCATCTACCAGATAAGTCAATCCGAAGTTTTGGTTACCAGGTAAACTGACAGCGGACAACTGATTTAATTTATTGTAAGTAAAATTATTGATGGAGGATGTTGCATCCTGCAATGTGAATCGACTGCGATTGCCAAAACGATCATAATCATGATCTTTTACAATGCTCACGCCCGCAATATAGTGCGCGGTTTCAGTATCGATACGATTGAGTACGTCATAAGTAAAACTATACAAAGGCCCGGTGCCCAATTGACTGTCAGTAATGCTCAATAAATTGCCGTTGTTGTCATACTGAAACTCTTCGCGCTTTAAAAAGTTTTCAGCAGTTTCTGATGCATAATATTCAATACGATGCACTGGACCCCATGCATAATATTGATAACGCGTTTTCATTGCGCGTGCATCCAATTTGTAATCCAAACGACCGCTATTGTCATAAACAAAGCTTGTGGTCTGCCCCATGGGTTGGATGATGGATGTGGGTTGTGACAATGCATTGTAAGTGTATTGTGTGGTTTTCCCTTCCGGGTCAGTCACACTCAATAAATTACCCACTGCATCATAAGACATTTGCGTCACCGCACTCGGTGTTACAGCAGTGTTTTCTATTTTGACCAGTCGATTTAATGCATCATAACTGTAAATAACCTGACGTGATTTGGCATCAATTTCGGTTGCAATATTGCCAAATAGATCATAAGTAAACTGGGTAATATTGTTGTTAGGATCTGTCAGCTTGATTAACTGGCCTATAGCGTTGTATTGATAATTGGTCACGTTGGCGACATTGTTGCGATAGTCGGTTGTCGTTAAGGGTTGTCCATTTGAATTAAATGTGGCGGCATACACCGTTAGCCAGGTTCCATCATCTTTCTTTTTCTTGATACCACTTAACCAGCCTTCGGGTGTGTAACTATTTTGTGTAATTTGACCCCCACCGTCCGCGGTACTACTACCCGTTTCTATTTCAGTCAGAAGATTATTGGTGTAGCGATAATGGCTAGTGTGGTTGAGTGCATTTTTTATTTGTAATGACCTGCCCGTTGCATCGTTTACAAACTGGGTGGTTTGGTTATTGGCATTTACAACGCTTTCTACATAACCATTGCTGTCATAATCCAAACTGACCTTGCCCTGATTAATTGCAGTTCCATTCACAATGAGTTGTTTTTGCGTCAGTTTATTATTGGTATAAGTAAACGAGGTTACCAAACCTGTTGGAGAGGTGATCGTCTTAACCTGGCCATTATTGTCATAGGTAAATAGAGTGACTTCAAAGCTGCCATCATCACGACGCTTTTTGATCTCTTTTCTTTGTGCCGGATTACCATTCACATCTGTGTAGTAGGTATATTCTGTACGGAAGATTTTTGAAGGGGCTGCACTGGAGACCGATTGTTCAAACACTTTTGAATCCAGCTGATAGCCCCAAGTTTTGGTAATCACTTCCCCCGATGCCAGAGTAACTACTTCTGATGTTTTATGGCCGCGGTTATCATGTGTGTAGTTGACACTGGACACCACTGAGTAAGTCGTTGCCGGAGATATTTTTTCTGAAAAAATTTCCTGATCATTCAATCCTGTTGACGAATTTCGAATATATTCTGATTTAAACGATCTGCCTGCATCCACAACCGTTTCAATAATGGTGGCAAAACCTGTTGCATCAAAGGTGTAATTTTGTGTTGAAGTTGTCAGTAAAGTAGTTGTACCTGATCGATACACTTTGTGTACAACAGTGACTTTCAGCCCCGAGTTGTAAGTAAATTCAAACGTGTCGCCGCCATGCGTTTGTTTTTTAACTTTATCCACACCAGCATAATATTCATTAACATACGGCGTTTTATTGGCTTCTTGAATACTGGTCAGATTATGTGAATCAGCGGCATCGTTATATTCATAACTATGGAGAATATTTGAGGTATCCAACACGGTGAGTAAGTTACCGTTTTTGGCACTAGTCGTTTGATCATGGGTATACACTACTTCACGGCCATCATTGGAATTTATTTTTTGCAAGCGTCCTGTTGCATCATCATAAGTGAAAACCACTTGTTGGCCTGATAAACTTCCAGACGCAAGACGTTCTGCAATTTTTGTTAATCGATAGTCGTAAGAAGTAATGGAAGGGACTGCAGGATTAACAGCATAAGGCGAACTACCGGTGATGGGTAAGCGACCGCGTGTGTCGTAAGTGTATTCCAATCGATTTCCATGAATATCCTGATCAGCAATCATTTTTCCTTGAGCATCATAGAATTCTTTTTTTCCATTCGGAAAAGTCCTGACAAAACTACCATCGGCATTTTCAGCCAGCGACACTTTTAGAGTTTTTTCTTCGGCCTGATAAGTACCACCGACATCCAAATAACGTATGCGCCTTCCACAAGACTCTCTCACAATAATCGAGTTGTCTGCATATTTATAAATACGCTTATCGACATTCAAGGCCCAACCAAAGCCCAAAGGCGAATCATAGACAGACCCGCTGTCATAATTGCGAACCACTCGAATGGGAAAAGCTCCCGAAACCGATAAATCAGTTATCGAGAGTAATTGGCGCCCTGAATAAATATGAATAGGGTCGCCGACACTGGGGTTGGGACCAGGACCACCACCTTTCGAGACCGGACATGATCCACTACAATCAGAATCTAGACAGGGTGGTGTTGGTGGCGTTGAATCTGGCTGACTCCCCCCACTATATGTACCACACCCACCAGATGTTTCGTCACTATTACCATAATTACAAGCATAGGCAGAGACAGTACCCAGCAACATAAGGATCAACGCAGTCGCGGCAATGCGGAGTGTCTTTATAAATCCCGTTTTCATTAATTGAATGAACATATGTGCTCCATTTTTCCCACTTTGTATTATTTAGATCGATTTTGTTGTGCAGCATGTGATTGCAAATTATTTTCAATTTGCTGTTGTCGCGCACGATTTGCTGTCATTTCATAATGGGTTTGCAAGCGCTGTAAAATGTACAGATCCCTGCCACCCAGATTAAATGCTTTTTCCAATGCCAATATAGATTCCTTTTCTTTACCCTGGGATAAAAGCAAAATCGATTTTGCTCTCCACACACGGTGATTTTTTTGATCGGCATTGGTAATGATATTTTCTGCTTCTACATATCGAGCTTGCTGAATATAGAACTCGGCAACCGAAATCTGTATTTCCAGATTAGCAGGTGATTCCTGCAGCGCTTGCATATAAAACTGTTCGGCTTTTCCTGAATCACCCATCTGCATTTTTTCGCCAGCCTGTTTAATCAAAGAAAAGGCTTCTTGATCATCAGCAAAGGAATTTTGTATTGAACAACAGATGCATAAAAGCAAACAGGTGATGACTTTATGGGAATTCATAATTCCTCCTTTCACTGAGGTTTTCCAAGTTGAACTTTAATAGTGGCCGTGCCGATATTTCCGGCAAAACCAGCAACAAAAAAGGTTAATAAATGTTCCTTTCCATCGAATATCTTCGGTCCCCAATTAAATGTATAGGGATAGTAGGAGACCTCGTTATCATGAATCAGTTGGTTATCCAAAAATAATACGATTTCTCCTCTTTGTGCTTCCATGACCATCACATCGTCTGCCATTAAATCAATCTTGATTGGATAAGACTTGTCAAATATATAAGCACCATTAGAATTCTTTTTAAGATCGGACGGCAAGGATAAGTTCAATTTAACATCACGAGCTTGGTCAACAGGCCGATAAGAATGCGGCGATAAGTTTTCTCGCAGTAAAGTTTCTTTGACTCGTTTTGTTACAGTGTTTTTTTGTTCAAAAGCTACTGCATATGAATTCAATTTCTGATCTTGAGGTCTTACCAGAATATGATTTTGGCTGAGTGCATAACCGAAACTACCAAACAATAAATTAGGATGTTTCGAAGAATCATAAACATGAGACGCATCATATCCATCCCAGATCAATTCATGTTCTCCAGCAGCAACCACTTTATTGTTGATCAGCGTATTAATAGCAAATGCTTTTGCAATACCCACACGCAACATATATCGGCCTGTTTTTGGAGCAGTAAATGTTAATTTGTGGGTTTCACTATTGTATTTGAGATTTTCAAGTAACAAACTTTCACCACCAGTCATATCGGTAAGGTCAAATGAAACTGTTTCCCCATCCTCGCCTTTTGCCTCAACTGTAAAAAAATAAGCTTCGGGTAAAACATCTTTCTGATCCAAATCCTTTCCATTCCAGGAAACGGCATGAGAACCCTTTGTCAATAAAACTGGTTGGCTTTGCCATATCAATCTGTTGATCGCATCGTATATTTTTGTGACAACTTCAGCAGGTTTACTGATTTGAAAATTAATCTGAACGTCTTCATTCTTGGATTTAACAATTTGTGGGGAAACGCTGACTTGTGTAATCGTCAAGGATTCCGCCAGTAGCTTGCCAGAGAAGAACAGAATGAATAATGTTATTCGGATGTTATACATTTAATTTATCCATGCCGGAGATCGACTTAAAACATCATCAGGCGTGATCGGATATTCCCGATTTGTCGAAAGCTCTTTTAGCCAAATTTGTTTTTTGGAATCCGCAATTCGATAAAAAACGAAGGCTTTGCCATCAGGAGCCCATGATGGTTGCGCATCAAATCCTGTTGATTGGGTTATTTGTTGAGGCTTTTGATCTTTACCCAACATCCAAATGGAATAAGCACCTGACCCATTTGATGAATAAAGCAATACACCTCTTTGATTTACACAAGGATCAATGGAAGTCGTTTTAGCAATAGTGACTTGTTGGCTTTGCCTATTTGAAACAGCTACTTCCCAAATTTCCTGATTTTCATTGGGAACACCGGCGGAAAATAAGATCGCGTTATTGCGTGGATTCCAACTGGGTGTCAGTGCAACAGAAGTATTGTTGGTCAATTTAACTTTCTCTGTACCATCAATATTAGCGATCCATACCTCAGCATTGTCGGCCTGCAGCGATGTTGTAGAGGTATAGGCAATACGTAAACCATCATGAGATAACTTTGCATCAAATACTTCAAGAGCATCCAAATTAATGTGAGTCGATTTACCTGTTTTCAATTCTACAATTGACAGCGTCCCATCATTGCCATTGACCAACAAACGCTTGCGATCAGGAAACCAGGACACTCGGGTTTTATCAACCGCATCACGAGTTACCTGCTTATGATGCTTTCCATAACCATCCGTTATCCACACTTGCCAATAATCATTGGTATGCCTCAAATAGGCTATTGCCAAGTCCTGCGCTTGTTTTGCCCAAAGCAAAGAGGAATAAATCTGTAAAAACAGAAATACAAAAACATAAACTAATGAACGTTTATTGATACACACTTAAAGTCCCTCTGTACAAAGAACTTACCCCATTAGATGTGACTTTAATTGCAAACGTATAGGCTCCTTCCGTACTGCCGGTTATTCGTTGCGCAGAGTCGGGTCCGCTCAAAACTCCAGACCAGGTAACTTCATGTTCACCCGCGGGTTGGATTCCGCTAAACACATTAATTGCACTCGCATCATCAATATTTAAAATTCCTGGAGGCAATAATTTAATATCGACCTGAGCACTGCTCACTTCAAATAACTCAAGCGCATAACGTATTTTTGTAAATTGGCCATAACTTAAATAAATTAAATAGGGATCTGTTTTGACTTCAACATTACTTCCAGATCCTGAAATTTTCGGAAGTGTATCGTAACCTTCTACCAATATCGTATTAGGAGGAAAACGAAAAAATGCTGCGGTTTGACTCGCTGGAAATGTGGCAAGCGCTCCTGTTACTGGATCTCTACAGTCCCAATACATAATTGTGGTTCCTTCAGGCACAGGCTTACCGTTGACACCAAATGGATATATTGTTCCATTCGGTGTTGAAAGCTGAATACCAGCAGTGCCTGGTTGCGGTGCTGTTACTGAGAATGAAGCGAAAATATTACGCTTGGCATCACATTGGGTATTGATGGAGGTAAATGTAGCCTGAGTACTAATTGAAACAGCACTTTCATCATATCGACCATAGCGTGTGCCATCACTGCCAGTAATCACAAACAAATAACCAACATCTGTTACTTTGTTTCCTAACTGATCCCGACCATCCCAGTTCACAGAATTAACACCTGATATTCCATCAATCGTTAATGTCTTCACCGGAGTAGAAGTAATTCCTCCAGTAATACTGTAAATATTTACCGTCACAACACCTGGCACATTCATATTGAAATTAATTGTTCCGGATACATCGTTACGAAGGTTTACTACATTTTGAACGGATACATTGGCTATTGATAAATTATCAATAGTGACAGGTGAAGTCACGATGGATCTATTTCCAGCTAAATCCTGAACTGTTAGACGCACTGTATATTGGCCATTTGCAATGGAGGGCGCTCCCACTGTATTTCCAACGACCCAAGAGGCCAAAAGTGAATCATTAACATTATTAACGATATTGGACGCTAAATTATTCCACAAAACAGGTAATAAATTATTGGTATAGGCCACAGAATAATTTAAAAAGTTTTGATCATTCGCACTTCCATTTATCAGCACCTTATTCACATTTCTTTGCGGTATTAATGCAAGTAATGGATCCAGCTGCAACGTTGGCGCAATGGTATCAAGCACAAACTCTCTGTATAAACTAATTCCAGAGCGGCTTCCTGCTATCGTATGCACTCGTAATCCATAACGACCATCAGGCAGTAACTGTCCATTTACATCCAAACCATCCCATGACATTAAAGCATTGAGATCACTGCCGTTGTAATTGCGTACCAATTCCCCATTATTTAAATTCTGAACCGATACAGTCCATTCTGCAGTTTCGCTTAGCAATGACGTCAAGATCACATTGTCTTGTACAGTGTCACTATTGGGTGAAAAATAAGTGTTTGTCAGAGAGTGACTTTTGATTGTTGGTGTCAGTGAAGCAGAGGTCAA
>CBFGPN010000041.1:0-23873 GCA_965650675.1 uncultured Cellvibrio sp.
TTTCCGGTCAAGGGTTCACCTTGCCCACGAGCAGAAGGTAAATTGTGCGCCGGAATTGAATAACTGCGACCTGTTGAGTCCAACAAAATCACAGACTGATTGGATTTTCCATGAATCGCAAATTTCAAACTATCGCCTGCCTTGTAACTTAATGTAGAGGCGTCAATTTCGTGCCCCTTGGCAGCGCGAATCCAGCCTTTATCGGAAATCACAACCGTAATCGGATCAGCAGAAATCATTTCAGTTTCGCTAATCGCTTGTGCTTCTGCACGCTCGATAATCGGTGATTTACGGTTATCACCAAATTCCACAGCAACCTGCAATAATTCCTTGCGAATTAAATTTTTCAATTTTACTGCCGAACCAAGAATGCCTTGTAATTGATCACGTTCTTTTTCCAGATCAGCCTGTTCGCCGCGAATTTTCATTTCTTCCAAACGCGCCAACTGACGCAATTTGGTTTCCAGAATGTATTCCGTTTGTGCTTCAGATAATTTGAAGCGTTTCATTAATTTCGCTTTCGGATCTTCTTCTTCACGAATAATGCGAATCACTTCATCCAGATTCAAAAATGCAATTAACAAGCCTTCCAATAAATGCAAACGTTTTTCAACTTTATCCAAACGGAATTGCAAGCGGCGGCGAGTGGTTACTGTTCTGAATGCCAACCACTCTGAAATAATTTTGTTTAATGGTTTAACAGACGGTTTGCCATCAATACCAATCATGTTCATGTTGACACGATAGGTTCTCTCCAACTCAGTCGTTGCAAACAAATGCTGCATAATTTGTTCGAGATCAACTCGATTCGAGCGCGGTATAATAACCAGACGCGTAGGATTTTCGTGATCGGATTCATCACGCAAATCAGCGACCATCGGCAATTTTTTCGCCTGCATTTGCGCTGCAATTTGTTCCAGAATTTTTGCACCGCTCACCTGATGTGGTAATGCCGTAATAATAATATCGCCGGTTTCTTCATCTTTTTGCCAGACAGCGCGCATACGAATACTGCCGCGACCGGTTTCATACATTTTGATAATGTCATCGCGCGGAGAAATAATTTCCGCTTCTGTGGGCATATCAGGGCCAAGAATATGCTGGCAAAGTTCGGTAACTGTCGCGTTGGGATTATCCAGCATATGAATGCAGGCATTCACCACTTCACGTAAATTATGCGGTGGTATATCAGTCGCCATACCCACTGCAATACCGGTTGTACCATTCAATAACACATTGGGAACACGCGCAGGCAACACCGATGGTTCTTCCAAAGTGCCATCAAAATTCGGCACCCAATCCACAGTCCCCTGCCCCAATTCATCCAACAACACTTCACTGTATTTGGTAAGGCGCGATTCGGTATAACGCATGGCCGCAAAAGATTTGGGATCATCCGGCGAACCCCAGTTACCCTGACCATCCACCAATGTATAACGATAAGAAAAAGGTTGCGCCATCAGCACCATTGCTTCATAAGATGCAGAATCACCGTGCGGATGAAATTTACCGATCACATCACCCACAGTACGCGCGGATTTTTTATATTTTGCACTGGCTTTTAAACCCAATTCACTCATCGCATAAACAATACGACGCTGCACAGGTTTGAGACCGTCGCCAATATGTGGCAATGCACGGTCGAGAATGACATACATGGAATAATCGAGATAAGCTTTTTCGGTGTATTCACGCAATTCAATGCGTTCACTGCCATCAATTGGAACTAAATCAGACATGGTTTTCCTGTTTTTTTATTTAGGTCAAAATTTTTTCACCCCCTCCTAACCTCCCCCTCGGTAACTGCTCCTGCGTTACTCAATCGTTGGCAAGGGGGAGGGACTTGACTCACTACTTTTTTAATACGGAGTGAAATCTGTCCCCTCCCCTTGCCAAGGGGAGGGTTAGGGTGGGGTGATTTACATTACTTCTTCAGCGGCAAAACACCATTTTCTTTTACATGCAACGACGGCAGTAAAGCGGAAAAATCCAGTTTTGCATCAAAATTATAATTAACAGCATCCATGGTGCCTTTACTGCTCAGATGCTGAATAAATTTTACAACCTGAAGAATGTTGGCGGTGACTACCACTTTTACCGGTGTCTCCTGATATGCAGTGAGAGTTGGCAAGTTATTACTCACACCACTCAACAAATCAAAATCTTCCAAACCAACTGTATAAGAAATTCCACGCAATTTGAGATCAGATGCATTGGGATTGGTGATCAATAAAGTTATTTCTATTGGCTGACTGACAAACCCCTGTGCAGGTAACATTTTTAACGCCGCCACTTTCACTTTGGGATTTTCAAATTTGGGACTCATCACCGCACAGGATGAAAGAAATAAAATACATAGAATTAAAAAAACACGCTGACAACAGATCATCATGATTGGGGTTCATCCTGTATTTCTTCTTCGAATTCTTCGAGCAAATCCAGAGGTTCGTACTCTTCACCTTCAAGATTTTCATCCCAGTTGATACCAACCAAAATCACATCGTCGTGCATACCAGGTAACCAATCATCCAGAAACTCATCGAGATCAATTGCAACCGGCTTGTACTCGCTCCAATCATCCTGACAATGAACTTTGGCAAAACTTTCGTGCGACCAAAAAGGCATTACATCCGTTTCTTCACTTTGCTCGGAGGCACAAAGCGCCCATCCTTCAGGCCCCTCCAATCCCCATACACAACCTTGAGCCATTGCTTCAACAACAAACCTATCCAGATTTTCTTCCGGATCTGTACCCAGGGGCTCGGGAATATTCACAGAGTTCATAGTTGTACCTCGCGTGTGTGTAATCGGAATTCATGCAATTAACCGAAACGTTTGTCGGCAACAAAAGGATTGTGCAACCGCTCTTCACCAATAGTCGATAAAGGTCCATGACCGGGAACAAATGTGACCTGATCATCCAGCGCAAAAAGCTTATCACGAATAGATCGAATCAGATCATCATAATTTCCTCGTGGAAAATCAGTACGACCAATCGAACCATTAAAGATCACATCACCTACCCACGCCATCTGGCTGGGTTGATGGTAAAACACTATGTGCCCCGGTGTATGTCCCGGACAATGGATTACCGACAAAATTTCGGATCCGATTTTAACCTCATCGCCCTGTTGCAAATAAAGGGTCGATTCAAACGCCCCTTGTGCAGGAAACCCCATCATGTGTGCTTGCTGGGGAATACGCGAAAGCCAGTAAGTATCATCCTGATGAGGCCCAACAATGGGAACATTTGCCACACTTGCCAAATCCTTCGCACCACCAACATGATCAAGATGACCATGAGTAAGCAAAATTTTTACCAACACCAACTGTAAACGATTAATCAGCGCCAGAATTTTTTGAATTTCGCCACCTGGATCAATCACTGCTGCTTCGCGAGTTTCTTCACACCACAACAAACTACAATTTTGCCGATAATGTGTAACAGGAATGATTTCAAACTTCAGCATGAGTTAACCTTATACCGGTTCCAATAAGCAGGTACAATCCCGCCGAAAAATAGACAGTGAGCATTATCCATTCCCGATTCGGGTTAGTCGATGGTTTATTGATTCCGTACAGAGTTCAACAAAGGTTTTTTATGAATCCCACATTATTTATTCGATTACAAAAACTGGTTCCCCAGCATGGCCTTTCACGTTTGGTGGGAAAATTTGCAGCAAGCCGTAAACCTTTTATCAAAAACAGAATAATTCCCTGGTTTGTAAAACGCTACCAAGTCGATATGAGTTTGGCTCAGGAAACCAACCCACTGGCTTATGCCTCTTTCAATGATTTTTTCACTCGAGCTCTGCGCACAGATGCCCGACCGATTAATACTGATGCCAACACCATTGTTTGCCCGGCTGATGGCGCCATTAGTCAGTTAGGTAAAATTATCGACGGCCGAATTTTTCAAGCCAAAGGGCAAGATTATTCTGTGTTGGAATTACTCGGCGGTGATCAGGAATTAGCGAATGAGTTTATGGGTGGCGATTTTGCGACAGTCTATTTATCACCGAAAGACTATCACCGTGTACATATGCCTTTTTCCGGGAAACTGCGCTGCATGATCAGCGTGCCGGGTGAATTATTTTCAGTCAACACAGTAACCGCTGAAAACATTCCACGTTTATTTTCACGCAATGAGCGTGTCGTTGCTATTTTTGATACCAGCGTTGGACCTATGGCTGTTGTGTTGGTCGGCGCCATGATAGTGGCTGGAATTGAAACCGTTTGGGATGGGCAAATTGCACCTTTCGCCAGTCGTGAAATAGCCGTTTCACAATACCCTTACCAAAGCTTCAATTACAAAAAGGGTGATGAAATGGGTCGTTTCAAATTAGGCTCCACCGCGATTGTGCTGTTTGCAAAAAATAAAATTCGCTGGTTGGAAAAATTTCAGGCAACAACACCAACTAAAATGGGCGAGGCATTTGCGGAAGTGGTGCGGTAGGTTTTCCCTCACCCTAGCCCTCTCCCAAAGGGAGAGGGAATTCACTCAACTTCGTATCTAAAAATATTGTATTTGCAAAAAATTAAAAAGCAGGGAGTTATCCCCTCTCCCTCCGGGAGAGGGTTAGGGCCTAATCCCCCGGATAATCTTTCCGCAATTGCACAGGCTTATCCTTCACTTTACGCATTTTAATATTGACCATCTCCACACCCAGTGAAAACGCCATCGCAAAATAAATATAGCCTTTTGGCACATGCACGCCAAAGCCTTCGATCAACAAGGTAAAACCAACAACAACTAAAAAGGACAATGCCAGAATTTTGATGGTTGGATGTGAATCCACAAAATCACCTATGGGTTTTGCAGCAAACATCATCACCAATACAGCAATAATAATTGCTGTTGCCATGATTGGAACCTGACTGACCAACCCGACAGCAGTAATGACAGAATCCAGCGAGAACACTATATCCAAAATAGCGATTTGAATTAATATCATCATTAAACCATTTACTTTGATATCTTTTTCTTCTTCTACTTCGCCTTCAAGACTGTTATGAATTTCCAGTACTGCTTTCACAATCAAAAATAATCCGCCGCCGATTAAAATCACATCACGGCCGGTAATACCGTAACCAAAAATTGTGATGAAAGGTTCTGTCAGTCGCATAATCCATGCCAGTGAAAATAACAACAGCAAACGTGTCAGCATAGCCAGACTCAAGCCGACTGTACGGGCAAACTGCCGTTGATGTTGTGGCAATTTTGCAACCAAAATTGAAATGAAAATAATATTGTCTATGCCCAGAACAATTTCCAATGCAGTTAATGTTGCCAATGCAACCCATGCTTCCGGGCTTGTTAAAAGCTCAACCATTTTTGATTACTCTTGATTAGGAAATGAAATATTTAACGGATTTTAACAGCAATAAACTTCATATTGTATTGCTGTTATTCTTTGGAGGTGAATCGTGATAAAAGTGCCATCAAGCCTTTTTTCTCGCTTTTCATTAAATAATGATCACGAATACTGGCTATATCGATATCGTACAAACCGGGTTCAAGATCACGTGCAATTTCAATTTTTTCAATTTCGTAACGAGATTTTTTACCTGAATCCAACAACGCTTGTTTGCGTTTGTCATCTTCAGACAAATCCAGCAACAAATATTCATCCATAGGATTTTTTACAGAATCCATTACCACAATAACTTTGGGTTTCAATCGACGCTCAAAATTTTGTTCAACCACAACCGCAACTTCACCAGTGCTCAATTCAACCAAAGTGCCAGTGGGGTAAAGCCCGATTGCCCTGATGAATTCAACAACCAATTCTTCCTGAAATTCAAGATTGCGTAATTCATACAATTTGGCAACAGCTTTTGAAGGTGCAATTGGATTGCGTGATCCACGCGGATTTGTCACGTGGTCATAATAAGTGACTATACCGGCAATCTTTCCCAATAACGGAATTTTGTCGCCTGCCAAGCCTTGCGGAAACCCATTGCCATTAATGCGTTCGCAATGTGTTTTTACAACACTGATCACTCGCGGTTCGACATTGGGAGTTTTACGTAAAATTTCGCAACCCAATTCAACAAACTCACGGTAGGCTTTCTCTTCGTTGGCACTTCTGTTTTCACGTTCAAGAATTGACGAGTCCAGCATGACTTTACCCACATCCTTGAGTAAAACACCCAGCGCCAAAACATCCAGTTCACGTTTGGGCAAACCTATATGACGACCAAATAAAATGGCCCATACAGATGAACGCACTGCATGGCTGTAGGTGTATTCATCTTTTTCCTGAACACGCGACAACCAGGTGAAAGCATCCGGATTACGCAACACACTATCAACCATTTCACTGGCAATCTTTTTGGTTTCCCCAAGCGAAGTACCATCCATCTGATTTTGTTCGAGCTGTTCAATAACTTCTGAAACAGCACCATAGACTTTTTGATGCAACTGGCGCGCTTTTTTGACTTCTTTTTGCAAAGGCTCGACTTCGCGATAAAGTCCACGATTAATTTTCAGGGGCGCTATAGGTTCGAGGGATGCAGGTGATCTTTCTTTATCTTTGGCAACAATTTTATTTTTTATGGTGGGAGAAATACTTTTCAAATTGGTGGCTATTGGTCCACGTCCTTTTTCAACATCAATATAAACGTAAACACAGAGCGCCTTCAGTTGGCTAATTTGATCGAGTTCACGAAGATAAAAACCTTGCAGGGGAAAAGGAGTTTGTGTCCAGGGTCGATCCAAACCCGACACATACATACCAAGACTCAATTCATTTACATCAAGTTTTACTTGTTTGATTCCCACAACTGTCCCCGTAAGTCATCAAGGCTGTCTCACCAGTGTTGCCAAAGTGTAATCAAGAAGCCCAAACCACGCCAGATATATAAGGTAAATGGTAATAATTTGTCTATGGATGGTAGGCTGCCGATAAGCTATGCACAGCGTCAATAAAAATGCCTGCATTCACAGGATCAACCTCAGGTGTAATTCCATGCCCCAGATTGAAAACATGGCCGGAACCCTGGCCATAATGTTTAAGAATTGATGAAACTTCCTGACGAATTCGCTCGGGTGATGCATAAAGAATTGATGGATCCATATTGCCCTGAAGTGCAACCTTATCGCCCACACGACGACGTGCAATAGCAATATCTGTCGTCCAATCCAACCCCAAAGCGGTTGCACCTGTATCGGCCATTGACTCCAACCATTGACCGCCACCTTTGGTAAACAGAATCACGGGCACCTGGCGCCCTTCATTTTCCCTGATTAATCCTTTGACGATTTTGTCCATATACTTCAACGAAAATTCCAGATAGGCAGAGTGTGAAAGTGCCCCGCCCCAGGTATCAAAGATTTGTACTGCTTGCGCACCGGATTGAATTTGCGCATTCAAATAAACAATCACTGAATCAGCCAACACATCCAACAAACGATGCATCACTTGAGGTTGGTTGTAGAGCATTTCTTTGGCACGCCGGAAATCGCGACTGGAACCACCTTCGATCATATAAGTTGCCAAAGTCCAGGGACTTCCGGAAAAACCAATCAAAGGCACACGACCATTTAATTCACGACGAATAGTTTTCACAGCGCTCAATACATAGGGCAAATCTTTTTCAGGATTCACTACTTTCAGTGCATTGATATCAGCCTCTGTACGAATCGCCTTTTTGAATTTCGGACCTTCGCCAGTTTCGAAATACAAACCTAATCCCATAGCATCAGGAATAGTCAAAATATCAGAGAAAAGAATCGCAGCATCCAGTGCGTAACGTTCCAAGGGCTGCAGAGTTACTTCACAAGCCAATTCGGGATTAGTACAAAGCCCCATAAAATCGCCCGCTTTTTCGCGCGTTGCACGGTATTCAGGTAAATAACGACCGGCTTGACGCATCATCCACACAGGGGTGACATCAACAGGTTGTTTTAATAAAGCACGGAGAAAACGGTCGTTTTTTAGTGGAGTCATTTTTTATGTTTATGTAGGGCGGGTTATGACCCGCGTTTTTGAAAATGGCGGGTCATGACCCGCCCTACAGAATTACACCTGCAAATAATCCAAAATACCTTCAGCGGCTTCGCGACCTTCCCAAATGGCTGTTACAACCAAATCCGAACCGCGCACCATATCACCACCAGCAAACACTTTTGGATTGGTGGTTTGGAATTTGAATTGTTGTTGCTCAGGTGCAATGACGCCACCCCAATCATTTACTTTTACGCCGTTGGTTTCAAACCAGGGTTGTGGATTGGGACGGAAACCGAAGGCAATCAGCACTACATCAGCAGCAAGAATTTCTTCTGAACCTTCGATAACAACCGGGCTGCGACGACCTTTTGCATCTGGCTCGCCCATTTTGGTGGTGACAACTTTTACACCTTCAACTTTGCCATTACCCACTACCGCAACTGGCTGACGGTTGTAGAGAAATTGCACGCCTTCTTCTTTTGCATTGGCTACTTCACGCTTGGAACCCGGCATATTTTCTTCGTCGCGACGATAGGCACAGGTTACTGATGCTGCGCCTTGACGAATCGAGGTGCGATTACAGTCCATGGCGGTATCACCACCACCCAGTACCACCACTTTTTTTCCTTTCACGCTGATGAAATCTTCCGGATTTTTTTCGAATCCCAAATTGCGATTCACGTTGGCAACCAGGAATGGCAGCGCGTCATAAACACCGGGCAAATCTTCTCCGGGGAAACCGCCTTTCATATAAGTGTAAGTGCCCATACCCATGAAAACCGCGTCGTAATCGCGCAGCAATTCTTCCATGGTGACGTCTTTACCTACTTCGGTGTTCAGGCGGAATTCGATACCCATTTCTTCGAAGATTTTACGACGACGACTCATCACCGATTTTTCGAGTTTGAATTCGGGAATACCAAAAGTCAGCAGGCCGCCGATTTCAGGATATTTATCAAATACAACCGGTTTAACGCCATTGCGCACCAACACATCTGCACAACCAATTCCGGCAGGGCCAGCACCAATCACGGCGACTTTTTTGTTGGTCCAAACCACTTTGGACATGTCTGGCTTCCAGCCCATGGCGAAAGCGGTATCGGTAATATATTTTTCGGCATTACCAATAGTGACCGCACCAAAACCGTCATTCAAGGTACAAGCGCCCTCGCAGAGACGATCTTGCGGGCAAACGCGGCCACAGACTTCCGGCAATGAATTGGTTTGATGACTTAACTCTGCGGCCTCAAAAATGTTGCCTTCAGAAATTAATTTCAGCCAATTGGGGATGAAATTGTGTACCGGACATTTCCACTCGCAATAAGGGTTGCCGCAAGCGAGACAACGATGCGACTGGTTTTCAACTTCTTCTTTGGCGAAGGGTTGATAAATCTCGACAAACTTGTGTTTGCGAGTGTCCATATCTTTCTTGGCGGGATCCTGACGACCCACATCGAGAAACTGAAAGTCATTGTTTAAACGTGCCATGATAATGCCTCTCTTACTCGCCGCGCTTACGGAAACTGACCAACAAACCACCTATAGCCGCAGCCTTGGGTTTGACCAGCCAGAACTTACGGATAAAGTCATCAAAGTTGGACAAAATATGCTGTCCCCACACGCTTTCGGTTTCACGAACAAACTCTTCTATTACACCGCGCAAATGGTTGCGATGAGCTTCCAATGCTTCAGTATTAATGCGGTGTATATCAACCAACTCGTGGTTGTATTTGTCCACAAAATTATTGGCTTCATCCAACACATAGGCAAAACCACCGGTCATACCCGCACCGAAGTTGACACCGGTTGGACCCAGCACAGTGACAACACCACCGGTCATATATTCACAACAATGGTCACCAGCGCCTTCAACCACCACATGGGCGCCCGAGTTACGCACACCGCAACGCTCACCTGCCGTACCTGCCGCAAATAATTTACCGCCCGTTGCACCATACAGACAGGTATTACCCATGATACTGGTGACATTGGTTTTGAAAGATGAACTGCGTGGCGGACGTAACACCAGTTTTCCACCTGCCATACCTTTACCGACGTAGTCGTTGGCATCACCTTCCAGATACATATCCAAACCACCGGCGTTCCAAACACCAAAACTTTGGCCGGCAATTCCGGTCAATTTGAGTTTGATGGGCTTATCAGCCATACCCTGGTTGCCATAACGTTTGGCAATTTCACCACTGATACGTGCGCCGATTGAGCGGTCACAATTGGTGATGCGGAATGCAAACTCACCACCGGTTTTGGCCTCAATCGCAGGCAATAATTGACGCACTATAGCTTCAGCCGTTTCACCCTTGTCGAAAGGCTCATTTCTGGAGACAGAACAGAGTTGCGGCTTGGTTGCCAGATAATCGTCGGTGTAGATAATCGGGCTTAAATCCAGTTGTTTTTGCTTGTCAGTTTCACCTTCAAGCAATTTCAGCAAATCAACACGACCTACCAATTCACCCAAAGTACGAACACCCAAACGTGCCATCCACTCACGGGTTTCTTCAGCCATGAATTTGAAGAAATTCATGGCCATTTCGACAGTGCCTATGTAATGGTCTTTGCGAAGTTTATCTTGTTGGGTAGCCACACCGGTCGCACAGTTGTTCAGATGACAGATACGCAGGTATTTACAGCCGAGTGCCACCATTGGACCAGTACCAAAACCGAAGCTTTCAGCACCCAACATGGCTGCCTTGACTACGTCCAAACCTGTTTTCAAACCACCATCCGTTTGTACACGAACTTTGTTACGCAAATCATTTGCACGCAGGGTTTGATGCGTTTCTGACAAACCCAACTCCCATGGCGAACCTGCGTATTTGATAGAGGTTAATGGGCTGGCTGCAGTACCACCGTCATAACCGGAAATGGTAATCAAATCGGCATAAGCTTTCGCCACACCAGCCGCGATTGTGCCTACACCAGGACGCGACACCAATTTCACCGACACCAATGCATCAGGATTCACTTGTTTCAAGTCGTAAATCAGTTGAGCCAAATCTTCGATTGAATAAATATCGTGATGCGGCGGCGGCGAAATTAAAGTGACACCGGGAACCGAATAACGCAAACGCGCAATCAGTTCATTCACTTTACCACCTGGCAACTGGCCACCTTCACCGGGTTTTGCACCCTGGGCGACTTTAATTTGCAGCACTTCGGCATTCACCAAATAGGCTGGTGTTACACCAAAACGACCTGAGGCCACTTGTTTGATTTTCGAGGTTTTGATGGTTCCATAACGCGCCGGATCTTCACCACCCTCACCCGAGTTGGAACGCCCCCCCAAACGGTTCATAGCTTCAGCAAGTGCTTCGTGCGCTTCTGGTGATAACGCACCCAGAGACATACCCGCAGAATCAAAACGTTTGATAATGGCTTCTATAGGTTCCACTTCTGATAAAGGGACGGGTTTGCAGGATTCTTCATGCAAACCCAACAAGTCACGCAACATGGAGACAGGACGCTTGTTCACCAGATCCGCATACTCGTGCCAGACTTTGAAGTCTCCGGTTTGTACTGCTTTTTGCAGAGTTTGCACTACATCCGGATTAAACGCATGGTATTCGGAATTGTGGACATATTTCAGTAACCCACCCTGGGCGATTGGCTTGCGATCAAGCCATGCTGTTTGCGCAATGATTTCCTGATCGTTCTGCAAATCTTCGAATCGTGCACCGCCAATGCGGGATGGTGTGCTTTCGAAGCACATATTGATCACGTCTTCAGACAGACCTATGGCCTCAAACAATTGTGCACCGCGGTAAGAAACTACCGTTGAAATCCCCATTTTCGAGAGGATTTTTAACAGCCCCTTATCAAGCCCTTTACGATAATTTTTGTAGGCGTAATCCACATCCACCAACAACTCACCCGACTCGATCATATGATTGAGAACGTGATAGCTAAGATAAGGATAAACAGCTGTTGCGCCATAACCTATCAATGCAGCAATTTGATGCGGATCTCTCGCAGAAGCCGTCTCAACAATCAGGTTAGCTTCACAACGCAAACCCACATTGGTCAAGTGTTGATGTACTGCACCCACTGCCAATAAAGCTTGAATTGGAATCAAACCCGGTTGCAATTTGTTGTCGCTAAGCATGATCAGCACTTTGCCTGAGCGTACGGAAGCTTCTACATCCACACAAAGTTTTTTCAGTGCGGTTTGCAAAGAACTGACTTTTGGATCGTAGTTCAAACCAAAAAAATCTTGCTCATAACCAGGACGATTCAATTCACACAAAGCACGGAATTTTGAAGGCGACAATACCGGAGAACTTAAAATCACGCGATCCGCATGTTCTGCAGTTTCATCGTAAACCGGCAATTCACGGCCCAAACAGGTTTCCAATGACATCACAATTGCTTCGCGCAAGGGGTCGATTGGCGGGTTGGTGACTTGTGCAAATTGCTGGCGGAAATAATCGTAAAGCGAGCGCTGTTGACGCGATAACACCGCCATAGGGGTGTCATCACCCATAGAGCCAACGGCTTCCTGACCACCTTCGGCCAGGGGCCTCAACAATTGATCCCGCTCTTCAAAACTCACCTGGAACATTTTCATGTAAGTTTTGATTTCAATCGGCGCAATACCATTCTCTTTGGCATCGGCAGCCAAAGTCGATTCGATACGCAAGGCACGCTCTTTCAACCATTGTTTATAGGGTTTACTGGCTTTGAGTTGGTTATCGACATCTTGCGTGTTATGCAAGGTACCGGTCAGGGTATCGATTGACATAATTTGACCCGGACCAAGACGCCCCTTGGCCACTACATCAGCCGGATCATAAGCATATACACCAACTTCGGATGCCACAGTGATGATGTCATCCTTGGTGATAACCCAACGTGACGGACGCAAACCGTTACGGTCAAGAGTACAAACTGCATAACGACCATCGGTAATTACCAAACCGGCGGGACCATCCCAGGGCTCGATATGCATGGAGTTGTATTCATAGAATGCACGTAAATCGGCATCCATGTTTTCCACATTTTGCCAGGCAGGTGGCACCAGCATACGAATTGCACGGTGTAATTCCATACCACCCAATGTCAGGATCTCCAACATATTGTCGAGGCTGGATGAGTCGGAACCTGTGCGGTTAACCAATGGGGTCAGGTTGTGCAATTCAGGCAACAAAGGCGTAGTGAATTTAGGCGTGCGTGCCACCGACCAGTTACGGTTGCCCACAATGGTGTTGATCTCCCCATTGTGCGCTAACATCCGGAAAGGCTGGGCCAGAGGCCAGACTGGCATGGTGTTGGTGGAAAAGCGCTGGTGAAATACACAAATCGCAGTTTCCAGTCGTTCATCCGCCAGATCAGCAAAGAAACCCGGTAAATCCACCGGCATCATCAAACCTTTGTAAGAAAGGACGCTGGTACTCAAACTGGCAACATAAAAGGATTTATCACTGATCAGGCGCTGCTCGGTTTTACGGCGGGCAGTAAACAATTTGGCATTGACCTGTTCAACCGGCAAATCATTACTATTAACAAACAAGTGGTTAAATGCAGGCAGTGATTTGAGTGCTATAGGGCCAAGACAGGCTGTATCAACAGGAACCTGACGCCATCCGGCAACGATCAAACCCTGCTTTACCAGTTCTTCTTCGAAGACAGCTCGCTGCTGTTTGGCAAGTGACTCATCCAGGCTGAGCATAATAGAACCAACACCATAAATGGGCGTCAGATCAGCACAACCGGCTTCTTTGGCGACTGCACGTAAAAATGCATCGGGTTTTTGTAATAAAAGACCACAGCCATCACCGGTTTTACCATCGGCGTTAATACCACCGCGATGAGTCATACAAGTGAGTGCTTCAATCGCCGTTTTAAGCAAACGGTGGCTGGTTTTGCCCTTTAAGTGGGCAATTAGTCCAAAACCGCAGTTATCTTTGAACTCATCTATCTGGTAGAGGCCAGTGGTCATAGGCTGTTTCTCAACAAAAATCTCTTTCTAGAGGGGAATGATCGAGGCAAAGGCAAAAAACAAGCGAAACCTGAGCCAAAAAACACTCCAGACAAAAAAGCCCCTGAGACTCTGAGGGGCTGGGCAAACGGGCGCAGGATATTACCCGCTAAGGGGGTGAATGGCAAGATTGACGTACCGACCTGATTTAGTTACCGAACACCTGAAAGGCACGGCTTATGAGGTAAATGGCCGCCCCCGAAAAATTGAGCTAGGATTAGCCTCAACCGGAGATAATAAGTGCCTGAAAATCCCTCATCACTCCATACTGCCAAACCTGGCTTGCTACTGGCATGCCGGGACAAAACCGAACAAGAGCGGATTCACAGTCTCTTGCTTGAGGCTGGATATCGCAACGTCATTCTGGCAGACAATGCCCGTAAAACCCTGCATTGCCTTAATACCCAGACAATTGATCTGCTGATCACCGACCTTGAATTACCCGGAATAGACGGCTGGCGCCTGTCTCGCTTGATACGAAGCGGCATTCTTAATTGCAAGTCACAATTACCCATTCTGATGATTGCTCACACCTGGTGTGAGCGAATTGCCGAAGTCACTGCGCGTGAATACGGTATCGACAAGCTTTTACCCGCCAGCGCAATTGATAAATTGGTACCGGTAATAGAGTTATTAACCAATCCCCTGATCAATCTCAATTCCAAACCTCGCCTGCTGGTCATAGAAGATTCGGAGGACACCGCACATCTGGTGGAAAGGGTGTTATCCAATCTGTTCGATATTGAGCTGGCTCATGACGGCAAACAAGGGTTGTTAGCCTGGATGCAGAGACGCCACCATCTGGTACTGCTGGACATAATGCTACCCAGTCTTTCCGGCAGGGAGATTTTGGGAGAAATACTCAGGCAACATCCCGCTCAACCCATAGTGGTTATGACAGCTCATGCCAATGCCGAGGAAGCCGAAGATTTAATGTTTCTCGGGGCTACCGATTTTTTGCCCAAGCCCTTTCGCGCCGAGCAACTACGCAAAGTATGCGATATTGCCATACATCGCGACGACTACCTGGTCAGCGCCGAACAATTTGCCAATCAAGTGCAATCCCTGAAAGAAAGCGAACAGGCATTTCGAAACTTGTACCAAAGCCATCACCAACTACTGAACGATTTGCAATCCGTCGTCATGGAACTGGATGAAAACCTCCACATCCGTTTTATTAATCCCGTCTGGCAAAAGCTGACTGAATTTTCCCGGGAACAAACCCTGAACAAACCCTTGATCAATTTTATCGCCAGAGGTTACGAAGATCTTTTCCACAAACTGGAAGCCGAAATAATTCTATTCAAACAAACCCGCATGCCTATTATTGATTTTGAGCTGTGTTTGCAAGCACGCGATGGCCACTTGATCTGGATGCAGCTAAAACTCAATTCATCGCAACAGAATACGCGTTATTCACTTTGCCTTGACGATATTACCGAGCAGCGCAAATCACAAGAACAGTTAAACTTTTTGGCGACACACGACTCCTTGACTGGTTTATTCAATCGTCATTATGCAGAATTATTGCTCAAGGAAATTTTCGCAGAAACCAAAGCAGGCAAAAAACAACATGCACTGGTTTATATTGATCTTGATCATTTCAAAATTATCAACGACACCTTTGGCCATCAAAAAGGCGATCAGGTTCTGAAAGAAATGTCGCAATTATTGCTGAAAAAAATCCGTAAGACAGATGTGCTGTGCCGCCTGGGTGGTGATGAATTTGCGGTATTTCTGAATAACATTACGCCACAAAAAACCTTGCAAATTACCCAAGCCGTACAAAAAATAATTAGCGACTTCAGCTTCTTTATTCATGAGCAAAGGGTCAATCTGGGTTGCAGTATCGGTGTCGCCCTGATTGATGGCACTGCACATCAGGCAGATGAATATTTTATGCGTGCGGATATAGCGCTTTATGTTGCCAAAGGGCGGGGTCGCAACCTGATTCACTTTTACAACCCCAGCGATAATGAAAGCACCGAACTGAAAAATCGAATCAACATTTCACAAAAAATTCGTATGGCGATTCGCGAAGATCGTATGGTACTTTTCTTTCAACCTATTTTTGATATTCAGAAAAACCGGATTTCACATTTTGAAGCGCTGGTCCGCCTTCGTGAAAAAGATGGCACCATTGTCGGCCCTGCTGAATTCATTCCTGTGCTCGAAGCTGCCGGTGAAATGTATCTGTTGGACAGATGGGTTATTAAACTGGCAACACGTGCGTTGAAAAATCATCCGGAACTCACCAACATCGCCATCAACTTATCAGCACAAGCATTCAAAGACGATAATCTGGTACCCAATATTATTGAAAATCTTGAGCTCACCCAGGTAAACCCCAACCGGATTACATTTGAATTAACGGAAAGTGCCAGTTTGTTTAATTTGCAAATCACACAAAGTGTTATCAAACAATTACATCAACTGGGTTGCAGTTTTTCTGTCGATGATTTTGGTTCAGGTTTCAGTAGTTTTGCTTATTTAAAATCTTTGCCTGCAGATTATATTAAAGTTGATGGATCGTTTATTAAAAATCTGGATCAGGATCCGGTTGATCAGGCGTTGGTCAAATCCATGGTGCAGGTAATTCAAGCTATAGGAAAAAAGGCTATTGCCGAATATGTGGAAAATGAAGCTATTCTGCAATTACTGGTAAAAATCGGCATAGATTATGTTCAGGGCTATCATATAGGACATCCACAACCAGTAGAGGACGCAATCAAAAATTCCCTAAAAAGTAAAATCCAGTCCGGCCCAAACAGAGCGTGATTCCATCGGATAATCTTCTGCAATTTCGCCACCACTGGGCTCACGAATATCGTCGTCAAACAGATTGCGAAATGTCAGATTCAGATCCACATTTTTTGCAATATTGTTTCGTTGAATGTTCAAATTCCAAAGTGTGTAATTATTGATTTCATCACGTGGGTCTATGACCCGTCGCTTTCTGTCTGCCACCCAAAATAATTGGGAAGTCAAATGCCAATCGGCTACAGGCTGATAACTCAAATTCATTTTTCCCAAGCGACGTGGTACATCAGCTACATCGGTGTGGTTTTGTTTGTTAGTCGCACTATGCCAGGAATAGCTGGTTTGCAAACGCCATGCATCATCCAATTGCCAATTCAATTCCCATTCAAAACCCTGCGCATCCTGCGTCAAACTGTTTTGCGCAGTACTACTGATATTATTAATATCGTCTTCAAATACCACCATATCTTTTGCGGTGTAATCAAACAACGTCAAAATAGTTTGTAAATTGTTTGTCGCCTGCCAATTAAATGACAATTCAAGCGTATCAATTTTTTCAGGTTTTAATTGATCATTACCCAAAGAAACCGGATTGTTTTTTCCATACAATTCGATGAATGATGGTGCACGAAATGCGCTGCCCATCATCAGCTTGGTAACGAATGAGTGAGAACCTGTCCAGATCAAAGCCAGACGCGGATTTGTTGTATGCCCGAAATCGGAATAATCATCGTAACGAAGACCGGCCGTTAAATTCAGATCACGGGTTATCTGCCATTCATCCTGCAAGGAAATGTAATTCACACGACGTGAGTTATCTTCAAAAAAAATGTAAGGCGTATCATTAACATCAACCAGATCACCTGGCATCTCGGCAGGCAAAGGTGAAAAATCCAGAATACCGGGACCAAAATTTTTGGTTTCTTTGGTATCAACTAATAAATATCGTGTACCTAATGCCAAACGCAACCGGTGGTTTTCAAATCCACGATAGACATTAACCCATTCCAACTGACTATCATCCACATTACCCGCTGGATTACCGATTAAACCATCAGGAAAACTCACCAAACCATTTGGCTGGGCAAAATTAACATTGCCATCAACACCAATCGGCAACAACGCACCCGGCGGAAGTAAAAAATATTCAACTCTTTCTTTGTATCTGAAAAAACTGGCTCTAATTTGTGATTGCCAATCTGAAGATAAATTTTGCAATTCATATCCAAAATCAACCCTGACAATATCGCCTCGTTCGCTCCCATGAGGATCCAATGCCTGGGCACCACCCGCACCAACACCTGCATCCGTTGCCCAATGCCATAGACTTAAATGCCATTGCGGAGTTTGAAAAGTGAGATGTGTATCCAACACTTTATAATCCGTTGATAACGCACCGGGGGCCAATGACGCACTGGTTCCCAAAGCTTGATCAATTGTCGATTGCAAGTCCCGAGTAACACGACGGTCATTATCACCATCGGTTTTTTGATAGGACGTTACCAGGGAAATATTCACTGACTTCCACTGCGTTGCACCGTTAAAATTATAATGCTGGCTATTGAACGATCCCAAATCAACTTTTAGTGATTCATTACTGATCGCCGTAATATCTTTGGTAATGATATTAATAACACCCGCATAAGCATCAGCTCCATAAATAGCTGAACCTGGGCCACGAATGACTTCAACGCGATCAATTCCATCAGCGGGAAATCGAAATAAAGTTGGTCGGCCACCTTGCACTGCATTCTGAATGGGCACGCCATTGAGCATCAATAATACCTGTGAGTTAAAACCGGTGTGTAATCCGCGAAAATAATAAACGGAATCCAAACGGCTTAAGGATGATACTCCGACATGCAATCCGGGAATCAATTCCAACACATCATCAAGTGTGCGTGCACCTATGGCGTCAATATCACGAGCATAAATCACAGAAGCCGAAGACGGTGCCCTATCCAAAGGTGTGGTATTACCCGTTGCAATGGTCACTTCAATTTGTGCCAATTCCTGCAGGGATAAATCATAAAGATCGGAACGGGAAACGTCAGCATTGATATCTAAAGATTGAAACAGAATCAATAAAACTGCATAAGGTATGACATGGAATAATTTCATACTCAGCACTCTTTATCAGGATTTCGGCACCAATCGTTGTACTGCATGCTTAAGCGTTTCAAGGCGAACAGGTTTCGTTAAATAGCCTTCTATCTGATTGGTATGTGAATATTTTTCTTCATCCACCATGGAAATAATAATAATCGGAATTTCTTTTAATTCTTGATCGGATTTTATTTTTTCAAACAAAGTCCAGCCATGCTGATCTGGCAGTAACAAATCCAATGTGATGACCCGGGGTTTGATTTTTTTCAACAACTGGTAACCGGTTATTGCATCCAGCGCCGTGTGCACCCCATAACCATCAGCGCGTAATGTTCTGGCCATAATATCCAGAAAGGCTGGATCGTCGTCAATCATCACCACATTATCACTGCAGACAATTGATTCTTCTTCATAATAGGCGTCAAGCGTTTTTCCGCCATATTTTTCTTCATCATTTTTATCAACAGGCGTAATTGGCAAGGGAATATGCACAGAAAATACGGTACCTTGCCCTGATTCACTTTGCACATCGATTTGCCCTCCCATCAAATCGACCAATTGTTTGGTAATGGCCAAACCCAAACCACTGCCTTCAAATTTGCGCGCTCTGGTGTGATCCGATTGATGAAACGCATTAAAAACCAATTGAATTTGATCAGCAGAAATACCTATACCGGTATCTACAACACGGATACTGATGGCACTCTTTTCATGCGTTGCATGCAAACTGACGCTGCCGCTGGCTGTAAATTTCACTGCGTTCCCCAACAAATTAATCATAATCAATAATAATTTTTCAGGATCTGCAATCGGCAAAAAATCACCATCATTAACGGTTGTGTGCAATGCCAGAGATTTTTTATCAGCAAGTGGTTTGATGCTACCCAAAGCATCATCAACCAATTCGGATAGTTTTACCTGTGTCAAATCCAATGACATACGCCCGGCTTCCATTTTGGCCAGATCCAACACACTGTTGATTAATTTTAATAAACGCTCACTGTTATTAATGACCCGGGTCAAATCATTCAAGTGTCGTGATTCGTCATTCAATTTCAACTCTTCAAGTACCACTTCGGTATAACCAATAATGGCTTGCAGCGGTGTCCGCAACTCGTGGCTCATCAAGGATAAAAAATCGCTTTTAGCTTTACTGGCTTCGTCGGCTTTGCGTTTTGCAATCAACAACCTGTCTTTGGCGAATTGCAAATCCTGTGCATGATTGGCCAAACGACGATTGTCCCGTCGCTTGATAAGGTACGCAAACCAAATAGTAGTAACCAACAACAACCCAAGAAACGCCAAAGCCCAGGAATAGAATAGCGAGCGTTTTTGATTGGTAACCGTTTGATCAAGATGCGTAATCGCGTGATCCTGTTCCAGCAAACGCGATTCCTGATTTTTAATAACCTGATCCAGAGCCTTGACTCGCCCTTCACCCTGCTCAATTTTTTTAATTACCTCCGAGAGCATTTGCTGCTGCGAGTCCAGTTGCTCCGTTCTGGTTTTTATTTCAGTTAACAATCCGGCTTTTTCGTGGCTGGCCCGTGCAATTTGTTTATCTTGCTGCTGGATAAGTTGTGTTTGCTGGCTGATCTGGTCGCTACTTTTTTGAATCTCATGATTTAATAATTGCATTTTTTTCTGCAATTCTTCATTGAGCATCTCTTGCTGAAGAATTTTTTTCTCAAGATTGGACAACCGCTTTTCACGACTGGCCAACTGTTTTTGTAATTTTATCAAAGACGACTGTCCTTCACGATAAAGAGCAGCCACATCAATTTCATTACCACCATTTAATATTAATTCAGGTAATGGTTTTAAACCCTGATTGATAATATTGGATTTATTAACTTCGAACTTAATTTTATTATCTTTTTCTTGCAAGTTGATCATCACCAATGCCGGGTCAATATACTCTTCTGTTACCAACAACACAGGATCGCCATCCGCAACCGCATAAAAATCGTCTAACAATTCTTTATTGGATTGCAGCATGTACACCAGATCGTATTCATCAACCGATTTCAATGTAGGAATGTAAAAGATTTGTATTGGTAAATCCTGAATGCGTGTACGTTCTTTTAATGAGCCGAATGCTTCCACCAAGGCAGGATCAGCATTACCGTACACAGCTATGCGAAAATGTGTTCTTCCACGGGAGGGCCATTCAACATTTTTTGCAAAATTATAAACATAGGCAACACTTACCTGATGCCTTGCAACGCCATCAGCAAATGAAGAACCCGCTATTAAAAATAGAAAAAAAACCAACAGGGGAAAGCTGTAAAGTGCGGATAATTTATTGTTATTCTTCCAAACGTTTGGGTTCACATGGTTATTCCTGTCGCCAAGGCAAGAGCACCATATCATTTGATAAAGGAATTGCAACCGGAGAAATCACAGATTGCAATCAAACAACTGCACCAAATAATTTTCCAACCAAGGCTGTGGCAGCCATAGCAACCCCCCCCCAAAAAGTAACACGCACTGCACCTCGCAACGGATTGGCGCCGCCCGCTTTTGCGGCAATAGCACCGAGCACTAATAAAGAGAGTAATGAAACAACCGGAACTGCCCATAAATTTTTACTAAACATCATAATAGCCAACAAGGGTATGATTGCACCAAACGCAAAACTGGTTGCCGACGCAATAGCGGCTTGAAAAGGTTTCGCCGAATTGAAATCCGTTATACCCAACTCATCGCGTGCATGAGCACCTAACGCATCATTACGCGTTAACTCAATCGCGACTTTTGACGCCAAATCTTTTGAAATACCTCGCGCAATATAAATGGCCTCCAGCTCGCGCAACTCACCATCCGGATCTTCGGATAATTCTTTTCTCTCGCGCGATAAATCTGCTTTTTCCAAATCTTCCTGTGAACAAACAGAAACATATTCACCCGCAGCCATACTGACTGCACCTGCAACCAAACCCGCAACACCCGCCAATAAAATCGCCGTTGATGATTGATCAGCTGCCGCAATCCCCACCATCAAACTCGATGTGGAAATAATGCCATCATTGGCACCCAGTACGGCAGCACGCAACCACCCGGAGCGATGGGATTTGTGTGTTTCTTTATGTCGCATTTAATTTAGTCGTATTTGGTTTGTTAATTTTATCTCTTCAGAAATGACATGCGTAACAACACATTATTTTTCATCACATAATGATGAAAAAAAGCAGCTGCTGTATGCAAACCAATCAATGCATAACCCAGTGTCGCGCCAATTTCATGCAAGTCATGCAGACGTTCCGCCAGCGCTTTGTCAGGCGCAATCAACACAGGCAAATCCAAACCAAAAAAAGGAACGGGTTTGCCATTGGCATTCAACATAATCCAACCACTTATTGGCATAGCGATCATCAAAGTATAAAGGGCCAGATGCATTAATTTGGATATAATTTTAAGTTGTGGTTTCAGCGCCGGAACTATTTCCGGTGTCACTGAAAAAATACGAGCCGCAATACGAATGACAACCAAAAATAATAAAGAGGCACCTAACATAAAATGTATAGCTTTCATCAATTCGCGGGGCTCACTGCCTTTTGGAAAAATTCCGCGAAATTCCATGGTCGCGTAAATCGCAATCATTAATAAAAAAATAAACCAGTGAAGGCTAATAACCAAAGTACTATAGCGTTGGTGAGTATTGTTCATAATCTCTTTATAAACCTATATTTTTATTGATACGTAATATTATTGTGCTTAATCCATCCGCCAGCTTTTTTTCCTGCAGGATCATGATGAGTCCAATGAATAACACCACCTTTTTCATTCCATTCATACTCACCATAAAATTGAATCATATCACCCATTTGCAGATTGGCCAGCCTTTTGGCAAGATCAATATTATGCGCAATTAAAACGGTTTGCGTTAAATTTACCTTAACTACAAAACGCTGGTGGCGACTACCTTTATTATCATCAGGTAAAATTTTACTCACTTCGCCTGACCCAACCAACCAAATATTAGATTGTCTTTTATCGAATGCAGCCTGCAATTCAGGGTTGTCGTACAGCGCGCGCGATTGTGATTCAACAATCCTGGCGGAGGGCGTATTCGATTTATTTACGGACGCACTCGGGGATACTGACCTTTCATTTAATATCCACTGTGCTGCCAACAGCAAAACCAATATAACTGCAGTTAAATATTTTACTTTTCTCACACATCTTCTCCATTAAGGTTAATCAACAATTTTCCGATGTAGCCCGCACAATCTATACGCCTGTAAAATGAATCCTTATCAATAATCAATAATCAGGTAACTTTCTGATACCTGATTCCCGGAAAGGGGTATTCAGGTTACAAACACCGCCGGAAATGGCGAGATAAATTGCACTATCGCGGACTCAAGGTAGAATAATATGACTAAAGGTACCGTGCCTTAGCCTTGAAAATACAGGGTAACTGTTATGTTTAAATTTGCTCCACCCGAAAATACCCGCATGCGAATTCTTGAAGCTGCTCATGAAGAAATTTATGAAAACGGTTTTCAAGGTATGCGTATTGATGCCATATTGCAGAAAACGCAATTAGCCAAGGGAGCACTCTATCATTACTTTCCCAGCAAACTTTCTATTGGTTATGCTGTTGTCGATGAAATTATGCTAGGACACTTCAAGGAGTTCTGGCAAGAATTTTTAAAACCGGGAGAAGACCCAATCACCGGATTGCAGAATATGTTTTTATGGAAAGCAGAATGTTTTCTCACTGAAAAAACTTTCAATGGCTGCCCTTGTAATAATCTGGTGCAGGAAATGTCGGCAATTGACGAAGGATTTCGAGACAGATTACAAAACGTTATGATGACCATTCACAAATCCGCCTGCGAAGCATTAACAGAAGGCCAGAAAAATGGATTTGTCAGAAAAGATATAGACCCCTATCAAACCACACTATTTTTATTAAGCAGCTATCAAGGCATTATAGGCACAGCCAAATGTATGCAAGCCCCGCAAATGCTTACACAACTGTTTTCCACATTAAACGCTTATTTGGACACCTTGCGTATTGAACAAAAAAATATCCATTGATTTATCCAATATAT
>CBFGPN010000042.1:0-23764 GCA_965650675.1 uncultured Cellvibrio sp.
ATAATCAATGCACCACCAGGCCCAACATTACCCGATGCAGGCGTAATCGTACCCAAACCGGCAACCATACCCGTCACAATTCCCAAGGCACTGGGCTTTTTAAATTTCATCCATTCAATCATCATCCATGCAAAAGCACCGGCTGCTGCTGATATATGAGTAACCAGCATTGCCATGGCCGCATTTCCATTTGCAGCCAAAGCACTGCCCGCGTTAAAACCAAACCAACCTACCCACAACATGCCCGCACCAGTCACAGTCATGGTCATGTTATGTGGAGGCATGGCAATTGTCGGGAAACCATGACGCTTGCCAATCACCAAGGCCGCCACCAAAGCTGCAACCCCGGCAGTGATGTGGACTACTGTACCCCCTGCAAAATCGATCAGACCCATTGCAAACAGCCAGCCTGTTGATGCCCAAACCCAGTGACAAACAGGGATATAAACTAAAAATAGCCAGAGCAATGAGAAGATCAACATAGATGAAAATTTCATGCGCTCGGCAAAAGCGCCCACAATCAAAGCGGGGGTAATAATGGCAAAGGTCATTTGGTAGATAGCATGAAGACTGAGGGGGATATCACCCGCCAAAGCCTCCTCTGTAACACCCACCAGCATAAACATGCTGAAATCACCGATAAGTGCATTACCTGCACCAAAAGCCAGGCTGTAACCTGCAATTAACCAGGCAAGGGAAACGACACAGGCAATCGCAAAACATTGCATCAACACTGACAAAACATTTTTGACACGAACCAATCCGGCATAAAAAAGCGCCAAGCCAGGAAGAGTCATAAACAAAACCAATGCCGTGGATGTAAGAATCCAGGCAGTATTGGCACCATTCAAGGTCACTTCCTGAGAGAACGCAGGTAGTGACATCAATAAACCGTATAACCCCACACTTATCTTCTTCATATAAACTCCGACTGCTTACTTGTAATTATTAATGCTCTATTTTGAGCCAATTATGTCGCCATAATCGACGGTATTTAGAAAAAACTGCTTCAAGAAATCAACTTTTGCACAAGAAAAAGTCACCTAAACAGCTTTAACACCTAAAAACAGGGCTTATATTGAGCAAATATAACGCCAACATTATTAAAATATTTGTTTTCAATGAGTTATCGACAGGCTTTTTAATTCAGGCAACATAAAATGCACAAAATAAAAACATTATAAAAATTAATCGCATTTATTTGGTGCAAAAACAAAAAGCCTCCGAATGGAGGCTCTGTTTTCAAGATCTACCGTAGCTGTCTTGCAGACGAACCACATCGTCATCTTCCAAATAGGGGCCAGATTGAACCTCAACAATCTCCAGAGGAATCTTGCCGGGATTACTCAACCTGTGGGCAATGCCCAATGGAATATAGGTCGATTCATTTTCAGAGAGCAGGTATTCCTCATCACCCTTTTGCACCAGTGCTGTCCCTTTCACAACGATCCAGTGTTCAGCACGATGATGGTGAATCTGCAGCGACAAACTGCCTCCCGGTTTTACACGAATCAAATTCACCTGATAACGATCACCATCATCTATAGCATCGTAACAACCCCAGGGGCGATAAATCTCCCGGTGTTGCAGATGCTCTTTACGTTTTTGTTTTTCAATTTTCGTGATGATGGATTTTACTTGCTGAGCTTGATTTTTATCGGCAACCAAAACTGCATCCGGAGTGTTAATGATCATTAAATTATCCACGCCCAGAGTCGCCACCAGTTTATCGCGCGAAAATACCAAAGTATTAGTGGAACCCACATCGATACTGTCACCGATAAAACTATTACCTGAATTATCTTTATCATTTAAATCGCTAAAAGATTTCCAATCGCCCACATCACTCCAACCGGCATTTAATGGAACACAAACCACATTTTGGCTTTTTTCCATCAAGGCGTAGTCTATTGAAATATTGGGCGCTTGTGAAAAAGCTTCTTTGTCGATGCGAATAAAATCAAGATCCTGTTTCGACCTTTGTTTTGCCGTTTCAACCGCAGTGACTAAATCAGGACTTTGCACTTTTAATTCTTTTAAAAATACGGATGTTTTAAAAACAAACATACCACTATTCCAAAAATAACAACCTTCATCCAAATAAGCCTGCGCAGTTTCAAGATTAGGTTTTTCTACAAACTTTTCTACTGCAGAAAAATTTGTATCTGCATCATTTTTTTTAGTTTTGATGTAGCCATAACCCGTTTCAGGCCGGGTGGGTTGCACACCAAAAGTGGCAAGATGATTTTTTTCAGCGGCAGCCACTGCATTTTTTACAGCGCGTTGAAATACATCTACCTCACGAATCATATGATCCGCCGACAACACCAGCAACACTGGATCATTATCCAAACTCACTGCATGAATGGCTGCAATTGCCAAAGCAGGTGCAGTGTTGCGTGCAACAGGCTCCAATAAAATCGACGCATTTTTTTCACCAATCTCATGAAGCTGCTCCGCCACCATAAAACGGTGCTCTTCATTGCACACCACTATAGGTGCAGCAAGATCAGGAATTCCTTTCAAACGCAATAATGTTTGTTGAAGCATAGTCACATCACCAAACAATTTTAATAATTGCTTGGGGTAATGTGTGCGCGACAAGGGCCACAAACGTGTTCCCGAACCACCTGCGAGAATAATTGGAATGATCATAATTGTTGCTCTGTTAATTTTTTATTTTCCCCTTACGAAGGGGAGGGTCAGGGTGGGGTTTGTTTTTCAACGATTCCTTCAGATTCTTTACCCCCTCCTAACCTCCCCCCTTGGCAGGGGGAGGGACTCCTGCTTAATTAGGTAATGACTTGTCCAAAATTTATTTATATCTTTCTTTCAAAAAGTTTTTCATCGCATTACCAATATCCGGATGACGCTCACCGTAAATAACTTGCGCCATCATGTAACCAATTTTGGTTCCGCAATCGTGACTGCGACCAATCAATTGATAAGCTTCTACCGTTTCCAATCCCAATAATGCATCAAGACCATCGGTTAATTGAATTTCACCACCTGCACCCGGCATGGTTTTCGCGAGTAAATCCCAAACAGTTTTTGATAATACATAACGCCCCACAATCGCCATATTGGATGGAGCTTCATCAACAGGCGGCTTTTCAACCATGGCTTTAATAGCGGCAGTTTGCCCTGGAGCAACTTGTGCACCGGAACAATCAACTACGCCGTATTTATCCACCTGATCCATAGGCACTTGCTCAACCAGAATCTGGCTATTGCCGGTTTCAGCAAAACGCTTGGCCATTCCCGCTAAATTATCCTGCTTTAAATTACAGGCGGCGTTATCAATTAATACGTCCGGTAATAAGACAGCAAAAGGCTCATCCCCCACAACCGGACGCGCGCATAAAATTGCATGGCCTAATCCTTTTGCTTCTGCTTGACGCACTGATATCACAGTCAGACCCGGTGGTGTGATTGAGCGTACTTCTGCTAACAAAGAACGCTTCAAACGCGATTCCAATTGGGCTTCCAATTCAAAACTGGTATCGAAGTGGTTTTCAATGGCATTTTTACTGGCATGCGTGACCAACACGATTTCTTTAATACCCGCAGCAGCCGCTTCTTCAATCACATATTGAATTAAAGGCTTATCGACTACTGGCAACATTTCTTTTGGAATGGCTTTGGTTGCCGGCAACATACGTGTGCCCAAACCTGCAACAGGTATTACTGCTTTTTTAATGCCCATGGTAATTTTCTCTTTTAGAAATTAATCAAATAATTACGAATTCAACATCGCTAAAATTTCTTTGGTTTTTTCATCAACCAACGACTGATTTGCACGCGACTCCAAATTCAAACGCACGACAGGCTCGGTATTGGACATGCGCAAGTTAAATCGCCAATCGACGAATTCCAGACTTATGCCATCCGTTTTATCAATTGACACTGCATTCGCCTGATAGTGTTGTAATACTTTTTCAATCGCCGCTTTTGGATTTTCAACATGACTATTAATTTCACCCGGAGATGGAAATTTAGCAATTCGATCAGCCAACATTGACGACAATGGTTGTGATTTCCGACTTAACAATTCACACACCAACAACCAGGGAATCATACCGCTGTCGCAGTAAAAGAAATCGCGAAAATAATGATGCGCGCTCATTTCACCGCCATAAACTGCATCTTCCAATCGCATACGCTCTTTAATAAAGGCATGACCGGTTTTGGATTGAATCGCAACACCACCCGATTGTTTCACTATATCCTGAGTATTCCAAGTCAATCGTGGATCATGAATAATATTGGCGCCCGGATTTTTCAACAAAAACGCCTCAGCCAATAACCCAACAATATAATAACCTTCAGTGAATTGTCCTTTTTCATCAAATAAAAAACAGCGATCAAAATCACCATCCCATGCGATGCCCATATCAGCTTTATGTTGCAACACCGCTTCACTGGTTGATGCGCGATTTTCTGGCAATAATGGATTGGGAATACCGTTGGGGAAAGTACCATCTGGTTGATGATGAATTTTAATAAACTCGAAAGGTAGATATTTTTCTATGGCATCAATGACGTGACCAGCAGCACCATTACCTGCATTCACAACCAGTTTTAACGGCTTAAGTGCTGACTGATCAACATAACCCAATAAATGTTGGATATAAGCAGGCAGAATATTTTCTTCTTTATATGAACCACGTTTTACAGGATCTACCGTTGAGAATTTATTTTCTTCAGCAAGACGTTTGATATCGTTCAACCCTGTATCACCACTAATCGGTTGTGAACCGGCTTTCACCATTTTCAATCCATTGTAATCAATCGGATTATGGCTGGCTGTAATTTCCACACCACCATCAACTTGCAAATAGCTAGTCGCAAAATAAATTTCTTCTGTACCACACATGCCGATATCAATCACATTGACACCTTCATCTTGCAGGCCTTTGGCATAAGCCATTTTTAAATCGCGACTGGTTAGTCGTACATCACCACCCACCACCACTGCCTTGGGCTTTAAAAAAACGGCATAAGCACGAGCAATACGATAAACAATATCTTCATTCAGTTCATCGCCAAGTTTGCCGCGAATATCGTAAGCTTTGAAACAAGTCAGAGACATGAAAAATTTCCCGATTAAATTTTTTTATGAATTTCATTCAACATAAAATCAAACACCTGTTCGATGCTCATACTGGTGCTATCAACAATCACCGCATCGCTTGCAGGCACCAAGGGAGACACACTACGTTTGGTGTCGCGGTCGTCTCGCTCTTGTATTTCTTTTACCAGAATAGTTTTATCAACTGTTTCGCCTTTGGCAGTTAACTGTTTATAGCGACGTTCCGCTCTGGCCTCCGCACTCGCAGTTAAAAATAATTTAACCTGCGCGCCAGTAAATACCACTGTTCCCATATCGCGACCATCAGCAATTAAACCCGGCGCACTGGCAAATGCACGTTGACGTGCCAACAACGCCAAACGAACCGGTTGATAGGCAGCCACTTTCGAAGCTGCCATGCTGATAGTTTCAGCACGAATAGCATCAGTCACATTTTTTTCTTCAAGAAAAATAACTGTTTTATCACCACTGACATCAAAACGAATCTGCAAATTCATAGCAACTTCGGCTACTGCTGCAACATTTTCCAAATCAATATTTTTTTGCAAAGCTGCCAAAGCCGTAATGCGATATAAAGCACCGCTGTCCAACAAATGAAAACCCATTTTTTTTGCCAATAACTGACTTAATGTTCCTTTGCCTGATCCACTCGGCCCATCAATAGTCACAACGGGTATTTTTTCCGACATAAAATTTAACCACCAAAACCATTTTCGATTAATTCATTCGCTATTTTTTCACACACTTGCGCAGGATTTTCCGCACCGGTAATCGGGCGACCAATCACTAAATAACTACTACCTTCCTGCATAGCTTGCACGGGTGTTAATGTCCGGCGCTGATCGTCGGCAGGTGAATCTGCCAACCGGATTCCAGGTGTTACCAAACAAAAATTTTGATCAAATTGCTGGCGCATTTGTTTGGCTTCACGCGCTGAACAAACAATGCCATCAAGACCACAATAATGCGCCAAACCAGCAAGACGTTCGACCTGATTATCAATCGAATAGGCCACACCAACTCCAAGTAAATCTGACTGCTCCATGCTGGTCAGAACAGTGACTGCAATTAATAAAGGTTTTTTACCGGACGATTGATCAATTGCTTCGCGCGCGGCCAACATCATACGTTCACCACCGGATGCATGCACATTGACCATCCACACACCCAAATCTGCAGCAGCTTTGACCGCTTTGGCTGTGGTGTTGGGAATATCGTGAAATTTAAGATCGAGAAAGATATCAAAACCTTTTTGCATTAAGGTTTCAACAATTTGCGGACCACAAGAAGTGAATAACTCTTTACCAACTTTCAGCCTGCAATATTTAGGTGACAAACGGGAAGCCAGATCAAGACATGCATTGGCATTGTCAAAATCCATGGCAACAACAATCGGGGAACGGGTATTCGGTGGCATTCATAACATCCGCAATCATCTGAACGGCCGCTATTAAAGCAAATTTCGCCCGCACAATCACCCTTTTGTCATGAATACAGAGCGCTTAATGCGTAAAAAGTGAACCACATAAAAAAAGGGAGCAGACTTGTCCGCTCCCTTTTCCTGATTACAAACTCAAGCGCGATTTGTTGGTCTCAAATATTGATTCACCTATACCTTTCACATCCATTAACTGTTCAACAGAGGTGAATTTACCGTTTTCTTTTCGCCACGCAACAATTGCTTCTGCCTTTTTAGCACCAACGCCTTTCAATGACATCAATGTGTCCACATCAGCGGTATTGATATTCACTTGAACAGTTTTAGGTGCTTCTACCTGCGCTTTCGCTTTGGTAGTTGGGGAAGTAGCTTCAGCTTGAACAAAAGAAACAGCAGAAAGGGAAATAACAACAGCAGAGATAAATGCAACTAAAGATTTCATAATCAACTCCTTGTAGTGAATAAACTTTTCATCGATGAAAAGCGTTTGAGGTTAGATAACTTGTAACACCGTGATGCTTTTTCGTTGTTACGGTGCTTATCTTAGCGAATTATTTTGTTGTGAATAGTGGGAAAAATCTGAAAATTTTGTGAGATTTGGCTTACAGAATATTCGAAAATTAAAAAACATGACCCCACCCTAACCCTCCCCTTACCAGGGGAGGGGACTGATCTTCACGCTGATCAAGTAGGGAGTAAAGTCCCTCCCCCTGGGAAGGGGGAGGTTAGGAGGGGGTCAAGCGCTTCAAATCAAAACAACGAAATATCTTTCGCATCCCAATGTGGAAAATGCTTACGAATTAACGCATTCAATTCCAATTCAAACTCGGAATGACTGGATTTGGTCACTGCTTTTTCGGCCAGTGATTCAATCACCATACCCGCACCGACTGTGATATTGGTCAAACGATCAATCACAATAAAGGCACCAGTGGCGCGATTGGTTTTGTAAGCATCGATCAATACTGATTGATTCAATACCAATTCCACTTTGGCAATATCATTCAATTGCAGTTGAGATACTTGCGTTTGTTCTTGCGTATTCACATCAATACGGTGATGAATCACATCCACCTGACCCGCAACCAATTTACTCGCGAATTTGAAAAAATATTCACGACCTGGTTGCAATGTCTGTTCAGTCATCCACACCAAATGCGCAGACATATGATTGGTGGGTTTAACTGAATCTTTTTCCAACACAATCATATCGCCGCGACTGATATCAATTTCATCAGTCAATGTGAGCGTGACTGCTTGACCAACAAAGGCTGATTGCAATTCGCCATCAAAGGTCACTATAGATTTTACATGACTGGTTTTGCCTGATGGCAAGGCTTTAATCTTATCGCCAACTTTCACTTCGCCTGAAGCGACGTTACCGCAGAAGCCGCGAAAATCCAGATTGGGGCGATTGACATATTGCACCGGGAAGCGGAAATCGCGCAGGTTTTTATCGCCCGCAACAGAAACTGTTTCCAAAATTTCCATCAAGGTTTTGCCTGTGTACCAACCGGATTTTTCAGAGCGATTGACCACGTTATCGCCTTCCAATGCAGACATGGGCACAAACATGACATCTTTCATGCCGAGTTTTTCCGCGAATACCAAATAATCCTGTTTGATTTTTTCAAACACAGTTTGATCAAAATCCATCAAATCCATTTTATTAATGGCAACTACAATGTGTTTAATTCCTAACAAAGAAGCGATGTAACTATGGCGACGGGTTTGTGTCATTACACCGTGACGCGCGTCAATCAAAATAATTGCCAGATCACAAGTGGATGCACCGGTTGCCATGTTGCGCGTGTACTGTTCATGACCGGGCGTATCGGCAATAATGAATTTACGTTTCTCAGTTGAAAAATAACGATAAGCCACATCAATAGTAATGCCCTGCTCTCTTTCCGCTTGCAGACCATCTACCAGCAAGGCCAAATCGATTTTTTCACCAGTGGTGCCGTGTTTAACTGAATCGGATTTAATCGCTGCCAATTGATCTTCGTAAATCATTTTGGAATCGTGCAGCAAGCGACCGATTAAAGTGCTCTTGCCATCGTCCACACTGCCGCAAGTTAAAAAACGCAATAATTCTTTATGTTCATGTTGTGCAAGATAAGCGTGAATATCTTGTGCAATTAAGTCACTTTGATGGCTCATTAGAAATACCCCTCTTGCTTTTTCTTTTCCATAGATCCTGAACTATCGTGATCTATAACGCGACCCTGGCGCTCGGAAGTTGTGGTCAATAACATTTCCTGAATAATGTCCGGCAAAGTCGCCGCTTCGGATTCAACGGCACCCGTAAGTGGATAACAACCCAGTGTGCGGAAGCGAACCATTTTTTCTTGCGGCTTTTCACCCGGTTCAAGTGGCATACGATCATCATCAACCATAATCAAAGTGCCGTTGCGTTCAACTACTGGACGTTTCGCAGCGAAATAAAGTGGAACGATTGGAATATTTTCCAAATGAATGTATTGCCAGATATCCAATTCAGTCCAGTTCGACAAAGGAAACACGCGAATACTTTCGCCTTTGGCGATGCGACCGTTATAAATATTCCACAATTCCGGACGTTGATTTTTTGGGTCCCAGCGATGATTTTTATCGCGGAATGAATACACACGCTCTTTCGCACGCGATTTTTCTTCATCGCGACGTGCACCACCAAAAGCCGCATCAAAACCGTATTTATTCAAAGCTTGTTTCAGCGATTGGGTTTTCATCACATCGGTATGCACCGCACTACCGTGAGTGAAGGGGTTTATGCCCGCTGCAACACCTTCCTGATTAATGTGTACGATCAAATCCCAACCCAATTCTTTCACGCGCTTTTCACGAAACTCAATCATTTCGCGGAATTTCCAGGTGGTATCCACATGCATCAAAGGGAATGGAGGCTTGCCTGGGTAAAAGGCTTTCATGGTGAGATGCATCATCACCGCAGAATCTTTACCAATTGAGTAAAGCATTACCGGATTATCAAATTCCGCCGCAACCTCACGAATAATGTGAATACTCTCGGCTTCCAGTTGTTTCAGGTGGGTTAATTTGTAGTCAGTCATGGGAACTCGTCTACTAGAGGTTTAAATTTGGCGGGCACTTTTTTGGCCAGGCGGCACTTTACCCAAACAGGTATCAATTGTTAAGAATTAAAACTTTCTAAGCTTATTACCTTGCCCTCACCCTAGCCCTCTCCCAAAAGGAGAGGGGATAGACTCCCCGCTGAATTAACTGCAAAGTGAATTTAATCCCCTCTCCCTCTGGGAGAGGGTTAGGGTGAGGGGTTCAAGGAACTACTTTTTCAACATCTTGGTATATTCATCCCGCGCTTCTTTCGCGCGGCTAAACACTTCCAACAAATACTCGCTGTCTTCTTTTTCAATACTGCTGCGCATGCGTTGCAGGTTGTCTGTAAATAAATCCAGTGATCGCAATATCGCGGCTTTATTAGCTCTCATAATATCGTGCCACATCACCGGATCACTGGATGCAATTCGCGTGAAATCGCGAAAGCCGCCAGCCGCATAACGAAAAATATTCGGATTGCCTATGTCATGTGCAAGAGTATCCACCAATGAATAAGCAATTGCATGTGGCAAATGACTGGTTGCCGCAAGAACTTCATCGTGATCTTCGACCGTCATAGTTAGCACTTCTGCACCCAATACTTCCCAAAGCCGGGTAACTCGCAACAAATGTTGCGCAGATGTTGATTCAACCGGTGTTAAAATGACACGATGATTCTCATACAAATTGGGATTAGCAGCGGTCACACCACTTTTTTCAGAGCCTGCAATTGGATGCCCCAAAACAAATTCTGCAGGTATGTTCCCAAATATTTTTTGCGCAGCAAGTAATATATTACCTTTGACACTGGCACCATCCGTGATGGTTACTTTTGCGGTCACACAGCGATGAATATCCGATAATACTTTTTCAACAGCCAATGTTGGCACTGCAATAAAAATAACATCCTGATCATTTAATTCCCGGGAGATTTCATCAAGGGATGTAAAAGCACGATCAACCAAATTTAATTCAAGTGCTTGTTTTGCTTGATCAGGGTTACGACTGATACTAATCACTTCCACGCAGGCATTACGTTTTTTTAAACCTGCAGCAAAACTGCCACCAATCAAACCAATGCCAACCACAACCAGTTTTCTAATGATGGGTTGTGGAAGATCTTGATGACTGACTGATGATTTGATCAGAGTATCTGACATAAAAATTACAAAACCGCTTTGGGATAAGATCCGAGAAGTTTTAAGTCCGCACAACGTTTGGAAACATCTTTCATCACTTCACTAATCAGGGGATCCTGAACGTGACCGGTAAAATCAATGAAAAATACATAGGTCCAAACGCCAGTGCGTGATGGGCGAGTTTCCACACGGGTTAAATCGATATTGTGGCGATGAAAAGGTTCCAACAAATTGTGCAATGCACCTGGTTCGTTACGCATCGCAACCATAATGGAAGTTTTATCTACGCCACTGGGCGGAACCTGTTGTGAACCGATAATTAAAAAACGCGTGGAATTGTCTGGTTGATCCTCAATTTTCTCAGCGAGCATTTTTAATCCATACAATTCTGCTGCCATAGAGCCCGCAATTGCTGCTGCGTTCCACTCACCTTTTAATCGCTTCGCTGCTTCTGCATTACTGCTAACCGCCACACGCTCTGCTTTGGGATAATGCGCATCCAGCCACTTGCGACATTGTGCCAGAGATTGTGAATGCGAATAAATGCGGGAAATATGTTGTGTGTTGGTGACATCTGACACCATCAGATTGTGATGAATGCGCAATTCCACCTCACCACAAATTTTTAAATTGGATTGCATGAAATTATCAAGCGTGTGATTGACTACACCCTCTGTCGAATTTTCAACAGGCACTACACCGTAATTGACTGCACCGGCATCCACTTCACGAAAGACTTCATCTATCGCCGAAAAAGGCAGAGTCACCGCAGAATGACCAAAATGTTTGAGCGCCGCTTGTTGAGTAAAGGTTCCTTCGGGGCCAAGAAATGCAACTTTGATCGGGTTTTCCAATGCCAAACACGCCGACATAATTTCACGAAACAAACGTGCCAACTCTTCATCACTGAGCGGCCCTTTATTGCGCTCCATAGCTTTTCGCAACACTTGCGCTTCGCGTTCGGGACGATAAAACAATACCGGTGTACCTTCAGGTAAATCGGCTTTTTTAACTTCCGCTACTTGCTGCGCACAATGCGCACGCGCCGAAATCAGATCTGCAATTTTGCTATCGATCTCGTCAATTTGTTCGCGCAGTGCGAGTAGTTTTTCGGTGGTTTGATCGTTTTGCATTTGATTACATTTCAACGAGAATTTTGCATGAGCCAACCAAAGACCCCCCTCCTGGCCTTCCCCTTACAAAGGGGAGGAACTGTCCCCTCCCCTGGCAAGGGGAGGGTTAGGGGGTCAGAAATCACGTGGATCTCCAATGGATTATTCCGATGAACCTTCATCTGAATCATCAACCGCATTGTCGCCGTCATCGGCTACATCATCATCCTCGATAACTTCATCGTCAGCACTGGCTTCAGCATGAGCTAATTCGCGCTTGGCGTTTTCATCTGCGCTTTCTTCGATACGTTGCAGGCCTTGCATTTGTTCGCCATCGCGCAGTTTGATTAAACGCACTCCCTGAGTGTTACGCGACACCAATGACACTTCATCAACACGTGTACGTACCATAGTGCCCTGATCGGAAATCAACATGATTTCTTCACCATCGAATACTTGCACTGCGCCAATTAACGGCCCATTACGTTCGCTGGTTTGCATACCGATCACACCTTGCGAGCCACGACCTTTCGCCGGAAACTCATCAACCGACGTGCGCTTGCCATAACCATTTTCACTAACAGTCAGTACCTGTCCACCTTGTAATGGAATCACCATACCAACCACTCTGAACCCTTCTGCCATGCGAATACCACGCACACCACGGGATGTTCGGCTTAGCGGACGGATTTTGGATTCCTGGAAACGTGCTGCCTTACCTGAACTGGAGAATAGAATCACATCGCAGGAACCGTTGGTGATGGCTGTACCAACCAAAGTATCCCCTTCATCCAATTCAATTGCGCGCAGGCCCACTGAACGTGGACGTGAGAATTGGGTTAAGGCTGTTTTCTTCACAATACCCTTGGCTGTTGCCATAAAGATAAAGTGATCATCGTCATAAGACTTCACCGGCAATATTGACGTAATACGCTCGCCCTCTTCCAAAGGCAACAAATTCACAACCGGACGACCACGGGACTGACGACCCGCAACCGGGATCATATACACCTTCAACCAATACACCTTACCGGCACTGGTGAAGCAGAGAATCGTATCGTGTGTACTCGCGATCAAAAGATGCTCAACGAAGTCTTCATCCTTAACCGCCGTTGCTGATTTGCCCATACCGCCACGACGTTGTGCCTGATAATCGGCAAGTGGCTGCGTCTTGGCATAACCGCCATGGGAAATGGTGACAACTCTATCTTCTTCAGTGATTAAGTCTTCAGTGGTTAAATCCAGGCTGGACGCCATAATTTCTGAACGACGCTTATCACCATAATCATTAATCACTTGCTGCAACTCTTCGCGTATGACTTCCATCAAACGCAGGGCATTGCCCAGAATCTCCAGAAATTCAGCAATCTCTTTTAATTTATCTTCATATTCAGCAAGGATTTTGTCATGTTCCATTCCAGTCAAACGATGCAGGCGCAATTCCAGAATCGCTTGCGCTTGTTCAGCAGACAAGTAATAGCGACCATCGCGAATACCAAACTCTGCACCAAGATCTTCCGGGCGACACGCTGTTTCACCTGCGCGCTCAAGGAAAGGGGTCATAGTGGAAGAATCCCAACCACGAGCCATCAAACCTTCTTTCGCTTCAGCAGGAGATGCAGAATTTTTTATCAAGCTGATTACTTCATCGATGTTGGAAATGGCAACTGCCCAACCTTCCAGAATATGTCCACGCTCACGCGCTTTACGCAACAAATAAACCGTACGACGAGTGACCACTTCGCGGCGATGCTTGATAAAAGCTACCAGCATTTCTTTCAGGTTCAACAGCTTCGGCTGACCATCATCCAAAGCCACCATGTTGACACCGAAGGTGGTTTGCAGCTGGGTTTGTGCGTATAAATTATTTAACAGCACATCACCGGACTCTGTGCGTTTGACTTCAATCACCACACGTAAACCGTCTTTATCCGATTCGTCGCGCAGTTCACTGATGCCTTCGATTTTTTTCTCTTTGACCAACTCGGCAATACGTTCAATCAGACGCGCTTTGTTAACCTGATAAGGAATCTCGGTGACTATGATAGTTTCACGTCCGGTTTTTTCGTCGCGCTCAATTTCAGCGCGTGCGCGCATTACTACACGACCACGACCTGTGCGATAGGCTTCAACAATTCCGGCGCGACCATTAATAATGGCAGCTGTCGGAAAATCCGGACCCGGAATAAATTCCATCAATTCATCAATCGTGATATCAGGGTTATCCACCAATGCCAAACAACCCTTCACCACTTCGCTTAAGTTATGCGGTGGAATATTGGTTGCCATGCCCACGGCAATACCGGAGGAACCATTGATTAATAAATTGGGAATGCGGGTTGGCAATACAGCAGGAATTTGTTCCGAGCCGTCATAGTTGGGAACAAAATCAACAGTCTCTTTATCGAGATCTGCCAACAAATCATGGGCAATTTTTGCCATGCGGATTTCGGTATAACGCATTGCCGCCGCGTTATCACCGTCGATAGAACCGAAGTTACCCTGACCATCCACCAGCATGTAACGCAACGAGAAGGGTTGCGCCATACGAACAATAGTGTCGTACACAGCGTTATCACCGTGTGGGTGATATTTACCTATGACGTCACCCACGATACGGGCCGATTTTTTGTAAGGTTTGTTCCAATCGTTATTGAGTTCGCTCATCGCAAATAACACGCGACGATGCACAGGTTTCAGGCCGTCACGCACATCAGGCAAGGCGCGGCCAACAATAACGCTCATTGCGTAATCCAGATAGGATTGGCGCAATTCATCTTCAATATTTACGGGTGATATTTCTTTGGCGAATTCGACCATGGGAATATCGCATTCCTTATTGTTAGGGGACTGGAAAAAGAGGCCGCGATAGTAACACAGTCACTCTCTGGAATGTAGGTGTCTGTCCTACTTGGTGAGAGATAGATTAAGAATTAACCCGCAACAAAAAATATCAGCAATTAAACTCTTTTAATCACTGATTTTCGTTCCACCAATTCAGGGATAAACAAATGGGTTTGTCCCTGGGCTTCTGTGCTTCCCTGACTCAATTTAATTGCCAGCTCTGCAGCATAGGTTGCCATAGATTCAATAGGATAATTCATGGTAGTTAATTGTGGGCGACAGCTGCGGCTGACATAAAGGTTATCAAAACCAACCACAGATACATCTTCCGGTACTCTTATTCCCATATCCTGTAAACGATTCATTGCTCCCACTGCCATCAGATCGTTGTAAGCAATCACAGCAGTGAATTTAATACCGCGATCCAGCAGTAATTGAACGGCATCCTCGCCACCTTTGAGATTGGCTGTGGACTCCGCAATTGATTCATGAGGCAAATGCAATCCGGCTTCCTGCATGGATTTGTGAATTCCCTGAATACGAAGCTCGGGATCACTGTTTTGGTAAACACTGGTCACCACCGCTATGTCCTTGTGCCCTTTTTGAATGAGATAACGGGTAATTTCCCGTGAGCCAGCCTGATTATCCAACCACACGCAACGATGAGCCAATTTTGGAATAAAACGATTAATTAAAACCAATCCTGGAATTTTTTTTGACAACTCAATCAATGTTTTTTCATCGGAATATTCACTGTGCAGCACTATCGCATCACAGCTGTGTTCGCGTAACGATTCGATTGCTTCAAGTTCCGTTTTGGTTTCATAAAGCGAGTTGCTCATTAACAATTTGTAATTATTTTTTCGTGCTGCAATTTCAGCACCTGCAGCCAGACAGCCAAAAAATGTCATGGATAAACGGGGCGTCACAACACCCAATGTAGTACTGGTTTTACTCACCAAGGCCCGCGCATTCGAATTGGGCCTGTAGCCCAACTCCTCAATTATTTTTTTAACCCTTGCACGGCAATCATCGCCTACTTGTCCGCCACCATGCACTACGCGCGATACAGTTGCGGTAGAAACCCCCGCAACCCGTGCAACATCTTTTATTGTTACCATAAAAAATTAACCAACGAATTGATAATTGTCAGGCTGTGATTGCCAACGCTTTACCCAACATAATGCAAACAAGCTGCAAATAACAGTACCCGCTACCAGAATGTATCGCATCCAGGAGAGTGTTGAATGCTGTTGATTGCCACCAAGACTCGCATCAAACCCTATCGCGCCAAGTGTAAAACCACTCAAAATTAAAACAAGCACTGCACTCAAACTTAATATCCATCCATGTATTGAAGAATAAATTCCCGAGCAACTGATCCGGGTATGCATACGTTGATTCTGCGCAAGCTCTGAAATCATCGATGGAATCAGAATAACCATCGCACTCCAGATTGCACCACAAAGTATTGCATCCAGTACCACCCACAACCCCATGCCCGGAACAAACAGAAACCATTTTAAAATGCCACCCAATGTATTCAGCAGATAGATGATACAAAGAGTATTGAGCCGCCCATAACGGCCAACCAATTTTAAAATCAGCGGTACAGAGAGAATACTAACCGCTGCATAGGCAGTGGAAAGCGCGCCTTTTGCTACAGCACCCTGCGCAATATCACCGGCGAATACCTGATACACCAACAAATAATAATCCATAGTCACCGCATAAGCTGATCCGCCCATCTGCAAAAGCGTCAAACCAAGAATAAAAATCATGGCTTTGTTGTTTAATGTAATTTTTAAACTTTGGTAAAAAGATAAATATTCAGCTTTCACTGATGGCTGATGTGATTCCCTTATGGTTAACACAGGCAGGATTCCCAGAAATAAAAAAACAACTATCGCCAATAACCAACCTGTGCCCTCCACTCCCAATACAATCCCGGCAAAACTGAATACAGAAAGTGGATAAACCCACTGATAACACAGTGATCCCGCTTTAACAAAATAAGTGGTAAATCCCATCAGTGCTGTACGTTGTTGCACATTAGGCGAGCTTTCATAAACAAGACTGTTTAACGAGATTGAATAAACCACACTGGCCAATTGAAATAACAAACTTAAACTGCCGAAATACACCATCAATTCAGTCGCTGTGGCGGATTCAGGTGGCATCCATAAAAAACCGTAACTCAATGTTGTTATCAACGCAGCAACAAACATAAACGGCCGTCTTCGACCAAAACGCGAGTGAAATCGATCAGAAGCATGACCAAACCAGACGCCAAAACAGCTGGCGATAAAAAGAGGAACGGCCATCAATATTCCCAACAAAGCAGGATTGACACCCAGAGTCATTTGATAATGAGGTATGGCCAACACCGGAATAGCCTGGCCCAAAAAAAATACCGTGAAATAACCGGCACCCAAAGAAACTTTTTGATGGAGATAAATAGCAGTGTGGTTATTTTGCATGTATCAAGTCCAGAGAGCCAAGACTCTCCGGACAAGAGACAATTAAATATCCAGAGAAATGGCGTCAGCGCGAATATTTTTATACTGTGCCCTGATTTTAATCTTGCTTAAATCAGAACCCAATTGCAACAAACTTGTTGCCGTACCGTTTTCAGTCAACACTTTGGCCGGTGACAATAAACTTGCATCGCCTTCGACACCAAACTGAACTTCACCCAGATTAATACGGGAATGATTACCTGCTGCATCAACCAGAGTTGCGCGCACAAAAATAACATCATTACGATCAGCCTGTGGTGGAATAGATGACTTATCCAAAGCCAATTGCAAGGCAACAGGTTCACCCGGCGTCACTATTCTGTGCTCAGCGACTTTTTTACCCTTTGCATAAGCCACTGCTTTAATTTCTCCGGCAACAAATTTGGGGAAGGTAAAAAATTTCGGGGGATAGCGTAAATATTTCGCTTCCGTTTCCGATGCCAATGCCTCACCCAATTGTTCGCCATTTAGGTAAATTTCTATTTTTTCTGCATTGCTAAATACCGGAACAGTCAACGACGAATCTTTTTGCCAATAGGTCGCAAGGTGCACCATGTAACCGCCTGCCAAAGGCCCCGCAAAATCATTGGCATCACGTTGACTTTGAAAAAAGTAATAACTGAATTTCGGCAAACGATCGATACTCATAATTCCCGAAGCTTCAAGATCATCTGCATAACCGCGATTGTAATCAAACATCACCCAATAACCATCGCCAAATGCCGGCGTATTAAAATTGTCATTGTGCGCCTCAACGAGATTACGCGCTTGTTGTTGTAAACGGATTTCACCATCCGTTAATAATTGTCGGCTGGAACGTTCGGCCTGCAATAAATTTTGCCATTTATCCTGATTCAGGCCCGCGTTCATTGCATAGTATTCCCAATCACCATATTCGGAAACCATGTAAGGTTTTTCCGGAGTTTTATAGTGTTCGATTCTGTGCTGGCGTGCTTGCAAATAAATATCGTATCCATATTCCTGCCAACCGGCGGAATACACATTTTCTCCGGGATATTCTTCGTGTACTGCCTGAGTGAAACGATCAATCAGAGATTCCTTCATCCAGGACTCATTCAATGAACATTCCCAAGCTAACACAGAAGGATGATTGCGATCACGGCGAATCATATCGCGACAGGTTTGTACCACTTGATTTTGAAATTCAGGATCTTCACTGACATATTGCCAACCTAAAATAGAATCCAGCAAAACCAATCCCAATTCATCAGCGGCGTCCATGAACGCAGTGGCATGCGGATAATGAGAGAGACGAATATAATCAAACCCTGCCGCTTTTATTTTTTCTGCATCGCGATATTGGGCTGCATCTGACAGGGCATAACCCACATAAGGATATTCCTGATGACGATTCACACCACGCAAAAACGTTTTTTTACCATTGATATACAACTGATTGTGTTGGAATTTAAATTCACGAATACCAATCCGGGTAACTTTTTTATCAATTACCACACCTGCATCCATTACCAGCGTTTCAAGTTTGTATAGATGCGGTGTTGAAGGTGACCATAATTTGGGTTGTTTGACAATCAGGGTTTGGGTATTTTCAATTTCATCTGAATTTCCTGACACCGACTGTTTAACAGAGGTAACTAACTCATCGCCAAAATAAAGATTTTGTTTGATTTCCAGCAAATTATTATTTGCAGAAACCAAATGTGTTTTCACCTGCACAAAAGATTCTGTCTCGGTTACTTTTGGATAGGTAACAAAAACGCCACCCGAAGCTGTTTTATTGGCAGCCACTGCATCAGTGATGTGTGTGGTATTTTCAAGACGCAACCAAACATTGCGGTAAATACCTCCATAGGTATTAAAATCCAACAACTTGAGTGGTTTGGGTCCCGTGATAGCATTATCACGATTATCCAATTTTACATAAAGCCAGTTTTCACCAACCAGATTCGCAGGCAATTCAACAGAAAAAGGTAAATATCCGCCAAGATGCGATCCCAACTTTTTATCGTTTAACCAAACTTCTGCCGTATTCATAGCCGCTTCGAAATCGACATAAATTTTTTTCTGATTCCAGCTTTTATCTGCTGTAATTTTTTTACGATACCAGGCAAAACCCTGCCATTGATTATTCACAACTTTTGGCTCAATGCGAGTTGTATGAGGCAAGTCAACTGGCATCCACAGAGTTTCATTTTTTATTGCAGCCCAACTTCTATCGATATCACTGTTAATAAACTGCCAATCACTGTTAAACAACACCGGTGCCACATATTGATTGCTTGCGCTGGATTCAGACAGCTTGTCCTGACACCCACCGATAAAAAATACAGATCCCAGCACAATCAATAACCAGTATTTCTCAACAACATATTTTATTGTTAACATCTTTTTTACCTGAATTATCTTGTTCATCAAGGCGCATCAAGCGCCCATCATTCATTAAGGAGCATTGTTATAGAGTGTTTGCGCATCCTGAAAAAACATAATGGCTTCAAGCGCGTCATTTCCAGCAGGAGGATAAAAAAAGCTGGCATTTTCCCAATGAGAGCCCTGCCCCCAAAGTGTTGAACAGGAAGTGCTGACCCATGCGGGCTCCCAATAAATAATTCCCATACCACCGGCGCTGATAACTTGTGAAGCCAATTGCATCAGGTAATCGTATTGGCCTTTTGGCGTAGCACCGTATCCTGCAACCAAACTATCGGATCCCAATACATTGGCTGCCTGATCGTAACCTTCCAGTGTCCAGGGGTAGGCCGTTTCAACAATCATCACATCTTTGTTGTAAGTTGTTTTTAATTCGGCAATTGCATCGCCGATATTGGTTAAATCGTAAATTGACCACTTGGGATAATAACTCAAGCCGATTACATCAAACCCGGAAACGCCTGCAGCAGTTGCCTGCCTGAACCACACAAGCGCATTTTCAGGTTGTGCTATGTGCAACAATATTTTCACTTGTGTGGATTGTTGCTGATTAAAATCAGTAACCGCTTTGATGCCCTTATTCAATAAAGCCGCATTGCGTTGCCAATTAATTGTTTTGGTATTCATGGATGCTTCCAATTGCATAATTTCGCTGTTGGTTTCATTTCCAATTTGCACAAACTCAGGTAAAAGATTTTTACTGTTCAGTTCCAAAAGCGTGCTATAGGTGTAGTCGTACATTGCTTGCGCAAGCGCAGGAGTATCCGCATGCAAAGATTCCCATGCAGCGGGAATAAATTGTTTTTCAGGATCAGCCCAGGTATCGGAATAATGGAAATCCAACAACACTTTCATGCCTGCATCTTTTGCACGCTGAATTGTTTTGATGACATCGTGAATATTGCTGTACCGGGTCCAATTGGGATTATGCCAAAGGCGAACTCTCACCAAATTGGTGTTGGCATTGGCAAACAAGACAAAGGGATCATAAGCAGTGCCCTTGAATCGATATTCAGCACCACAATCCTGCATTTCATTGACATAAGACAAATCTGCTCCCGCAAAAAATTGAGCAGCTTTAGGCATCACCATTCTGGAACTGGCTGCTGAACTTGCCGCACTACTTTTTACACCGGAGTCGTTTGCGGAGTGTCCAGCACAGGCAGAGAGAAACACAACCAATAGAAAAACTATCAGCGTTTTAAATAAAGTCATAATTACCACCAAAAAAATGGACAAAAAAGCGAGCACATCCTGTGCTCAAAGTTCCACTACATTTCCAGTTAATTACAACTTCCAGTTCACGCCCAGGGAGTAGCGAGTACCAAACTCTTCGTACTTGTTGATATGGTTCGGATTGTTAGATTCCAAACCATAAGTTCTGTAAGGTTCATCCGTCAGGTTTTGTACCTGGAAATAAACCTTGTAATGCTCATTGAATTCATAAGACAAACTCAAATCCCAATAACCTTCATCATCGTTCACACCTTCTTCACCCATCACCAAATTGATGTCACGTTGGAAAGCACTGCGATAACTATAAGATGTACGCGCTTCAAAACCGTTGATGTAATACCAGAGAGTGAAGTTGGCAACGTCTTCTGACAAACCGGTCAAAGGTGCTTTGTAAGAACTGTGCAGCGGTACAAATTGTTCTACGTTGGATTCATTGTGTGAATAGTTGGTGTAAATACCCAAACCATTAAAGGGTGCCGGCAGGAAATCAAACGATTGTTGCCACAACAATTCATAACCACGAATGTAACCACCACTGCCATTGATCGGGCGTGACACTAAATAATCCGTACCATTAACTGTGATGGTTTCAGCATCCGCTGCGCGGGCGATAAAACTTTCCAGATCTTTATAGAAGAAGTTAACAGCTGCTTGTGAACCTTCCGAGTAATACCATTCGAAAGCCAAATCTGCCTGATCAGCACGGAAAGGATCCAGTTTCGGATTACCGGAGGTAGATTCACCCGGGTTTGAACCGTACAGATCCTGATTCAGGTTATAGCTTGGGCTCATCATATTGACCGGTGCACGTGCCATGGTTTTACCCAGTGCAAGACGAATCAACTTATCTTCAGCGATCCCCAGTGTCCAGTTAGTGCTCGGCAGTACATCATCGTAATCATGATCAACTGACACAGCATCAACGACTTGCTGTGGTTCCCATACACCAGGGGTCACTTCTACCCAAACATCTTCACCTTGTTGATAACCACTGGATGTGGTTTCAGTAGTGACATTACGTACACCAATATTACCGGTCAAAGGCATGCTGCCAATTTCGGTAGCAAAATCAAATTGGATATATTGGGCAAAAATATCTTCACTGACATCCCAACTGGCAATTAAATCATCTGCATCACCGGGATTCGGATTTTGCAGAGAACCGAAGTAGTAATTGATGAGTTCACCTTGATCCAGACTCAAATAATCAGGCAAATCACTCCAATAACTGTCACTTTTGGCATCAATCACAGCGCTCGAAGGAATAGGATTGGCCGCATTCTGGGTAGCACTTTGTGTCCAAATCTGGCTATGTTCAAATTTTTCACGACCGGATGCAGCCAGACCAAATTTCACTGACTGCAAAAAGCCATTTTCGAGATCACGCTGGAAATCCAACTTGAATGATGAGAGTTCATCGCCGCCTTCTGCATCAGGCTGTACTTGAAGGTCGCCAATAGAGATGTCGGACAAATCAGTAAGATCCGCGTTCAACAGCTCAAATGTCATACGCCCATCAGAAGTAGAGCCGAATCTGGCCCAGCCCGGAGTACCAACAACCGTGCGAACAGTAGACCAACGTTTGTCGCGACTGGTTTCGGAAATTCCTGCATCTGCCGCGATAGTCCAGAGATCCATATTCCATTTCACATTCAAACCGTGACTGGTCAACTCGTCATCCTGAACATATTCTTCGTTGAGGTTACGCAATGAACTCAATTCGACAGTGCCTGCCAACAAATCCAGGGCCGCCGTATTACCGCTGTATACATTGTTGTCGTAGGCTGTGGGAGCAGTTTTGTCTATAACCAAACCACCGCCCCACTCACGGATTCCAAAGTCAAAACCACGTTGGCTTTCGGAAATATCAAATGCAGACCAAAATCCGTCATAGGAAACTTCAAGATTCTCATTAGGTTTCCACTGGATAGCTGTCATCACACCTTTACGTTCATCTTCACCGCCACGCACCAGGGCAGAACCGCCCCAAGGTGCAAGAACCGGCGCATTCAGATCGTTACTCCAGATAGGATTGTGCCAGGTATCACCGTAATTCCAGAGCTCTGCTCTTTGAGTGGCAATTGGCTCTGAACGACCTGAGTAACCTATGGCAACACCAAGGGTATTATCCAAATATTGGTCGATATAAGAAATACTGATGCGCTGCCCCATACCATCGTTGGCTGCATCATCTATATCCTTACCCAAATCAAAGGTGGAGACGCGCAGGTCAACAACTACTTTGGTGCTGTCGTAATCCAATGGCTTGATGGTATTCAGGTTTACGCTACCGGACACACCACCTTCAAGGATTGAAGCCTGTGGAGTTTTGTAGACTTGTGCAGCATTGATTAACTCTGACGGGAACTGGTCATAACGAATGTTACGAGTCTCTTCAAGAATGGCAACTTCACGGCCATTAAGAGTAGTAAAGCCCAACATCCCACCCATACCACGAATAGAAATCTGGCTACCATTACCGCGGTCGCGGTCTTGTGCCAAACCTGGTAAACGCTTCAATGAATCACTGATAGATACATCTGGCAATTGGCCTATATCTTCTGCCGAAATTGCTTCCACTATGGTTGTTGAATTGCGCTTGACCTCCATTGCGGTCTGCAAGCTTTTCAGAAACTTGCCTGTAACCACTATTTCTTCTGCTTCCATACTTTCATCAGCCTGCTGGTCTTGCGCAACAGAAAGACCACCGACCAAGCTTAAAGCAAGAAATAATGCACTGCGACGTAAATGAATGGGTTGATTGAGCTTCATACTAACTCCTCATATAGAAATATTATTTTTCATGGAACTGTCGAATCTGGAACACATTGTTTGCCGTTTATTCTCGTGTCGTTAGTGATCCACTCATCCGAAAGGTATACGTTTACTTTATATAATTC
>CBFGPN010000043.1:0-23279 GCA_965650675.1 uncultured Cellvibrio sp.
ATACAACTGCAATCAAAATATCGACATCTTTATCTGTTTGCAGATCAATGGGCTCCAGTTCCAAACTTTGTTGAATCAAAGATGGCAAATCATCTGCACGTACCGGCGAAATACTGACTTCAAATTGTTCCGGGAAATAGTGTTGGTAGGCGTTGATAGGATCAATGGCTAACTTGGGTAATGAACCCACAGGCGGTAACACAAAAAAATAACGCGATGCCAAAAACTTATCCTGATTCGCTGTGGAATTGCGCAACGATAAAATATCAGCAAATAATTCTTCATAGTGCGCATATAAATCCTGTTGCACATAATTCAATGCTTGCACACTGCGGAAAGGACGACGCAATAACCCTTTGTCAAACCATTGCGCTATGCCGTATTCAACTCCCAATACCCCCAGCGCAACGGCATCTTCACCTATAACCTGAGGCTGACCCACAGTGCCTAACAATAATTGTCGAACCAGTAATGCGCGAATGTAAACCGAAACTTCTTGTGCAGAAACTCTCTGGATTTTTTCCAGTGGTAAATTGATTGGTAATTTAACCAGTGCAAATTGCACACCCTCGGCGTAAGCATTGAAATGTAAACCCCGTTCGGCTTCCAGATCGCGTGGGTAAATTTCTGCAGAACCTGTACCTTTTTCTGCATAACGAACCACAACAACATATAAACCCGGTTCAAGTGAACGAAACCCCGGGTTCATTCCATGAATCAGAGCAGCGTCGGTTAAATTCAATTCCAATTTTTTCGATTCCAATTCCAACACCCGACCCGATGGGGTAACAGCTAGACCACCCGATATTTCAAGATGACGATTGGCTTTAAGCGTGACATCAAATCCACGCACAATTCCCTGTCCCAATGCTCGCCCGACCTCACGCAAACGTTCATCCAAATAAAATTGATCGCGTGTTAAATCAGATGCACGTAACAAACGTCCATCGTAATAATGCGTACGCGATAATTTGGGATCAAGACTGGAAACACTGCTGATAGTTTTCTGCGTGTCGTATGTTGCCATTGGGCTAAAAGGATTTTCCGATAAACTCATGATGGCATCTCCTCCTGGGCAAGCCAGGCCAATTGATCGGGAGTAGTAATGAAAGGACGAATCAAATTATTGAGCGTTATTTTTTCAGGATTGAGCATCAATTGAATGGATTCCGTGCCATCACCGGCAGTTACCACTTCAGCAGGAATTTCTATGCTGGCCAATAGCACTCTGGCTAACTCGTCGTAAGCACCTTTTAATTCCAACGCGCCAACTTCATTGGTTAATCCATACAACAATTGTGATTGCAGTACTTTTAATTGTCGCTTCTTGCCGGTTTGTGCTTCGACATATTTTTTTTCATCTTCAGTTAAAAAACCCAATTCGTCATCTTCATCAACTGGCTTCATTTTTAAACCGGCACGATAAAACGAATCCGGCAGTTGGTCAGGTGCACCGGCAATAATCTCTAATAAAATTCCATCGCGTGCGCGACTGGGTTGAACCGCATCAATACCCGCATTCACTTTACGTGTCATTACCGGTTGCAATCCTGATGAAGCGGCTTGATAACGAGCTGTAATACAAAGCTGAACCGATTTTTTTCCATCGACTTCATGCAAACCGGAATTGAGAAAACTATTGTTTTGCAACTGCAACCAATCACGTAAATTGACACAATAAGGTTCGTAACTCAGCAGCTCACGCCCCAAACCATCTATAGCGATACCCGGTGTAACCACCAGACGAATACTTTGATTATTTTCATCGCTAAACACATTGGGCGGAATCATTTTTACCAAAAGCCCGAGTAATGTTCCGGCACCCTGAAACCAATATTGCAAACGATTCACACGTTGGCGGTGATAGGACTGCTCTGCACGGGTCGCTTCAAGCCCCAACAACATACCGGCTTCATAATTCACGCGTTCCAGAGGTTTATGCATTTCCAAATCTATTTCCGGATTTTCAGCAAGTTTCGCGTTACTCATAGATTGCCTCCTGTTATGTGTTCACCAAAAATGTGATGCATGGGTGAAAAGCTGGCTTGATTTCGCATAATGCCTTCACGTCCCAACCAGGTATCATCCAACACAATTTGTCTTGCTGCTTCTGCAACTTGCAAATAAGTGTCAATGCCCAATAAAGGTGAAAGACCGAGAATAAAAGGTTTATCCGTTTTAATCAGTTTGCACTCAAGTGACACAGGCACATAATCAATCACTATTTGATTGATGCCCGTTATGTGTGGAAATGCATCTTCATGAACCACAATACTGATGCGATTGGCATAGTGATCCAAAAATTTTTCTTCGATCAAACGATCACTTGCTGACGACAATTCCGGTGCAAGCAGCGTCATAAATTCACGCGATGTATCATCGCTTAAAAATAAACTGTCACCGACTATGCTGTTGCCACTTTGTCGTGTGCCTAATGTAAGAGGGTGATCCGCATCATCCATATCAACACCCAGAATAGTGGCGAAGGTTCGTCGCATTAAATAATTTTCGACTGGCACTATTTGTCCCCGTCCGACAGCACCATCTGTGGCTATATCCAACGCCAAACATAAACCTGCGTAAGAACCTTTCCATTTTTGTAATTCACTTAAACAAGACAGCCAGACACGTTGACGATGTTCGGGCCAATGCGCAGGCAAACCGGAACCCAGTAATGATGACAAGAGTGGCAAATGCTGTCGGGGCGATGACTGCGGTAAAAACCAGGATTCTGCTGCTGCGATACGTTTTTCCAAAGGACTGAACATCCCATCGAATACTGACAAAACTCTTTCGCGAACATCAGCACCATTGGCAGGAATCTCTATCGGTTTTTTTGTCACATCATCGATAATTTTTTCTCGTGACACATCATCTTGCTGATGAAATAAAGGTGGCAAAAAATTTTCTTGCCAGGAAATACGCGGGTAAGTTACACGCAAACAATCAATAGTTGGCGTGTGACGACCATCGCCGGTCATTTGTATTTCAATTTGCAAATAACGACCGCGAATATCACGTACCACTCCATTGCTGCGCTGCAACAGTATTTCATACAAACCCTGGTGGCTGGTTTGATGATCATAACGGCTACTATAAAAAGGCAATTCACTGGCAATGGGTAATTTGCATGGCGCAACTTGCAATTGCCAATCATCCGGTGCATTCACATAATCATCGTAAGCCTGTACACGAATGAGCAACTGGCAACCAACAGGAATACTCGCATCAAGATAAATTCGATCCCACCAGGTATCCGGATTACCGGAATCCAACACACGATTTAATGTAGCTTCACCGCGATTGACATAACGTGCTTGCGGTAACGGAATAATTTGTTTCGGACCATCCGAAGATAAATAACGAATTGTTTGATCATCGCCACTGACAAAACGTACATCCAATTGACTGTGCATGGGATAACGGCGTTTTTCGATACGACACTTATCCTGATCCAATAACAAACAGGCAAAATCACAATGTTTGGCTTCGGAGTTGTCGGCATAAAATTGCAAAAACACTCTGTCTTCAGCTATGGACGCTATATCCGTTGCCAGAGGTAATGTGGCCAGTTGTATCTGACGCAACTGAAAAGATAAATCCGGATCAAGATGCGTGCTGATTAATTCCTGTGTTTGATCATCACTCATCAACATCAATAAATAGACTTGTGTTTGATTGGTACACAGTGCCATTAATTGGCGTTCAGGCGGTAAATCAATTTCGCAAATAATACGCAAAGGTGTCGGGTTGATATACAAAGGTTCAAAACGATCCAACTGAGGTTGATACGCATGAGGCAAAGGCTCGCCTGCAAAAATTTTTATTTTATTGTCAGAGGCAACCCAAACACGATTATGCTGATCCACGCGGCAACGCTTTGGTTTGAAACTATCCTGATCTGTATCTTGCCAATCAAAACTTAATTGCCAACGTCGTTGCAAATGCACCAAACGCAAGCTGTGTTTATTGTTGCCATCGGATTCAATCAAAGCTACGCGACCATCACCGCCCAAATGCAAATCAATAAATTGCGAATCCGGTTTTGCGCCTACAGGGGCAACCGACAAAGATTCCGCTGAATCGCCATAAGGTGCCTCACTACTTGCCAATACCGGGCCAGCAACGGCGGGATTTTTTAACAAGCTTTTTTCATAAAGAGAGAGATTTTTTTCCTGGTCAAACTGTTTTTTATGTTGCCAATTCAATGCATACAAAAGTTGCTTGCGATCATCGGATAAAAACCCCAATTGTTGGTATTGATCCATTACCAAAGGTGTTGACGACTGCCATTTTGCATAAGCCTGTTGCTGTTCTTTTTCAGGAAAGCGCAATTGGTGGTTCATCGCCAAATGAAATAAATGATCACGTGTATTCCAGACACAATCACCTACATTGCGCGTGCGAAAATCATCAAGACTATTAAGAACAAAATACGCAGGTCGTTGCATCATTCGTCCTCTCAACAGAAATCAGGAATGACGGGAACCGCCATGGCTGATGTTGCGGGCACAGCTGTAATTAAATCCGGCGCTGATGGAATGTGTTTGCCCTCTTCAATATGAATCGCCATCAACTCGGGTAATTGGTAAAGCTGCAAATCCAGTTTTGGTGTCTCAGCCCATCCACTATTTTGTTGGTGATACAAATGCACATGACTCACCGATAACACACCAGGCGTGCGCGCAGCCATGGTTTTTAATTCATTGACTTCCAGTTCGCGTCCCATGGGCCAACCCTTGCCGGTAAAACCACCGGGGGCCAAAGCCCACAAGCCTCGCAATAAATTTTTTTCAACTGCCTGAAAAGTTTCAACCAATGTCATAGGGTCAAGTACTTCAACACTGATTGAAAGTGCAACCGGTACAAATTGTGGGCTCAATACATAAAGTTCAGTGCCCAACATTTTTCGTGATTCCAGATAACCAAACACATCTGCCAATAAACCCGCCGTAGGTTTGGGAGCAGAACCCAATGCAGGTTCTGCAGGTGGCATGACAAAAACACTGACAACGCCCGGGACTTTTTCACGCACTGCAGCCAGTGAATTACCTGGCATTAAACCGGGAATCACTTCTGCACGCGCTACTGCAACAATCGGATTATCTTCTGCGAGTTGAATAAAATCAGATTGAGTCACTGCGCGATTACGATGGGACAATTCAGCAGGAATTCTTTTTTCTGCTTGCTCAACCGTTTCGGCATCCACACCACCCGTAATGGGCCAATCCTGATGCACTTTTAATTCATTATGATTTGCCGACAAAATTTGCTTGATACTGCTTACAGGTAAATTACCCTGGGCACCACCACCTGCCCGATAATAAGCAACACGAATTCGACTTTGCGGTGCAGGGCGCATACCACGAATACCATCACCAAAAATAACACTGCCTGATGCCGGATCAAATTGATAAACGCGATCATTCACACCGCAACCGGAAAAATGACTCACTTGTCGCCAGGTGACATAAACGCCCTGTTCACTCACTTGAATAATTAATGATTGGGGATCAACCTGACGCGCTTTAATCTGTGCAACCTGACCTGCGCGACCATCACCCATTGCAATTACCTGATCACGTCCGATTTGCTGCGCGGCAATTTCAACAGCGTTGATGCACATAAAACCCAATTCAAATTGGGGATCATCCGGCGCTGTTAAACACAACCAGCACATAACAGAATCCGGATCTACATCAGCCGGAGATTCCGGTGCAGTGTTATTCACACCGGCATATTTTGGATCACGAGTATATTCAGAAGCCAATGATTTGAAATTTTTCGGAATTTTCAAACGCACCACACCGGTTTTTCTTGCGCCCAATGAACTGTCTGCAATGACTTCCAGTGGTGTCAGTTCTGCTGTTTGCGACTGTGCCGAGTCCTGCCACAACAAATGCCAACGTAATTGTCGCGGTGGTAATTCAAGGGCCATATCACCTGGCTGATCCACCACAGGGGCCAAACCAATATTCAGAATTTTCCCGGACAAATTCTCGCGAATGGCTTCGCGATGCTTGAATAAACTTTTATCAGCAAGATGCAGCAACAAATAAAATTTTTTATCCAGCGATTTACCCAAATCTGGAACATCCTGACCCAAATTAAAACTGCGCGGGCGAAAAGGAATAGTATTGTGACTATAAATTTCCTGCAGCTGATTCAATGTAATATTCATAGCATTCAATTCTTCGGCTGTAACCTGCTCCTTGATCATCAGCCTTAACAACAAAGGAGTAGGCTGTACTTCACCCTCTGTTGTAAATAATTGATTCGCACCTGATAAATTGGATTCCGACGTTAATAGCGGCGGCAAAGTCGGCGTTTTTTGCAAAGATTGAATCGATACCAATCCTCTTGCAGCAATGGCAGGTCGCATCGGAATTTGTAATAAATTTAAAAATGCCTGACGCTGCCGCTCCGGAATTAAATTCGCACGGTAAATAATCGTTTCTGTCATCCATGCCATTAAATCCGTCAAGGCATATAAGGGATCACCTTCAACCAATTGTTGTAAATCCGGCAATTGTGAGAGCAGACGTTGTCTGGCCTCTTTTGCCAAATCATCAAAACGGCGATCATCCAATAATGTAATAGGTAGTGGCATAATTTAGATCTGCAATTGAAGTCCTAATTGAAGACTGTTTTGTTCACCTGTTTGTTTAATTTGATACAGCAAACGCAGTGTTACTTCATTTAATGCCTGAGCTGTTTCAACACGCAAATTCTGCACAATAATTCTGGGTTCCCATCGTTGTATCGCTCGTAATGCCTGATCTGCAATTAATCGACGGGTAGTCTCATTATTGGGCTGATGGATAAATTGATTAAGCCCTGCACCAAATTCAGGACGCATCAAACGTTCACCTGGCGATGTCAACAAAATATTCCACAACACATCACGCACACTGTCCTCGTCCCTGACCCACTCAAATCGGCCATTGGTAAAACCGGATAATGAAAAACTTGGCGCCATGACTAACCTCTTTATTTACACAACCTGGGCAACACCATAATCGCGTAAGGAATCCAGCGAAAAATAATGTTTAAAATATTCAACACAATCATTAATAAAATCATCGCGCAAATCGTAATAATCGGAATGCTGAAGCTGATACTGAATCCCATACAGGCACTCAAAGGCGATTTGGCTGCATTTGGCTTCATCTCCATAGTAGGAGACACCTTCATCATCAAATCACTGATCGATTTCGGCGTTAAAAATGTCACACCTTTGGGAAGACCTTTGGTGATATCCGATAATTCCGGCAATTGAATAACACTCGGCCGCATCGCTATAGGATCAAATGGATTGGCAACCGTGAATTCCATGGATGCTTTACCCCATTGCAAATGTTCACAGCCACAGTCATCGCGATATCGAACAAATGGAACAATAAAATAACGCTCACCCGCAGCCTGGGTATAACGTGGCAAGGGTAAATCTATCTCAATTAATTGATTGGTTTTTTCAGCGCGGAACAACATGGCTTCACGAATATCTTCCGCCATGGATTTAGTCAGGTAAACGAAATGAGAAAAATCTGGTAACGGATTCCATTCCCCGGGTCTAATCTTATTTTCATTTTCAAGATGCAATTTTTCTTCTTCAAGATACCAATCCATAATCGAAGCATAATGCTGGCTGATGTAGTCCAATAAATTACCTTGTTGAATATTTTGCTTTTTAATCCAGGCATCAAACTCTGCAGGCTGATGATTCATTAAATCCATTTCATCCGGATTCAAGCCCTTTGACAATAAAGGTATGGATTGCAACAAACTACGTAATTTTTCGTTATCGTTAATACTGACATCAAAAATTTGATAGCGATGAATTAGCATGATCAACCAATTGGCCATAGCACGTTTTGGACGACCTGCATTGGTTTGCAAATATTCTTTTGCAGACCAGGTAAAATGATCACAGGGATTTTTCACCAGTTCTGCTATGGTTCCTGTGCAATTACAGGGAGGGTTTTCGAATGACTCACCATCCCAACTACCGAATGGCCATTCCAGTTCAGCCATATAACCTGCTGCTGAAATTTCAGCGTTACCGGATTTGGCAAGATCAACCGGAATTTCCTGTGCATCTATTTTTCCATTAAGCGGTAAATAACCATACAGAAGTGTGCGAGGTTTATCAGACTGTTTGACTATGTGTGTATGTAATGGATATGTTTGTTCCCCAGTGAAGCCAAGTGACTGATTGTTTTCCGATGCAGATTTCAATTTGATAATTGAATTGAATACTTTGTGTTTGCTATGGTCAGGATCGAATTTTTCATCGATGCTATTAATATCTTTCCATCCTATGGCTTCACCATCACGCAATTGCCAGGTTTGCACCCTGCTACCATTTTTTTTACGCACCACAAATCCGGATGAAACAATACTGCGCGGTGAAAAGGCCGGTTTGAACGGCACATCACAAACCAGTTCGCTGGCTAATACATAAAAAGTTCGGTGTAATGGCAAACGTAATCTGGTGCAATCACTGCCAAACTTATCTTCCTGAATCCAGTTTTGTGCTGAATAACTTTTTAATAAACCGCGTGCAGATTCTTTTTGAAAAGATTCAATGAAATCTTCTTTCATGTAGCGATGCAATACAGTGTAATCCTGAGCATCGGCATACCAGGGTGCTACAAATTCCGGTTTATGATTTACCATACGTTCCCCGCTCCCGGTGTATAACTGGTACCTACAACTGACGTGGCAATTAAGGTGTCACACTTGACCACACCCGAAAACTGACTCATGCCTGCATCCACTTTTACCATGCCTGCACTCACATCAACTTGAGACGCTTCAACTTTTACTTTCATTGAACTGGTGATGCTGATGCCATCTGCAGACAACTTCACCTGATCACCGCTACGATCAATCGTAATTTCACCTGCACCCGAATCATCAATGGTAATGGTGTGACCCGCCGGTGTTTCAATTGTCACTTTGGGTGAACTGCTTTCATCCATAATCAATTTGGTTCCTCCCGGTGTGACAATCGCATAAATATCTTCAACAGCCTGCGCATCAGTTGGATGACTGCTACTGCCACTCCAGACTGATCCCAACACAATTGCTTCATCCGCTCGCAAAAAAGCCACAACCACAATCTCATCTATGCGCGGTAAAAAACTGATGCCGTAATTCTGCCCCGCACTGTTGCTCATACAACTGGCCCAGATATCCAACTGATTCACCATCAGTCGCACCTGAACCCTTCCTCTTCCCTGCGAGTCCTGGTTTTCCAGCACTTTTGCCAGATGTAAATTTTGCAAACCCAAACTGTGTTCCATTAATTTTGATTCCAACTGCTGCGTGTAAATTTCAAACGGGTTTTAAAACCATTGCTGGTATCAAATAAATGTTGCGTGTGTACTATTTGATACTTGCCATTCAATCTTGCCGAAGCACCGGATACATTTATTTGTCCACCTGTATTTAAACCAGCATTACCACTGGTGATTAATTCGCCTGTTAAAAACTCACCGGATCTTTTTTGAAACTCCGCCCTTGCCCAACTATTGGCTTCAGATTGATTACGCGAAAAAGGATAAGCCAATAAATCTTCACTACCCCACCCGAGGTTATTTAATAATTGTTTGGCATCCTGACCCGATTCACTTTGTGAATCTGCTTCGCTTGCATCTGTTTGTTCATCTGCTTCCAAATTAAAACCTTTAACCTGTGCAGATAAATATTGATGATTCAAATCAGCCGTAATGCGCAACAAACTCACACCACTTTGAGTATTAATATCGACAGCTTGTGCGCTCTGCTCTTCTGCTTTTATCCGAAGATTATTGGCGTGATTACGCACCGCAATTCCGTAAGGCCACAGAATCCGCTGTAAAAATGCCAGATTGGTTTCATTCAGTTGATGCCATACGCCTGTATCACTGCTCACTTGAATGTCTCCTGATAAATTGGCATCCGATAAAACCGTTTGCACCAGATCATTCACACTGACAGATTCAAACACACGACTCTTGCGTTGTTTGGCTAACTTATGTAATCCATCTTCCATCAACAACACCAACCGCGGTGCACCTTGTCCGTAGACTTCTTCTATCGCGGTAATATCGCCTGCAAAAATCAAACTATCACTGGCCAATATTTCAATTTGATCGCCATGTGCAATATCCTGAAATGCATAACCCGATTCACCTGACTCATCGGTGTTTCCCCAATTCACCAAACGCAATTCAGCATGTGACATACCACTGAACGGTAAATTTACGCGCATAAAAATTACCGCCTGTTCCATATCCGCACGTTGATTTCCGTTAATACGGATATGCGGTCTGGCACTGATTAAAATTGCATTTTCTTCAGTCAACTTCCAACCTCTTGCGTCTTTCTTCTGCCACTTCCAATTCATGAATCATTTTTTGCAAATTCTCTTCCGGGTTAATCCCATAATCAGCAAACTGACCCGAACTTTCCGGAGCCTGAATATCAACCGTTAATTCGTTAATGATGATGGGCATTTTTTTGTACCATCAGCGATTCTTTACCCCCTCCTAACCTCCCCCCTGGCAGGGGGAGGAACTGGAAATCACTCCGCAAAAAGCAGGGAGTAAAATTTTCTATCAGGTTAGGCCGGGATAAAGTTCTTCTCATTTCCACTTAAATGCTCCCGGAATGCTGGACCCCAAAGATGCCGATGCTCCCACACCAAAACCAATTTCCGGTGAACCGACTCGGGATGACATTTTTTCCAATTCCAGATTGGGAACTGAAATGGCTTGTCGGCCAATTGCACGCACATCTTCAATGCCATTAAATAAAGCTATGTCGCGCCAATTTTTGGGATTTTTTCCATTAGCAGATGCAGCTTGTGCAGCACTGGTTGATGCATTGGCCGATGAAAATGTCGGAATATTCCGCTGACTCGCTTGAATGTTTTCATCGCGTAAAAATTGATAGGCATCTTCTTTCAGAGTCAAAGCAACAGTTGCACGTAAAGGAATTCCTTCGGGTGAAAAAAAATCCAGTGTTTCGTTGTAACTGCTCACCATGCCTTTGAAAATAAAAGAACCCCACTCAAACTGGCAGCGTTTGGGAACTTTGTGACCATTGGAATCCGGTGCCAATTCAGGATTCATAAATGCATCAGCGATTTTTTTAGTCAGTAATCGAACATCACTATTGGCTTGATGATTACGTGCGGTGTGTGCGCCTGCAGAATTGTTTTCTGTTCCGCCATTACTGGAATTGGCAACCAATTCACCCGCAATGCTGGTATCGAAAAAAAGTTGTACTGATAAAGAGGATTCACTTTTATCAATATACTGCGGTGCCGGTGAAGGTGCAGTGCCAGTCGATCGTTCAGCCGCCATGGTGTTGGAATAGGTAATACGCAAACTGTTGGGATTAAATTGCACCGGAATCCAATCCGCTTCCGGTGAACGATCTTCACCATTCATGGGTACCAGTCTTGCGCGGGTAATTTGAATATCACTCATGGTGTATTCTCCTCAATTACCAACACCAATCCTTCATGCATTAATTGCAATTCTTCAATCGCTATTTGACTGGAAGTTGCAGACAAATCCGGCCCCTTGAATTTAGTTGCCATGGCTTTGATTATTTGCCAACGTAATACCGGTTTTACTGCGGTGTTATCAACATAAGCCTGATCATAGATATCGATAAAACCCGTCATACGAAATGCATAATTAGCCTGGCGGGTACTGACATCAAACCATTTATATAAATCATTCACGCGTGTTATTCCACGCTTTAAAGTAATTGCAGAAAATTTTGTATTACCTGCCAACTGCACTTCGCCCCAGTTACGACCACCTTCCTGTAATGATTTGGGAGTCATGGTAAATTCAAATCCGGATACTTCACTAAAAGCACCTGAACAAATGGGAGATTGACTGGCACCACTTTCCGGATACAAAGTCACCACAAAACGAAAAGGGACAAATTCAGCAGCATCAGCCATTTTTTATCTCTCCCGTCTTAATACTTCCATTTTCCAAACGGAAATTTAAAATTAACTGATCAATCGGTAACGCAGGCGCAATTTCAATATCCACTATCACACCGGATTCACCCTGCAATCTACTTTTTACACTAAAAGCGTCTTCTATTTTTTTACCACGCAGTGCACCCGCTTCATAAAGTCTGCCAAAAAAATTACGCAGCAATATTTCACTTTTTAATACATCCGATTGCGATTCAAACACCAGATTTAAGCCCAACTTTTCCAACGAACGAATCAGCCATCCCATAAAACGTGCCAATTCGCCGGAATTGGTTGCAGTCTGGTCATCAAAGTAAGCAACACTTAATCGCTCATCATCCAGTTGCATATGATTGGTCTGCTGATTAATAACAGCCAAGCCCAAATCATCACGCAGACTGTTGACCCGTTTAATCGACAGATTGGGAAAAGGTCTTTTTAATGAAGGTAAATCAATACCGGCAATTGAACGCCAACTGCCATTATTGGTGGATGAGGACAACATTTTTCCAGCCAGAATCCCACAAGGCGAACTCAATTTATTTTTTGAGTCTTGCAAATAGGGATAGATGAGTTGTACATGACGCAATAATTGACGGTCTGATTGTTGCCGCCACTGTTTTAATTGATCTTCGCCTTTAACGGATGTTCGAGGTAACTCACCATCCATTTTTTGATCGTAAGGAAATGCGACTAACAAATTAATATCGCGACGGTATTTTGCAATCAGCATTAATATTCTTTTTAAATGCGCAATAAAATGTACGGATTGATCAGGTTTTTCTTTAATAACACTGGATCGTTCTGCGGTACCATCATCGCCACTGGTGCCACAGGGTAAAAAAGCAGGCAATGGATTTGCCACTCGCAGTAATGGAATATGTTTCAATGATTGGGATATGTGCAGACGTTCAAAATCCGGCAAACAAATTAACCCCGCATCAGGTAAAGCCAATGCACGCAACAATGCATGGTTTTCTTCTATTGCAGGGGCAATATCCGATGTTAAAAAAGCATCGACACCCTGATCTTCATCCACAGCAATTACCCACAGGCGTCGTGGAGTTTGCATCGCATCGGTTTGAAAAAAATCGGCAATTGCTAAAGACAACCAGGTGTAATCGCCACCTAACTTACTTTTGTATCTATCCTGCGGTATTTCTTTTGGCCTGGAAAACAGTTGTTCAAATTCATCAAAACTACGGATAGGAACAGGCAAATTGTAAAGCGCATCCTGTTGTTTGGTTTTTTCTGTTAAATTTTTTTTTAATTCATCCAGTATCACGCCATAACCTGCAATATACATATCACGCAACATCGATGTGTTGGCAAACAATTCGGCGAGGTCAGCATCTTTATCGGTGTGACCGATAAACACAACATCAAACACAGGTTCTCTGTGAACCCGTGTTTCAGGCATGAGTTTGATTCTGCCAAATTGCATTTTCATATTCAGGACTGCTCAATGTATTCGACAGAAAGCACCAGCTCTTCCATAGCAACATCACCACCACCTTTTGCGGTCAAACTGGGGCCCGTCCATTTAATGGGTGTGACGCCTTTTAATGTCCAGGTTACTACCGGTTCTGCATCGCGCTGTTCATTTAATAATTTCACTGTGACTGAATCTTTTTTCGCTTTCAGATCACCGGCGCGCGCTGCATTTAACCAGTCAAAAACATTTTGTGTGCCAATCACACCACGCTTCAAAGTGACATCGCCACTTTTGTTGATGCCCAATACTTTGGTGACATAATTCACCTTGGCATTGCCTGCACGATATTCCGCTATAGTGACTTCAGCATTCAATCCGGAGACTTCGGAAAAACCACCGACAACATCTTCTTCATCAATACCTTCAATACCAATTAAAAAATTAAACGCTGAGTAGGGTGTTGCACGTTGAGTTGCCATAAACTTTTCTCCGTTAATCAGGCATCAGCTGTTTTTTGACCAATTCTGAAAATAACAAACTCCGCAGGTGTCAGTGGTGCCACGCCCACTTCACAAACCAGGCGTCCATTATCCAAATCGTTTTGACTCATAGTAGTTCTATCACAGCGAACAAAATAAGCTGCTGAAGTTTTGCTACCTAAAAGCCGACCATTCTTCCATTCGTTAAATAAAAAACTTTCTATAGTCGTCACTACATTGGCCCACAACCTTTCTCCGTTAGGTTCAAACACGGCCCACTGCGTACCTTTTTCGATAGAGCGTTCCAGATATAAAAAATAGCGACGCACATTGACATATTTCCATTCAGGATCACTGGATAAAGTTCTGCCACCCCACACCTGATGCCCACGACCACTGAATGATCGCAAACAATTAATGCCGCGTGGATTTAATAATTCCTGCTGGAATTTGTTGATGTTTTGTGTAAAACGCAAAGCGCCAAAAACCGGTGTATTCGCTGGCGCTTTATGCACACCGCGCTCAACATCCGTGCGTGCGTAAATACCTGCCATAAAACCGGAAGCGGGCAAATTAATGGTTTCTTTTTCACCGGTTGGATCAGACGTGACAACCCAGGGTGCATAAAGTGCGAGACGTGAATTATCAAAATTGTTACGGAAATTTTGAATTTCCGATAAAGACATATCTTCACGCGTATCGATCAATCCAAAACGATAACGCATTTTCACGCAGTGCTTTTCCAATTCCACTGCAATCGCCTGATGACGGTTTGCATCAATAACAGCTGAGGGTGTTGCCACAATTGAAACATCTTCAACACTTTCCAATGCAGAAAAACCGGTTGCACCTTTATCATCGATTTCACCGGCATAATCTATTGCGGCGGGGAAATCACCGTCTGTACCACCCGCAAGCAAAATGACATGTCGGGGATCATCCAGTCTGGTGTCGGGGTTCAATATTTTTTTAAGCGATTCTCCTTGCCCCACTTCATCTATAAAAAGTTTATACAGATCGTCCAATAATTGTGATGGGGTGGCATCATCCACAATACAAACAATAGGAATGGTTAAACGATCCAATGTTTTTTCGAGATTTCTATCAAGAACTTTGCCAATAAAGTTGGGTTGATTTTTATCTAGCGATAGAACTTGTGTAATAAATACCGGTTCGCCAACACCAGGAGTTCCTTCAGTATCTATTTTTGTTTTTTTACGACGGATTGCCTGCAAGGAAAAATTGCGCTGTAACTTCACACTTTTCACTGCACCAGGAAAAGCACTGAATACCGCCAGAGGGATAACTTCTGTTTCAGGTAAAAGCGTAATATTAATTTCCCAAGTGTTATCACCCAAAGCATAAACAAATTTATCTTTTGCTCTGGCATTAATAACGGCGGGCGCATCGTATTTCAAATCGTACAAATCATCCGGCGTCAACACCTGCCCATCTGTAACATCTACACCGTTCAAGGTAATTTTTCCTGCTGCAGGTAAATCCGATACTGTGACACTGCCAGCCGGTCGCACAGGAATACTGCGTGCTATAGCAAGATCTTCAACACCCTTGCTGACAATGATCAGACTCGGTTTTACAACAGGTGTAGTATTGATTTTCGTAAACTCACTGCCTGCTGCATTGAGGGTTCCGCGAAATCGTGTCAATGAATCTGTTTCTGTGATGAGATGAGACGTAAGATCCAAATCTGTGTTCAATACCAACTCAGCACTGGTATTGTCAGCCAAACTTCCCGTTACCGGTTTAATCACTGATGATTGTTTAAATTCAAACGGCAGGGCAGCAAAGGTAGCCGCTGCTATTCCGGTACCAAAAGCGCTGACATTCACTTTGTTTTCAACAGTGTCATTTGCATTAACAACACTGGCTTTTGTTGCTGCTAAAAATACAAACCCATCCGATGTTTTCTTCGCCAATATCTGAATTTTTTTCAGTGGAAATTTGGTACCTTCATGCGAAACAACTCCGGTAAATGTGTTTGGCATGTTGGTAATAGTCAATAAACCTTCTGCGTTGTTGCTGATATCAGACAGTTTATTAAAACTGCCCGAGCGAAATAAACTTTCCTGATCCTGCCAGATAACAGACAAATCAAGATTGCCGCCTGATCCGGGATATCGCGCAAGAAAATCTATTTTTCCTGTAGTGTTAGTCGCCGCCACTCCTGCACTACCGCCAGAACCATATTGATCCGTATCATTACCACCGGAAATAATACGTGTCATATAAAGCTGTTTGCCGCCATTTTCAAAAAATGCGCGTGCAGCCAAGGCCGTATAATTCAATCGTGACTCACTCCCGAATGTTAATGATTGGGGATCACCAAATATTTTTTCAAACTCACCATAACTGGTAAGTACTTCCGGTGTACCCCTTATGGGACCAAATCGTGTTGGCCCCACCATGCCACACACACTTGTGCCTACCCCTTCTATGGATTTTGATCGAAAACTCACTTCTTCAACAAAAACACCGGGTGCTAGATATTCAGACATTTAATGGCTCCTTTTTGGAGTGAAGGAAAAATAATATTTAAAGTTTCACAATAATCGACTGACTGCCAGCAGTTTTTATAACGGGGTTATCGCCCGGTTTTATTTGAAAACTGATCGAGTTGTGAAAATCATTACCACCGGCAATATCTTTAATTGTGACGCCACTCAAGCTATCCGGGTCAGGTAACTTGTTTTTGATCGCACAGTTTTTTATAAGCAAACTGGCTGCAAAATTTTCTACTAATGGATCTGCATCCAATGCTGGGAATTCATTTAATGGAATTAAAAAATCACCAAATTTATTCGCTTGTGCACGAAATTCCAAAACTTTGGGTGGACTACCACCATCAGCAGGAATTTCAATCGTCAGAATCAGTATTGCCCATGGCAAATTCGCTCCTGATTCCAATTCAAGATGACCTCTCAAACTACCGGCAGTGGTGACTCTGGTGGCACCAATACTTTTATAAAGAGAAATAGAATTTATTTTCGGATTGTCGACATTTAATGGCTGCAAATTTAAATCGAACCATCTTGCGTTGTAATGTCGGGAACTATCTTCCAGCATGCCTTCAATGCTATTTATTGCAGACGGCGGACGTTCTAAATCAATATCAGTAACGGCAAGATTTTCTTCGTTAATTTCGATACCAGGATTATCAATACGCATCTGATCTTTTGATTTTTGCCGATTAAATTGCAAATGATCAGGCAACAAAATCGCAATGCGGTTACCTTTATTTAATATTTGATATGATTGCTTGGGCGTTACTGTGGTAACAGTCAACTGCAAATGTTTCTCTATACCCGGCTTTTCATCCCATCCCTGCCCCGTAGCGTCATAAAGCCATACAAAATTACCGGCATGAAACCAACAGGTTTCGACTAATTGTTTTTTAACTTCCATTTTTCAACTCTCCATAATTGAAATAAGGAAGCACTACACTGGACACTAATTTTCCAGGTTCAATTTCCGGTACAGGTAACATGCGAATGGTTTTTACTATATAAGGAACGGATAAAATGTAGTTGCCCGGTAGCGAATCCCATATGCGTAACAAATCTTCTGTACTCATTTCTTCAGGTTGAATTTGTACCACTTCGTCAACTGTCCAATGTGGATCGTAGGTTTTTAAATGTGAAAACCCCAATTCCAATGCTGACCCTATTTGTTGCAATGCCCAAGCAGTCAACACAGCTTCACTTTCACCATTGGATGTCCAGGCCAATAAAAAAATATGCAAGTTGACAGGCAGCTCAGGCTGCGGCGGTTTATTTGATGAACGCGAAGGCAAATAACGATTTCGACCAAAAGGATCGACTGAAACACGGTGCAAATAAATTCCAATGCTATTGGTTTTAACCGAACCATTACCAACAGACAAACTGGGCGGAGATTTCAATTCAACAGTGCCCAAAATACTGACATCCGGCTGATCCAAAACCAGATCAAGCTGATCATTCTTCATGCCCAGGATTAAAAAATCCTTTAGCGCATGCAGAACACCTCGCACTGCTTTGTATGATGCCAAGAGAAATCTCCTGAAAGATTATGCGAACTTGTACAAAGCAATGCTTATGCCAGTAAAAAAATTAATCTGAAAATTAATTCATAGACCGTCAGGATCTTGGTAAAAACAAATAAAGTCTGGATATAAATTTATGCGCGATTTAATGAACAATGAATATTGTTCCAATTCGATGGGTAACAATTTACCCGGCGGGTTAGAAAAATGTGACAGGCGGGTAAAAATATACCCGGTAAATACCAGTATCCAACTTACTGGCGATATTGGCATTTATCAATTTGATATTTTTGTAATAGTTTTCCCAGCGCTCGCCTTTCCTTGCCTGCTATTTTTGCAGCCAGCGTGACATTACCTTGTGTGGCTTTCATCACCTGCGTTAAGTAATTTTTTTCGAATGATTCAATTGCTATGGCTTTTGCGTCTTGAAAACTGGGTGGGCTATCCATGCTTTCAATATCCGGTACATTTGGCATATTGTTCAACGAATCAATATGACTTGCATTGTCAAAATGCATATCCAGATACTTGCCTGTTGACAACAAAAAGGATCGCAACAAAGTATTTTCAAATTCACGAACATTACCGGGCCATGATTGTTGTTGTAAATAATGCAAACTTTGTTGCGAAAGCAATTTGATTGGCAAGTCATAATCTTTGGCAAAACGCTGCATTAAACTTTCTGCAATTATTGGTATATCCGGTTTTCTATCGCGTAATGGCGGCATAGTGAGGCCTAATACATTTAAACGAAAAAAAAGATCTTCCCTGAATATTTTTTTGTTAGATAAACATTTCAAATCGGCATTGGTGGCTGCAATAATCCTGACATTTGCTCGTAACATTTTCTTCGAACCAACAGGCCGATACTCTTGCGTTTGTAAAAAACGTAACAACGCCGCCTGCGCTTTCGTGCTCAAGCTATCCACTTCATCAAGAAACAAACTTCCGCCATTGGCGACTTCTACCAAACCTTCCTTGTTTTGTTTAGCATCGGTAAATGCGCCTTTTTCGTGGCCAAAAAGTTCACTTTCCAATAAGTCATCCGGAATGGTAGCGCAGTTAATAGGTACAAACGGACAAGCCGCACGGCTGCCCAAATAGTGAATTGCACGCGCCGCATTTTCTTTGCCAGTACCGGTTTCTCCTTGAATTAATACAGTCGCTTGATGCCTAGCTATTTTTTCAATCAAACATAAAACCTGCATAAAATTGTCAGAGGTTCCACTTAAATTTAATGCTGAAAATCTGGAAATCAATTCTGTTTTTTGCAGATCCGTATCAAACACCGCGTCTGTTTTTATATAAGACTGTAGACGCATGGATAATTCACTGGATGAACAAGGCCAGCAAATGAAATCGTCAAACAATTTAATTAGATCTAACCCTTCACAAGCGGAAGATGCAGGAATCAGACACAGATTGATTTTTTCAGGAAATTTTTGTAGATGCTGCAAGAATGCAGATTTGAATCGGGGATCCAGTAATGATTCCCGGTTACAGACAAAAATTACCAGCTGCGAAGTGTCAGGTATTACAGGTTGAATAAACCTTTCTCGAGACAATTGTTGAATAGACAAAGTCATCTTTTTCAAACAATTAATAATTCGCCTGTCTTCAATAAAATCAGGCTTGATGGTGCCGGGTTGAATAGCCGCATACCCTCGTGTTTCAAGACTACGCCGCTCTACAGAAAGACAAGGCAATGGAATATCAACAAGTGTGATTTGTTTCATATCAACTGTCCTTTTACAACAACGTTTTTGTTATGTACTAACCAAAGGGTAACTACCCATCGCCACTAATCCTCCATTCCCTTAACCACTTTCAATTAGCGGGTTGTCTCACGAAAGCTATCATATGTTTATTTTAAGTGATACGAAATTTAAAAAATAATTCTAAATATTAATAATATTGTGAATTTTATGGACATATTTATTGGCACTTGAATATTCAAGCGCCATATTTAAATGAATGCTCATTTTGGCTTATCTATTGCTTCACTGTACCGATTAATTCATGACAAAAAGGACATCACCGGTGGCAGAAGATCCCCTATCAGAAAATAATATTAAAGCTATTGCCAATGAAATCACCCACTACCTGAATCAGCATCAGTTTGCTGCTGATACAGTTGAGGGCATCTGCCATTGGTGGATCAGCAAACAGAGAATTGAAGAAGAACAAAAACGCGTATTGGCAGCATTGGATTATTTATTGCAAAAAGAATTAATTAGTAAAAGACAATTACCTGATGGCTCTTTGTTGTATTCATCACAAGCCATTCAACAAGATGATGAGGCGCCAACACACTGATTTAAATAATTATTTTTAAATAACGAAGGAGAAACAAAATGGCAAATATTCATGGTTTTGGTTTGGGCTGGCACCGCGATTTACCGGACATACGGGACAGCTCTCAAGAATCAGATGAAGTGTGTAATATTTTGGTGAAATCCAATCGGGTAAAAGCGGTCAAGAAAAAACTGCCAAAAAAAATTGATTTACGTGCATGGTGCTCACCGATTGAGGATCAGGGTGCTCTTGGTTCATGTACTGCACATGCAGGTGTTGGCATGATGGAGTATTACGAACGTCGCACCTCGGGCAAACACCTGGATGCTTCACGTTTATTTTTGTACAAAGTCACACGGCAATTATTAGGTTTCAAAGGTGATGATGGAGCTTACTTGCGGTCCACTATGAAAGCCATGGTGTTGTTTGGTGTTCCACCTGAAAAATATTGGCCCTACAAGCCGGATAAATTTAATGATGATCCAGACAGTTTTTGTTTTGCATTTGCGCAGAGTTATAAATCCATCAAATATTATCGACTGGATCCAGCCGGGCGTACTCCGGAAAACATTCTGTCAGAGGTGAAAAAAAGTTTGGCGGCCGAATTACCTGCCATGTTTGGTTTTTCTGTTTACAGTTCCATACCCGCCATAGGTGAAGGCACTGGCGACGTACCTTACCCCAAACGAGGCGATAGACTCGAAGGTGGGCATGCAGTACTGGCTGTAGGTTATGACGATGATAAAAAAATCGATGGTGAAACAGGTGCTATCTTAATCCGCAACTCATGGGGAACCCGCTGGGGCGATAAAGGCTATGGCTGGCTGCCTTATAAATATGTTTTAAATGGATTGGCAGATGATTTCTGGTCTTTGGTCAGAGCAGATTTTGTAAACACGGATTTATTCAATTAACTCAAACACACAGGGATGTGATTCAGGTTATAAAAGTAAAATTTTCAGATCATAGAAATGCTGGCACCCAAAGTTGTTCTTTCCTATACTTCACGAGTAAGGAATTTATCTGCTGACTTTTGGCTACCGGAACAGCACTATGGCTATCCACAATCCATTCAGGCTACATCGTCGCCGGGCAACAGACCGCAATCTTTCAATAGAGCTACAACTCTTATCCCTTGCTTATAAAAATTTACCGGCCATGTTAATTGTTAATATCACGGCAACTTTGGGAGCAGGATATGTACTACATGCTGATGGCGTTAACTATATAAGCTACTGGGTTTCAGCTGTACTTTTTCTCAGTTTACTTCGCTTTGTATCATGGATTGGATTTACAAGATTCCTCGCACTTGATCAAATTGATAATTTTAAAAATCTGCAATGGTGGAAAACGGGATTTGCCGCAGGATTATTTTCGGCTGCAATTCTGTGGGTAGCGGTCGTATTTATTGCCTTTGATTTAGCGCATTACAATTCAAAATTTACACTCATTATCATTATTTCTGCACTGGCAGGTGGTGCAACCGGAATAACGGCTCCGCTCAAGTATATTGGCCGAATCTACATCACCTTATTATTATTTCCAACCTCGATTATTTTATATTTAATTTCAAAAGATGATCTGGTCATAGCATTATTAGGTTTAATTTTCTGGTTGGCTATGATTATCAGTCATCGCAATAATCACGGTGTATTGCGTCAAAGTTTGACCTTACAACAAGAAAATACCCAGCTGATTAATAATTTGCAGGAATTCAATAATCATCTGGAGAATCGTGTTGCCGAACGCACTGAGGCATTACGACGAATTGCACATTACGATGTGCTCACTGGATTACCCAATCGCCGTGGATTAATTGAATGGATGGAAACAGGATTAAACGAGAACAGCAAACAAGAAGCTGCAATTCTTTTTCTGGATTTGGACAGATTCAAACAAATCAATGACGCATTAGGCCATGATATTGGTGATAAAGTTTTACAAACCATTGCTTATCGATTTAAAGAATTATGCCCGGATAACGCGATCCTCGGTCGCTGGGGTGGCGATGAATTTTTAATTATCACAGCACAAGAAGAAAACGCTCGTGCGAATGCAGAAAAGTTGGCAAAAAAATTAATCGAAACAGCCACTGCTCCGCTGCAAATGAATAATGAAATTCTGGGTTTGGGCTTAAGCGTTGGCATTGCCTATTTCCCAACTGACGCCAATAATTACAAAGACGTGATCCATGCCGCTGACTTGACTGTTGCAGAAGTCAAACGCAGTGGTCGGGGTCAAACATTAACTTATAACGAAACTTACGTTGAAACCCAACGCCGTCGATTTGATTTAAGCCGCGCGCTATCTGACGCAATAACACAAAATAAATTACTGCTGGTTTATCATCCCATAATAGACTCACATTCTGGAAACGTAACAACATTGGAAGCTTTGGTTCGTTGGCGCCATCCCGTATTGGGAGAAATCAATCCTGAAGAATTTATTCATCTCGCCGAAGACACAGACAAAATTATCGCTTTGGGAGATTGGGTATTAAATACTGCTTGCAGTGCAGTTACATCATGGAAATCATCAAATCCCCTTATCAAAATCGCCATTAATATTTCACTGAAACAATTATTGGTTAACGATTTTCCATCAAAAGTTAATCGAATACTGCAACAACATGATTTAAAACCCGATGATTTAATTCTGGAAGTCACTGAATCATTATTCGGCATTGAATATCACGATTCCACACTGGCAACAGCCAAAGAACTCAGACAAAGAGGCATTGAAATACAAATTGATGATTTCGGTATAGGTTATTCATCACTATCCCGTTTACATGAATTCCCGGTAACCGCTATCAAAATTGATCGTTCCTTCATTCACCAGTTGGAGAAGCAAGGTGCTGTGATTATTGAAAGCGCGATCATGATAGCCAAACGAATGAACATGAAAGTCATAGCGGAGGGAGTGGAAACCCTTGAACAGGCAAAAATTCTCGCTGGGCTGGGCGTTGACAGTTTACAAGGCTTTTATTTTTCAGAACCTGTTACCAATCCAAATCTGAAATCGTTCAAAACTGATTGG
>CBFGPN010000044.1:0-22974 GCA_965650675.1 uncultured Cellvibrio sp.
ACAATCAGCTCTTAATTCAGGGAAAAATGTTATCTCACCATCGGGTTTTACTTACCGCACTGATAATACTTTATTTTTAACAAAAGATAATATTGTTGTTGATTTTAATGGTTCAAAAATCCTCAATAAAAATAATTCTGCTTATGCAATAGTTATTGTAACCAGTAGTATTGATCAGAATAATGAAAATCGACTTTTAGAAGTCATGAATGAATTACATTATGGTAATGAAGCTTATAATTCACATATCAAAAACCTAATTGTTGAAATGTCTTCCATCAATGACGGTGGGGGAAATTTAGGTGTTGGTATTGTATATGGAAGAAACTGCACACTCTCTAATATAACTGTGCTAATGACGAATGGGAATGGTATAGAAATTAGGAATTCAACCGCATGTGGAGCTATGAACTCTCGTCTTAACCCAAGAACTTATGGGGCATTCTTTTTTCAAACTAAAGATTGTTACATGGAGGATGTATACATATCTGGATGTCATCGTGGAATCATTACAAAGCATTCCCAAGCTGGTTCTTCAGTAAATTTTCGAGCAACAAGATGTATTGTTGAAAACTTGGTGAATCATCTTTACTACACCGCTGGAGGTGAATGGAAAGAGAACTTGCTTACAGATCCAATATATCAACCTAACCATGAAATTGTCTCTGATGTGCTCTATGAAAACTGTGTATTTAGATCTAATAACGCACCTGTAAAAGTTGATTTATCTTATTGGGCAAATAGATTTACATACAGCAACTGCTCTTTCATATCGGGACATTCATCTGCTGGTGCAAATATTGGATTAAATGGCAACTATGAATTAGGCGATATGCAAGGTAAAGCTCATAAGTTTGTGGGTTGTAATTTTGTTAATCAAGATACAGTTGGAGATACATCCATTGCATGTGGCGCAGATACATTATTTGACTCTTGTACATTCACCGGGTCTTATCAGCGTCTTATTATTGCAGATAATACATTTTCCCCAGTAATACAATTCGCGAATAATTTAGTGTCTGCTTCATTGCAAACCTCGTCAACCAGCAACAAAGCCTTATTAGTCAATTCAGATAATTCAATATTTATTGCAAAAAACAACATATTTAAACTGGGATTAGCACCAAGTAGTGAAGGAGCTTCATCCGCTATTTCTTTTAATCTAACTGCTTTTGATTGCAACATCATACGAGTATTCGGCATGTCATCTCTCTGGCACGTATCTGTATATATTGAACACGGCTCTGCGCATAACAATAATATGTACTATTCAGATTTTAATGGAGATGTACATGCTCTCTACATTTACGGCACTGCTAATGTTCAGAATAATATTATTGGAAATAATGGAATAATGGGGCCTACATCTCGAGCTATATACATGGTTTCACATGAGATTGAAGTTGTAAAAAACGAGGGCAATTATGTTTATGGCTTGTGGCAGTATCAACAATACGCAAACCTTTATCAAAATTACCAATTAAATAGACGTTTCAAAGAAGGTCCTTCCATTCCAACAAACGGAACATGGCAACAAGGTGATGTTGTATTTAATAGTAATCCAAGCACTGGCCATCCCATAGGATGGATATGTGTTTCATCAGGAGCACCCGGATCTTGGACGGCTTTACCCAACCTAATATAGAAAATTAGGGTAAGTCAGCTTGGATTAATTATTAGTTGGCATTTCTAAAGTAAGCTAGAGAGTAGCTATGTTTTTAATAAAAGTTTTAAGTGCGCTATGCCCTTTGATAGTTTTGCTGATGCTGGGGATATTTGTATATTTATTTTTATTTATAGCCAAACTTACCTATATCAAATCTCGGAATACAGGGAAATTTTATATTGCTGAGCTTAAACCCTTGATTCCTGTATTGGCAGTATTTGTTATTACTCTTCTGATTTTTAAACTAATGTCGATTACTGTTTTATCACAGGCTAATAAAATTTTAAAAAATAATAAATCTGAAATTATTATAAATGGTGAGCATTTAAATGACGCAGATAAATCCATATTAACCAAAGACTTCTTTTTAATTGAATCGTCTAAATATAGATCTGGGTCACAACCTACTCTTGAATTCGAGTTGTCTATAAAAGGAGCGGAAGGAGAGTTAAGATTCTCTGCTAAGGCGGACTCCAGAGAAAGTGATTTATACTGGCTTTACTATCCTGAATACAAATTTAAATCCACTGTTGGATTTCTTCGAACGACTGTGATTAATAGAAACCAACAATAGATTTGGGGTCAGATTTGAGTTTACATTTTAACCACTTCAAATCATCAAGCCCGGTTAAGAATGCCGGGCTTTTCTTATTCAACAGATAATCCGTCACACCTTCTGAAACCCAAACTCCGAAACCTTTTTCAATAAATCCCTATTGGTGGGTAGTTTTTCAATAAAAGATTGAGTTTTGCGCTTGTTCTCGTTGAAGAAATTATTTGCGAGTTGCATCATTTTTACGTTTTGGCGGGATTGGTGTACGGGGGATGCGGTTTCGAAGCCCATGCCGTACAGGATGTATTGATAGCTCGCCCAAGGGAACATTTCGTCGGAGCGGATATCTTGTCTCCAGGGCGTTTTATGTTTCCATAAACCCAGTTGCTCTTTTAATTCTTCCGGCAAAGTATCCATACGGTGATGGTCTTTCCAATAATCTGTGTCGTCTCTTTTGCTCAAGACGTAATGCAGTTTGAGGAACTCGATAATACGTTGCCAATGTGCGGTAAAGGTTTTATTAAATCGTTTGGCAACAACATCCATAACATCTCGATTGGCGGGTAGTTGTTCGCTGATCATTTGTGCTGACAGCTCAACCAGCACCAGTGCTGTTGCTTCCAAAGGTTCAATAAACCCGGCAGACATACCGACAGCGACACAGTTTTTAATCCAGAATTTTTCACGGTGTCCAGGGCGAAAACTTAATTTACGAAAACTGAATTTATCCACTTCTGCAGCCGGTATGGATTGTTTTAAATAACTACGGAGCGCCATTTCAACATCATCATCGGTTGCATAAGCACTTGAATAAACATGCCCTACTCCACGACGTGTTGATAAACCTATATCCCAAATCCAGCCATTTTTTTGTGCTGTTGAAATGGTACAGGAAGCGATAGGAGCATCCTCTTCCTGATAAGGAACTTGCATGGCTAATGCAGAATCGTTAAACAAATAATCACGTTTATCGATGTAGGCAATGCCGAAATGTTTTTCAAGCAACATACTGGCAAAACCGGAGCAATCGATAAATAAATCAGCAAAAATATCACCGTGATTCTGCGTAGTGAGTGATGCTATATCACCAGAGTCCGTACTATTCACCCTGGTCACATGATCAAGTATATGGGTCACGCCCAATTTATTCACACAATGTGCGCGCAGGAATTCAGTAAATTTTCCGGCATTCAGGTGATAACCGTAATTGGCAACACCTGAAAATTCCGGTGTTGATATAAGTTTCGGCGCAAGATTCCTGTCAGAAAGAAAACGCTGTGCGCTCACCGCTTCTGCAAACCCGATCGAGTCGCGATATTGCAACCAATATTCTGCCAGATTGATTTCATTAAAACCTTCAGGAAGACTGAATGGGTGGTAATAGGATTGATCGCCAGGATAAATCCAATCAGTAAATTTTGATCCCTGTTTAAAACTGACATCACACTCACGAATAAAATCAGTTTCAGACACGCCCATTTTCTTCAAAGTATTCCGCATTGACGGCCAGGTTCCTTCACCCACACCTATAGTCGGCACATCGGGTGATTCAATCAGAATTAATTCCAATCCTGTCTGTTTATTTAATACATATTGGGCGGCAATAATGCCAGCGGTTAACCAACCGGCGGAACCGCCGCCAACAATAATTATTTTTTGCAATGGCTTGGTCATCACATCACCTTTTCAACAGGTTTTGCATCATTTTTCATTGACATAGAAGGACAATACTTTTTGATAAAATCAGCATGTAACGGCATTTGATCAACCGCTTGTCGGGTTCTCTTTTTATTTTCTTCAAGAAATCTTGCAAGTTCATGATCACCCATCAAATCCACAATCGGATGATAAGATTTGGGCATTATGCCCTGCCCCATCATCACTTGCGTCCAGGAAGATTCACTGAATAAATCTTTATCATATTTATAAATGCGCGCCGATTCTCTGAATAACTCCATTCGATGCTTTAAAGTTTCCGGAATTTCCATATTTTGGCAATGACGCCAGAATTTGGAATCACGACGCTCGGTTAAATGGTAATGCAATACAATAAAATCCCTGATGTGTTCCATTTCTTCACGTGTTTGGCGATTGAATTCATCGATATCGGATTGCTGAATACCATTGGTAGGAAACAACAACATTAATTTCACAATGCTGCGCTGAATAAGGTGAATACTGGTTGATTCCAGTGGTTCAATGAATCCGCTGGCAAGCCCAACTGCAACACAATTTTTATTCCACTGTAAGCGTCGCGTTCCCGTTCTAAATGGAATCACTCTTGGCTTGATGAGTGTTTCACCATCAAGATTACTGGTTAATTTATGCAGCGCTTCATCTTCAGACCAATAGCGGCTGCAAAAAACCATTCCATTTCCGGTACGTGATTGCAAAGGAATTTTCCATTGCCAACCGGCATCATGGGCGATAGCACGCGTGTAGGGAATTGGCTGCCCATTAGAAACTGTTTGCACCGCAATTGCTTTGTCACAAGGCAACCAATGCGTCCAATCGTCATAACCTGTGTGCAATGTTTTTTCGATCAGCAATCCAGCAAACCCGGTGCAATCAATAAAAAGGTCGCCCTGAATTATTTCACCTGACTCCATTTTTATTGAATCAATAAATCCATTATCTTCGCGCAACATAATATCAGCCATCTTTCCTTCTATGCGCTTTGCACCGTGTTTTTCCGCTATCACTCGTAAAAATTTTGCGTAAAGCCCGGCATCCAAATGATAGGCATGATTCAAACTTTGATTGGGATAAACCGCAAATTTATTTTCACGCGCTGCAAGATGCTCAACACAATAATCACCCAGTTGACTCACCAATCCTTTTTGATTTCCTTTTAGCCAAAAATGATGGAACTGCGCAGCCCAGCAATCCTGCCCGGGAAAACCGAACGAATGCAAATAATGTTTATCTACATCACGCCAATTTTCAAACATGATTCCCAATTTGAAAGTGGCATTGGTAGCTGCCATGACTTCACTTTCTTTCAAGCCAAGTAATTGGTGATAAATATGCAGCGTTGGAATTGTTGCTTCTCCCACACCTACAGTGCCTATCTCTTCTGATTCAATCAGTTTGATATCAAGATTTTTTCCGAGGAGCTTTGCCAATGCAGCAGCCGTCATCCAACCTGCGGTTCCCCCACCAGCGATTACTACTCTTTTCTTCATTGGCTCTTGCATTTTTATTACCTTATTTATCGAGTCGGTTGACCAAAATTTTGCGAATTTGTTTTATCTGTTCTTCACTCAATGGAACATCAAGCATATTACGGGCATGAACGGGAATATTATTTAAATCATCTGCTTCATAATTAAAAACATAATAATCGAATATACTTTTCCAAGCCTTGCGCTGTTCTTCAGAAAGGCTTCTCAAACTCATAATACTGTGCAAGAGCGCATTCGATGGACGACCGAGTAATGCCGGGGATTCACGCCACCAATGGGTATACAAAATATTGACTGCATCCAATCCTTCTACGTGATGCCACCACATACCGGGTAAAAATAATGCATCACCTGGTTCCAATTCGGCGATTTCTGCAGATTTCATGGCTTCAGCAAATTTTGGAAAAGATTTCAAATCCGGGTTGGCAAAATCGACCAAACTAATTTCTTGTCCGCCAGGTGCAAATTCGAGAGGACCAGGATAAAGATTGGCAATTTGTTCAGGGGGAAACAAAGTGAAACGTCTGCGACCTGCAAGACAACATGCAAGATTACTTGTGAAATCATAATGCGCGGCTACCCTGACTTTATTTCCTATCCACAGTAATTTAATAGGATCAAGGTAATCGATGCCGGCATTATTGTTTTTATCAAGATCAGGAAACCATTTCGCGACATCCGTCGATGGCATATAAACACCACGAGGCTGTGCACTGTGTGTTTCATTTAACAGCATCCTTGAGAAAGTATTGAATGACTCAAGGTTGGCAGAAAAATTAAACCCTGTGAAATCACCATTGTAAAACACCCGACCTTTTTCTTTCGGATGCAAAATGCAGGTGGTTACCGGGACGCGAGCGTAACAATTTTGAATGTAATCAAGGACAGCCTCATTTGAAACAGTCGATGCTTTTACTACAGGCCAATCGCTGCAAAAATTTTTCAAAACAAGCGGTTTGACGGATGCAAGTACAGACTGCAAATCATATTCATATGCTTGCTCAACAGGTTTGCCAAATGACAAACCTTTCTGTCCCACATCTTGTGGAAAATGATTAGAGGGCATCTCGTTCATTTTTAAGTCGTATCAAAGTACTGATTCTTGCCTGTGAATGCATCAATGCATAGATTTTTTCCATGCTACCATCTCTAAATAATTCGAGAACTTTAGCATCACCCAATGCATTCAAGGCATCATTTTTAATAGTATATAAATGGTGTAATTCATATTTTCTATGCTCATTAAAAACCAACTTTAATGACATAGGTTCCAACAAATCGTAATCCAGTAATTTATTGATTAACTGCTCCGACTCGGCAATCCCATGGTGCAACATTTCCAGCACGGAAGCTATGTCGTTCAAATAAGCAGTTGATTCTCCCGAATCAGTGAATACTCGCTCTCCATGCTCTGAATTCACACGCGGACTGTCCATATCAATATTAATTACGCGCTTCACAATTTTTTGACCATTTTCAATTGCTTCCTGCTGTCCAATCAAAAAAGGTTTGCGTGCAATACTGAGAGGGATATATTCCGAGTGCCAACCCTTTTCATCCAAAAACAGATTTTCCCCTTCCTGAAAACCAAAAATAGCGGAAAAAAAGAATTTGCCGGTATTCCCATCTTTATAAATAAAAATGGGAAAGAAATTTTTTGCTGTAATAATTTCTGCAGGGACAATCATAGCGAAATGGGAATTTTCACCGTAAGTTAACGCAGGTTTTGAATCCACTCGCAGGTTTCGATGCTCAATGTTATTTAATAATTGGTGCTTCACACTATTTCTCCACCCTTAAAATCAAGAAAGGCCGCTGTTGTTAGCAGCGGCCTTAATGTTAACAACTCAAGTACAACAATTACTATTAGAAAGAATAAGTAGCACCTAACATGTAACGACCACCGTACTCGTCATAACGACGGACTTGCTTACCACTACGCGCAGTAATGACATAAGCTTCGTCAGTAACGTTAATACCATCCAATGACACTTTCAGGTTGTCAGTCACTTGATAACTGATACCAATATCAATTTGTGCGTAAGCTTTTACAAATTGAGGACTGGTGTTCCAGTTATATTCGTTCAGGAAGGTATCGCGCCAGTTGTAGGCCACACGAACGTTCCAACCATTGTCGTCATAGAAACCGATAATGTTGGCACTGTCACTCACACCGATCAACGGAGTTTGGTCAATGGACGAGCGGGTAACATCCCACGCCAAGTCTGTATTCACTATGGTGTAGTTAACCTGTGTACCGAAACCTGACTCGCCAAACATATGTTGCAGCGCGAACTCCAGACCGTTTAACTCGCGATCATCACCAGAGTTAGTGTCCTGGCTCATATCGAAATAAACAGGGCCGTGACTTGGCTGACCAACAATAGACCCAATAGGATCACCGTTGATTGCAGGGGTACCATCAGTTACGCCGGGCTGACCATCAAAGTTATCAAAAATGTAACTACGGATCTCAATACCTGTTGCACTTGCACCCAATGCAGCGATTGCCTGATCCACATAAGAACTATCGAATGGGTTAGTCAACAAAGGCATCTCGGATGCGTATCGACCTTCCAGTCTTACAGTATCCTTAGCAATAAAATTGCTAACTTTTTTGGTGAATGCAGCAACAGACAAGTAACTTGCATCCCCGTAATACCATTCGGCCGAAACGTCAAAGTTTGTGGACTCATAAGGCAGCAAACCGGGGTTACCCTGATTACCGTTTGCAACACCACGTTGACGTGGGAAGTTGGAGTCAACCGCAACGTTACTACCTATAGAACCATAACCTGGACGGGCAATAGACTTACTCAAAGACGCACGCAAGACTACATCATCCGTAGCATTAAAGCTAAGATCAAGACTTGGCAGAGTATTGGTGTAATCGCCACCACGCTTCACATACGAACTGGTTTGTCCTGTGAAGACAATTTCAGTATCTGAGGTCCAATTTGTACCGGTGTATAACTGACTCACACCAGAGGACATCACATCTGTTGACTCATAACGTAAACCCAAGACAGCTCCAAATCGGTCAGTCTTGAAGTTGTACTGAGCGTAGATAGCCGTAGTCTCTTCTGTTGTACTGTTGTCATTACCACGAGAATAATCTGTGGACGCACAGAAAGCATTACCACAATCACCAAGAGGACTATCAGGTACAACACTGGCGTAGTTGGTTTGAGCGAACCCAGCCAAAGCTTTTGTGTCCCAATCAAAGAAATGGCTCATTGGGGTTGCAGTTCGAAGGTTAGTGCCATCAGCTAATGTTGCGGGATTATTGTCACCATCCGCATTCCCATCAGACAACTGTGCCGCACTACCGAAATTACCAAAAGTACCATCAAAACGGCTACGCGCATAAGCATCAGTTCCAGTGAACAATGCTGCCATTGCACTAGCTTGCCCTGTAGGAACAGCCAATCCACCCCAGTTGTTTTGTTGAACGTTGGAACTTTGTCTGTTACTGACAAACTCAGTACTGCGAATACCGAAATCAATGCTGTTTGAATCATCAATTTCGAACTTGCCTTTCACGCTGAACTGATCAACTTCAGTGTCGCTGATATTGTTCTGGAACACAGAACCTGTGAAACGCATACCAGTTGCAGAAGCGTTGCCACCACCGTTGATAACGCTGAATATATCGCCGGTAGTGTCTATAGAGCTACTGGTTCGAGTGTATGCTGCAGTTGAAATATTCACATCTGAACCAAGGCTGTCACCTGGAGCATCTTCTGCTTCAGAGTGCGCATAGTCGAACTCCAATGACAGTGCATCTGTCAATTGCCACTCGAAATTCAAGCCCAGAGTATCTCCGGAATAATCATGCGCAAAATGTCCACCTGCCATTGACAGATCATTGCCACCTGCCGTAGAACCCGTAGGAACATAGGTCTCGGAATAAATCAATGGAGTAGAGATATTGTTACTGGTGTACCAAAGAGCATTTACTGGATAACGATTGAGTGGGTTAGTCGCAGTAGGATCGTTTTGTGGGAAAGTAAACCATGCCGATACTTCGTTACGATCTGAATACACGCTTCGATCATAGGTATCGAAGTCCAGGGTCGCCGTCATGTTATCTGCTGGTGCCCACTGAACAACCAACTGGGCATTCATACGCTCACGTTCATCTTGTTCAAATTGGTATCGAGCACTTTGTGGTTTGCCATACAAACCAAAATTAGGGTGGGTATCGTTAAAAGTAGAACGACCATCCAGTGTTACCCAACCGTTATCAATCTGAGCACGTGCCAATGAGCTTTCACGCTCTTGATAACCAATACCAACAGACACACCTACGGTGTTGTCAGCAAACTGGTTGGCGTAGAGAGCAAATATCTCCGGTGTATCACCGCCAGCCCAGGAAGTATCAGAAATCATCTTGCCACTAACGACGAGTTTTTGACCATCCAGATCCAAAGGACGAATACTTTTGATATCAATCGTTGCACCAATACCACCACTATCGGTAGATGCGCTTGCAGTTTTTGCGACGCTGACACCGGCAATCAACTCAGCGGACAATTCTGCAAAGTTAAAGCTACGGTCACCGGTAGTTTTGGCGATAGTTCTACCATTGTGGGTAACAAGGTTATATTCAGGGCCGAGACCACGAACAGTCACACGGGAACCTTCACCACCTTCACGGTTAATCGATACACCTGGAATACGTTGCATGGATTCTGCAAGGTTGGTATCGGGGAACTTACCGATATCTTCTGCAGTGATTACGTCCTGGACACCTGAAGCTTCACGCTTTTGATCCATTGAACGTTCCAAGCTGGCGCGAATACCAGTAATAACAACTTCTGTATCTTCTTCTTGCGCGAATGCTGGAGCCATAAAACCACTCATGGCAACCGATGCAACGGCTGTTACTAAAATCTTCTTTTTAAAGCTTTGAGTTTTGTACATAGAGCTCTCCCTTGTTAGGAATATTATCATCTGGATTATTTTCCACACGCATGCCTGATTTTGTTTATCAGGCATATTCGCCTTGGATGAGGGCGAATTCTTCTATGGATTGAACACTCACGGATAAGCATTCAACTCCGCTTGCCGACTGATTTAAGAAACCAATCCTAATTCAATTAGCCCAAAACCAGCCGCGCAAAACTACATTTTAGTGACAGCGCTGTCAAGATTTTATTCAATCACGGAATCTATTACATAATTGATGGCAAAAGACATACAACTATTAACAATATGCAACTTTTAGTAACGAATTAATCCAAGGCCCAGTTTATTGGCGCACGATTTGTTTTTATCAAGTAGTCATTTGCTCGGGAGAAATGCCCGCAACCGATAAATCCCCTGTGTGCAGACAAAGGTGATGGATGCGGAGCCTTTAAAATCAGGTGTTTTTGGGTATCAATCAGGTCAATTTTCTTTTGGGCATAACTTCCCCAAAGCATAAAAACGACAGCATTATTGTGTTTGCTTACCAGATCAATCGCCTTATCTGTGAAAGTTTCCCAGCCTTTTCCCTGGTGAGATCCGGCTTTTGCCTGCTCTACCGTCAAGGTGGCATTGAGTAATAACACCCCCTGATCAGCCCAGGATTGCAAACAACCATGAAGGGGAATCGGCAACCCCAAATCCCTCTGCTGTTCTTTAAATATATTTTGTAATGAAGGTGGAACCTGAATGCCTTTTTGCACAGAAAAACAAAGGCCGTGCGCTTGATTGGGGCCGTGATATGGGTCCTGCCCGATAATCACGACTTTGACCTGCTCCAAAGGTGTTGAATTAAATGCATTGAAAATATTGTTGGATGCGGGATAAATAATTTTTCCAGCAGTCTTTTCATGCAACAAGAATTGCTTGAGCTGCTGCATATAAGCCAGGTCAAACTCGGCAGCCAGATGCGTTAACCAACTGGAGTGAAGATCAATTTTCTTTCGCTCGGACATAATGTGTTCTTATAAATAAAAATGAACGGGAATTTTTACAAAATCAGAATCAAAATTACGACACCCAAATAAAAAAGGGAAAGCAATGCTTCCCCTTTGACTATTCGACTCACTGAAAAATTACAGTTTATCTGCATTTTCAGCCAGATATTTAGCAACACCGGCTGGTGTCGCATCCATACCCTTATCACCTTCTTGCCAGCCAGCAGGACATACTTCACCGTGTTTTTGGTGGAATATCAACGCATCAACTGTACGAATAGTTTCATCGACATTACGACCTATAGGTAAATCGTTAACGATTTGTGAACGCACAACACCATCTTCATCAATAATAAAAGTACCACGGAAAGCCACACCATCAGCTGACTCAACATCGTATGCTTTGGCAATTGAGTGAGTGATATCAGCAACCAATGTGTATTTAACCGCACCAATACCACCTTGATCTACCGGAGTGTTACGCCATGCATTGTGAGTAAATTGGGAGTCAATAGAAACGCCAATCACCTCAACATTACGCTTTTTGAATTCGGCAACGCGATGATCAAACGCCAACAACTCTGAAGGACACACAAAGGTGAAGTCCAGCGGATAGAAAAATACAACTGCTTTCTTGCCTTTGGTGGCCGCAGCAAAATTGTATGAATCAACAATTTCACCCGATGCCAATACTGCCGCTGCAGTGAAATCCGGTGCTTTTTTACCTACTAATACGCCCATTTTCTGTCTCCTGTAAGGTTTGGATTAACGCAAAAATCTATATCTGGATTGATAACCAGCGTTCAATCAATAGAACGAAGCTATCTTACACAGGGAGAAATGAGAGTCATATTAATTTTTTATATGAATACACCGAGACATGGCTATATATAAATCACACAAACAAAAATCAACATCAAAGCTATTTGTGAATTCATATCATTTGGATTACTATCTCGCATGAGACCTGTTCAACAATGATTACTTTCCAACCCAGAGTGCCCTATGTATATCTGTCTTTGCCGTGGAGTGACCGATCGTCAAATCAAAGCAGCCATCGAAGATGGCGCGCAAACACTCTCGCATTTACGTAAAAATCTTGGTGTGGCAGGCCAATGTGGTAAGTGCGCATGTTCAGCCCAGGAATTACTCGATGCTGCAAAGGGCAGCGATAACCAATCATCTCTCTTCTACGCTATCGCCTCCTGATTTTTTAGTTGACACTCATTTGTCAGACAGCAACACTTTCCCTTTTTAGAAAGCGAGGAAGTGATGATGCAAGGCGACCCTAAAGTTATTGGCGCATTAAACAAAGTATTGGCGAATGAATTAATCGCCATTAATCAATATTTTTTACATGCCCGCATGTATAAAAATTGGGGACTCAAAGAACTGGCTGATCACGAATATCATGAATCTATCGATGAAATGAAACACGCTGACAAATTGATTGAGCGTATTTTATTTTTAGAAGGATTACCCAATCTGCAGGATCTGGGTAAATTAAAAATCGGTGAAGATACTCAGGAGATTCTTAAATGCGATCTGGCGTTGGAATTAAAAGCAATTCCTGATCTGCGCGAAGGAATTATTCTGTGTGAAGCAGCGAAAGATTTTGTTAGTCGTGACTTATTCAAATCAATTTTGGAATCCGAAGAAGAGCACGTTGATTGGATAGAAACCCAATTATCATTGATCGAAAAAGTGGGCATTCAAAATTATCTGCAATCAAAAATGGCCAACTGATCAATCCATGTAAAACTTACGCTTCCCGCGCAAGCGGGAAGCTCTACCAGGACTCACATATTGATCCAACCATTCAGAGCCTTGAAACTAACCAGCCGATTGTAATAATTGAAAATTATTCCATCTTCCACTATTTCAACAATAACAAGATCCTGTGTTACCCGTGAACCACTGCGCATCAATTGCCCATTAATCACAACGCTACTGGCGGTGTTGCCCAAATAATTATGTTGCGAATAACTGATGCTCGGGAATAATTGTTTTTGATTAAAAGATAAATCGTCAAAACGAATCACACCCTCTACATCAGCTATACGACGGGTTTCAGAGGTTTGCAAATTCTTTGGCAATTGCGGACTTTGATCAGGTAAAGGATTAGTCACCGCAACAGAAACCGGCGCTTGTGAAAGTGCATTGCCGGGTTCAACAGCAACCGGCTGGGGTTCTGTATAAAGTTGTGCGACTTCTACATCTTCAACTTTGGGAATGGACGTTGTCTTTTGTTGATATAAATCCGTAACCGCTTTCCGCATAGCGCTGGATGGATTTTCGATCCCGCTGTTCACCGACTGATGAGCGACTTCTGTGTTCTGCGGGGTTGTTTGTATCGGATTACTTACATCTGTATTAACAGGCACTTGAGATGGTGCAACAGATACTGGCTCTTTCTTTATATAAATAAAAATTAACAGCGCAATAATAATCAGCGCCAAAATGATCCCTATATCAATATAGACGGGGTATTTTTTGTGACCTGAAGTTTGCGCCAATTCCATATTCTGAATAAGAGCATCTGAAACGACAGAATTGTTTTCAGACGCCTGTCTTTCACGTTCAGCTCGCTTTAAAGCATCCAGAATCAGCGACATCAACGACCTCCGGCAGCAGAACTCGTGTCTGATACAGGCTTGGCAGGCAAGGTCATCAGGGATTTATCTATACCTTGTAATAAATTTAAATGCTGTATGGTAACCCGATTGATGATTCCATTAGCTTCAAGTCCACGACTTGCCTGAAATAATGCAATTCGTCTTTTTAAATTTTCGGTAAATATTAATCGCGTTAAAGGTTCATTTTGTTTATCAATTGTAGCGAATTGCTCTGCAACCCATGACACAACCGAACTATGATCACCTACTTGCAAATCGGCATCAAAGCCGACAGGGCTTGACCAGACAAAAGTAAATTCACCATTCCAGCTATTCACTATGTCATTCCACTCAATAATTTTTTCTTGTTGCTGATTTCTTACCAATAACTGATCCTGATTCAAACCAATCACCAGCAAATAAAACGCTTTCTTTTTTTCGTCTACCAGAGTTAAAAGTCCCGGCCTGTTCAATTCCCTGAGTTGATTCCAGGTTGACAGTTGTTCACGTTGGCATCGGTAATTCTGTCCTATCTGTACACCACAGGGCAGGTTGATATCGAACACCGTTTCACCCGCCATATTCATTAAAAAAGATTCAGCACGTGTTTTTTCCATTAAAAAATTAACATAATCTTTGGACATCACCGACTGACTGGCACTGGATGATGACTCACTGGAACTGGATACAGAACTCGACACTGATGAACTGGCAACAACAACCGGTGGTTGTTCTTTGTGATTAAAAAATTCCTGGCTTCGTGTTAAAAATACGATAAACGCAATGATAAAAATAACAGCTGTACCTTGATAAATAGCTTTGAGTGCTTTTTGGTTCGATTTTTTTTCAACCGGTTTAATACCTGTCACTTCCTGAATGGCCTGATTAAAAATGGCAACATCAACAATTGTTTTCTGTTGCGAATAAGCACCCAACAAGAGTCTTTCAGCAATCACATTAATCAAACGCGGTATACCACCGCTATGTTGATGTATGAGTTTGATAATGTCTGGTGGAAAAGGGATGGGTCTAGCTGAATTCATGCCGGCAACTTGCAATCTATGTGCAAGATAGCCCTGGGTTTCTTCAAAATTTAACGCATTTAAATGAAACCGGGCCGTAATACGCTGGGACAATTGACGCAATTCAGGATTGGACAGCAAGTCTTTTAATTCAGGCTGACCGACCAGAATAATCTGTAACAACTTGTCCGTGTTGGTTTCAAGATTTGTTAACAAGCGAATTTGTTCCAATACCGGAATTTGCAAAAGCTGCGCTTCATCAATCAATAAAACTGTTTTGCGTCCCTGGGCATGGTTTTTTAATAAAAATATATTTAACGAGTCCGTCAAATATTTTAAGGTGAGATCATCCTCGATATAACTGACATTTAATTCATCACAAATACTGGCCAGTAATTCCGGTGCACTGGCCATAGGATTCAAAATAATTGCCAGATCCATATTCTCCGGCAATTGCTCCAGTAAACGGCGAACCAGAGTCGTTTTGCCTGTCCCCACCTCACCGGTGAGCATAACAAAACCACCATTCTGCACGCCATAAAGCAAATAAGCCAAAGCCTCACGGTGTTGGTCACTCATGTACAGATAGCGTGGATTTACCGCTATCGAAAATGCTGATTCTCGCAGTCCGAAAAATTCGTAATACATAACTCATCTGTGTCAAAAAATTATTGTGGTCGGCATGATAACAGACAAAACCGCAAAATCGCCTGACTAAAATGTGTCCTGATGCCGTTTTTGCCAAAAGACAATCAATAACAAACTGCTGGTTACCAACACAGCAAATATCAAAAGTGACTTCCATCCCAATAATTGATACAACCAACCGGTTCCACCTGCTGTAACCGTCATTACACCAAAGGTAATAAACTCATTAACTGATTGTAATTTACTGCGCAAAGGAAAATCCGACCATTGCATAATCAAATTAGTCCCTGCCATATACATAAAATTCCAGCCCACACCGACCAACATCAATCCCCAATGAAAATGAATTAATGCGATTCCGGACAAAGCCATTGCGCAGCCGCCAATTAAAATTAAACATCCACCAATACCAATCGACAAAGAACCATAACGATTAATCAAGCTACCGGTAATTAACGAAGGTGCGAACATGCCCAACAAATGCCACTGAATCACACTCGCTGCATCAGACGCTTGATATCCACAGTGATTCATCGCCAGCGGACTTGCCAGCATCACCATCATCATCATGGCATAACCGCCGGCAGATAATAAAATCACCGCAATTGCACGTGGATGCTTCAACAGTTCTTTCACTGTCACTGCATCTTGTGTTGCAACCAAATTTCTCGGCGGTAATTGGGTCAAGCCCAAAAATGGCAACACAACCAAAGCCAAACAAGCCACTAATACATAAGAACCCAAATAGTCTTGCGGAAAAAGATGCAAACTGTATTTACCCAGAAGCGGCCCCAAAAGCGCAGCTAATATTCCACCATTCAAGACCCAGGCAATGGCTTTACTTTTATATTCGCTGGATACCGAATCTGCTGCCGCAAAACGATAATAAAGAGCAGAAGCTTGATAACAACCCGTTAAAATTCCGGCTGCACAAAATAAAAAAAATGAATTCCAATAAACACCGGCTGCCGCCAATAATCCACCCAGAGATCCCAATAAAGTTCCAATCACAAATGCACGTTTATATCCCCATTGCGCAAAAATTTTGGGTAAATATAAAGTTAATAATGCAGTGGTGGCCGTCATAGTTAAAAATGGCAAGGTGGACAAAGCTGTACTCGATGCCATTTTTTCACCAACAATCCCGGTAAAAGACAAACCAACCGAAACAGATGCCATAAATAAAAATTGGCAAAGACCTAACAGCATGGCGTTTTGGTACATAAGAATCCTTAGAGATAAAACAGCGACTTCAATTTCATTAAATAACTACCTGGAATCTTCCTGCAGCCGTGTCTCACGCGCTTGTTGTTCATCCAACGCTGCTTTGATTTCCAACATCACAGAATCTACATCAGCAAGCGAAAGATCTTCTGCATATTGACCCGTCAGTTCAACATCAGGATGCAAGTCTCCGGCTTCGTAAAGTGCCCAAATTTCTTTAGCGTATTGAGTGTCTAAAAGTTCTGGCGCGAAGTTGGCGTAATAACGTGTCATGTTATTCACATCACGCTCAAACATGGCTTTTGCAGAATTATTGGCAGCGGGATTTACTGCTTGCGGTAAATCAATAATCACTGGGCCGTAATCATCCACCAACACATTAAATTCAGATAAATCACCGTGAACAATTCCCGCACACAACATACGCACAATATCGCGCATCACCACTTCATGATCTTCACGCGCTTGTTCTGCTGACATTGCCACATCATTCAAACGCGGCGCAACATTTCCTTCGTCATCCATCACCAATTCCATTAACAACACACCATCAAAACAACCAAAGGGTTGCGGCACCCGTACCCCTGCGTTGGCCAATTGATAAAGTGCATCCACTTCAGCGTTTTGCCACAATTCTTCCTGTTGTTTTTTACCGTATTTCGAACCTTTTTCCATAGCACGTGCACGGCGCGAATTGCGAACTTTACGCCCTTCCTGATACGTCACCGCTTGTTTAAAGCTGCGTTTATTGGCTTCTTTATAAACCTTGGCACAACGAATTTCATTACCACAACGCACCACAAATACAGACGCCTCTTTACCACTCATCAATGGCCGTATGACTTCGTCAATCACACCGTCTTCAAGTAAGGGTAATAAGCGAGGGGGTGTTTTCATTAATTTGTCCGTTAGTTTTAATAGAATAAAAGGTTGCCCAGTGTTTTTTAAGCATGGACAAGATCTATTTATCAGCAGATTTAATTTTTTTCATTCCTGGCATCTTGTATCTCTCGAAGCATAGTTTCAAATTCAACTGGGCTTAAAGCTCCAACATCCTTAGCTTTTACAAGTGCGTCATAGTATTTTCCAAACCATATTTTTTCGATATTTTTTAAATGTATGACAGCTATTAAATCCAACGTTATATCTCGTATTTTTGCTATACTCAATTTAACCTGAAAAAGTTGATTCCAAATAGGATAGAAATATGTTTCCGGTTGCGTTGGATCATATTCTATAAATTTTTGATTGATAATATCTGAATAGCTTGAACCCTCAAGGTGATCACCTCTCGAATCCTCACTTTCAATGAAATACAATATCTGATTCAGGGTAAAGGTACTGTTATCTCCAAATATGAAAACTAGATAATCAGATTCAGGTGTATTCATAGGCATCGCGAATATTGATTTAAATAAACTTTCAAATTCGGAATATTCATTTCTAATAATTTCAATTAACTGAACTCTTGAGTGCTCATCTCTACTTAACATCAGTTGTTTGTTAGCAATTTCCGTCTGGGTCTTCATAGCTTCAGTTGTTTCTTTTAGCTCCTTTTTCTGAGTAACGTATGTTCTATAGAGCAAATAGACGGTAACTAATCCAATCAGTGGATTTAAAATTCCACCGATATAATCTCCAGCTTGACCTAGTACTTCGTTTTCAGTTTGGCCAGTAGCAGGATAAATATACATAACATCTTTTGTAAAAAAGAAGTACCAACAAACAACAGCGATGGCAACAACAATAACTACTAGCAAAAGTATCCATAGATAATTTTTTTCATTTTGTTCGCTCATAAACTCTCCAATTCGTGAACAAGTCAATTCAACTACGAAATTTAATCAAACTGCCTCACCATTCAATTCACGCAGCGCAGACACTAGTAACTCAACCGGTTGTGCGCCTTGCAATAGATGTTGTTGATTGATGACCAAACTGGGAACAGCGTTAATGCCGGATAGATGCCATTCGCGTTCAAGATTGCGAACCTCTTGAGCAAACGCATCAGTTTGTAAAAGCGTTTTTGCTTCGGATTGATCCAATCCAACTTCAGCAACCAGTTGTAACAACAATTGGTGATCGCCCGGATTTTTTCCTTCTGTTTGATAGGCACGCATCAATTCCAGTTTAAGTTTTCGCTGCAAACCAACACCGCATCTATCTGCCCAAAATAATAAACGATGCGCATCAAAAGTATTCCAGATACGTTCTCGCTTGCCAAAAACAAAACCAATTTCTTCACCGCGCTGACGCAAATTTTCATGCGTAGCATCAACTTGCCCAGCGCTCATACCATATTTTGCCGACAGGTATTCCGTTAAATTTTTTCCCTCTGATGGCATATCCGGATTTAATTCAAAAGGCTGGAAATGTAATTCATAACTGATTTCATCACCCAATTGTGCAAGAGCCTTTTCAAGTGATGCCAAACCCAAGGCGCACCATGGGCAGCTGATGTCGGAGATGTAGTCGATACGCATAAATTTGCCCTCACCCTAGCCCTCTCCCAGAGGGAGAGGGGATTGTTACTCCCTTCTTTTTAAGCAAGGGATAAATTGTCACTGTTGTTTGCTTCGTAGAAATTGTGTCACTGCAATGTGATTCGTAAAAATGCGATTTTATCGCGTTAACAACCACCTAAAAAATTGGGGAGCCCAGTCCCCTCTCCCTCTGGGAGAGGGCTAGGGTGAGGGCAATCTCTGCCAACACACTTTCTATCTGAGTCAACACCTGCCGATTATCAAAACGTAATACTTTTATGCCCAAGTCATTGAGTCGTTGAGTTCTGATCACATCTTTCGCAATCCCTTCTTCAGTGAAATGCTGACCACCATCAAGCTCAACAATCAATTTGTGCTCGTCACAATAAAAATCGGCGATGTAATTTTCTATTGGATGTTGCCGACGAAATTTTGCATTCAATAATTGACGATTTCGTAATAACCGCCATAGAAATATTTCGGCGTCTGTTTGTTGCTGACGCAATTCCCTTGCGAGTTCGATTAATACGGATAGTGTTTGCACCCTGGTTTTCCCTCACCCTAGCCCTCTCCCAGAGGGAGAGGGGATTTTTACTCCCTTCTTTGCTAGGGAGGGAGTTAAACAACTTTTTTCTTCTTAAGCAAATGCCAATCGAAACTCTTACCCAAATCCCCAAAAACAGGGAGTCGTTTTATCCCCCTCTCCCTCTGGGAGAGGGGTTAGGGGTGAGGGCAATGTCAAGTCTCGCGAACACAGGTCAAAATTGATACCATGCGCGCCTTTTCCAGCCCACCTCTTTTCCTCGAGAAACCTTATGTCGTTCGATAGTCGTTCCGCTTCGCTTGAGCAATTAGCTTTTCATGATGAATTTATTGGCCGCCACATTGGGCCGGATCAGCAGCAGACTGCTGAGATGCTGCAAACACTGGGCTTGAAGAGCATCAAGGAGTTGATCGACAAAACTGTACCGGACGGCATTCGACTCAAATCCGAGCTGAATCTGGATGCGGCAGTGACTGAAGCGGAAGCTTTGGCCTACCTGCGTGAAGTCGCCAACAAAAACCAGGTTTTCAAGACTTATATAGGCATGGGCTATCACGATACCCATGTGCCATTGGTTGTATTGCGTAATGTGTTGGAAAACCCGGGTTGGTACACAGCTTACACGCCCTACCAACCGGAAATCGCCCAGGGCCGCCTTGAGGCTTTGTTGAATTATCAACAAATGATCATCGATTTGACCGGCATGGAAATGGCCAACGCTTCTATGTTGGACGAAGGCACAGCCGCCGCCGAAGCTATGGCCATGTGCAAACGCCAGAATAAAAAGAGTAAATCCGATGTGTTTTTTGTGGATGCCGATACGCATCCGCAAACCATTGCAGTAATCAAAACCCGCGCCGAACATTTTGGATTTGAAGTGGTAGTTGCAGCGGCAGATGAATTAACAAAAGGCGATTACTTCGGTGCCCTGCTCTCTTATCCCGGTTCCAGCGGGCAAATTCGCGACCTCACCGATTTAATCGATGCCGCGCACAAACAAAATACTTTAGTAACCGTCGCGTCAGATTTAATGGCATTGATGCTGTTGAAATCACCCGGCTCAATGGGTGCTGATGTCGTGATTGGTACCAACCAACGTTTCGGTGTGCCAATGGGTTTTGGTGGACCACACGCCGGTTTCTTTGCCTTCCGTGATGATTACAAACGTTCTGCGCCCGGCCGCATTATTGGTGTGTCGATTGATGCACGCGGCAAACAAGCGCTGCGTATGGCAATGCAAACTCGCGAGCAGCATATTCGTCGCGAAAAAGCCAACTCGAACATTTGTACGTCACAAGTTTTGTTGGCAGTGATGAGTGTGTTCTACGCGATTTATCACGGCCCCGAAGGTTTAACGCGTATCGCCAATCGCATTCATCGTTTGGCAGCGATTACGGCTGATGCGCTCTCAGCAAAATTTTCACTCAACAATTCCGCATTTTTTGACACACTGAGTGTGAATGTCGGCAATCAACAAAGCAGCATTTATCAAGCGGCACTGAATGCAAAAATTAATTTGCGTTTGATCGGCAAGGATTCATTGGGTATTAGCATCAACGAAACCACCACTGAAAGTGATGTTGTCGAATTGCTGAGTGTTTTTGGTATCACCAATTTTGATATTAATGTTGCTGATAAAAAACTCGCACAAAACAATTCAGCAATCAGTCAAGATTTATTGCGCACCGATGCAGTGTTAACACATCCCGTATTCAATACTTATCACAGCGAAACCGAAATGCTGCGCTATTTAAAGCGTTTGGAATCCAAAGATATTGCATTAAACAATGCGATGATTCCGTTGGGTTCTTGCACCATGAAATTAAACGCAACTGCTGAAATGATCCCGGTGACCTGGCCGGAATTTGGCAAGCTCCACCCCTTCGCGCCGATTGATCAAGCCAAAGGCTACCAACAATTATTTGAAGAACTGCAAGAGATGTTAAAAGCTTGCACCGGTTACGATGCCATCAGCTTACAACCCAACGCCGGTTCGCAAGGTGAATACGCTGGCTTGGTTGCCATCAAAAAATATTTTGAAAGCAAAGGCGAAACCCAACGCGATATTTGTTTGATTCCCGCATCCGCACACGGCACCAACCCGGCTTCTGCACAAATGGTGAGTTTTAAAGTGGTGGTGACGGCTTGTGATAGCAAAGGTAATGTGGACTTGAATGATCTGCGCGAAAAAATTGCTACTTACGGCAATCAAATCGCTTGCATCATGGTCACCTACCCATCGACTCACGGTGTGTTTGAAGAAGGCATCACCGAATTGTGCGAAATGATTCATGCAGTCGGTGGTCAAGTTTATATCGACGGCGCGAACATGAATGCATTAGTGGGTGTTGCTGCGCCCGGGAAATTTGGCGGCGATGTATCACATTTGAATTTGCACAAAACATTTTGTATTCCACACGGCGGTGGCGGCCCCGGCATGGGCCCCATCGGTGTTGGTAAACATTTAGCGCCGTTTTTAGCATCACACCCTGTGCAAAATGTTCCGGGTACACAAATTAATAACGGTACTATTTCTGCTGCGCCCTGGGGCTCTGCCAGTATTCTGCCGATCAGTTGGATGTATATCAAAATGATGGGCGCCGTTGGTATGCGTCAAGCAACAGAATTTGCGATGTTGAATGCAAACTATGTTGCGAAAAAATTGGAAAGCGCTTATCCGATTTTGTACAAAGGCACCAATGGTTTTGTTGCACATGAATGTTTGTTGGATTTGCGCCCATTAAAAGAAGCCAGCGGCATTACTGAAGAAGATATAGCCAAACGCTTGATGGATTTCGGCTTCCACGCACCGACCATGTCCTTCCCGGTCGCAGGCACTTTGATGATTGAACCGACTGAATCCGAATCAAAAATTGAATTGGATAAATTCGTCAACGCCATGTTAACCATCCGCGCCGAAATCGAAGACGTGATTCAAGGCAAAATCACCGCCGAAGCCAGCCCATTACACAATGCCCCGCACACACAAGACGACGTACTCGACGAAAACTGGAACCGCGCCTATTCAAGAGAAGTCGCAGGCCGCCCGGCAAACTGGTTGAAAAACCATAAAGTTTGGCCCGCAGTGAATCGTATTGATAACGTATACGGCGATAGAAATTTAGTGT
>CBFGPN010000045.1:0-22862 GCA_965650675.1 uncultured Cellvibrio sp.
CACTGTGGGCATCATCTCGCGCATTTCGGCCAGATCATCTTTGAATTGTGCCAATTCAGTTTGTGCCACCTGTTCTTTTGCACGCTCAATTGCTGCCTTGGGTGGTTTTACTGGCTCCGGTTTTTTTTCAGGTTTGGGTTCCTCTTTTTTAGGCTCGGGTTTTTTCTCTTCCGGCTTTTTTTCTTCAGGTTTTTTTTCTTCTTTTTTAGGTTCCACTTTTGGCGGTGGCGGTATTTCTTTTTTCTCCAGAATGACCCGGGCCAATTGTGGTGGTAATTCTTCTTTTTCGGCGCGTGTTAATTCGGGAACTTCAATAATCGTGATGATCAGGCTCAGGGTTAACATGACGCCAGCCAATATCGTCAGTATGGACTGAAAGCGTTTGTCATCCAGAATGGATGAACTCCATGGGAGTTGTAGATTGAGGATAGCAGTGCTGGTGCTCATCACTAACCTCCCTGGCCTGAAGTGCTGACTTGTTTTTGTGTCACAGCCAATGCGATATCGCGATATTCAGCCAGTGCGCAAGTTGACATGACTTTTTTCAATGTGGAGTAAGGCACTTTTTCGTCCGCCATGATAGTAACAGGGCGACCGGTTGCGACTTTTTCAGGTGAAAGCGGGCCCGCTTTTTGTGCCTGATATTTCAGCTCTTTGGTTAAGGGAGCAAAAGCCTGATCTTTACTGGCTACCAAATCTTTTATTGCTGCAATACGTTGGCCGCCTACTAACAAATCATCATTGCTGATCAAAACCACTAAATTGTTTTCCGGTTTTTGTTCGGAAACTGACATAGGTAATGTAATACTTTTATCGGTTTGCAGCACTTCAACATCACCCGAATTCACCAATAGAAAAAATACCAGAATAGTAAAAATATCCATTAGCGAAACCAGATTTAATTTGGGAACTTGCAATAACTGTCTATTGCGTTTCTCCATACGTTTGGCGCGAAGGGATTTTTTCATTGTGCGCCCTCCGTGATTGCCCGAATGGATTGGCCCGCAGGTGGTGCATCACCCAAAGCCACTTCCGGAAATAATTCTGCATTAACTACGGATGCAGCAACTACCGCTTTAAATGAACGGACTGTATCCATGGTGCTGATAATGGTTTGATAATCAGTTGAGCTTTCAGATAACAAATAAACATCTTTTTTTTGGATGCCTTTATCTTCCAGCAAACGTTTGGTTTCTTGCAGCACAGTGGAGAGCAGTTCGTAGTTGTATTCACCTTGATCCGTTTTTTCTACCCATTGCAGTTTTACACCGGCAGGATAATTGACTTCAAATCTTTCTGGTCGAATGATTACTTCCAATTGTTGAGGAGGTTCATCCGCAGGTGTACTGGAGTCTGCCAGATCGGGTAATTTCAAATCCAGAACAGTGATGCGTGACAACACCATGCCCATCAATAATACCGGCACCAGAATAATCATCAGATTCATAAACGAAGTGACATCCAAGTCAGCATCGCCTGTGTTTCGCCGTTTAATTCGCATAATTCGCTTCCCAAATAATTTTGGTTAAAGATGTTTCAGCTTAAGCTTTGCCTGTATCTTGAGAGCGTGTGCGAGGGACGTCATGAATATGGCTGATAATGTTTAAACATTTCACACCGGCCATTTCCAGGCTGTCGATAATTTCAGTGGTTTTACTGACCAACATTGAGTGCGCCATTAACAGTGGAATGGCGGCAATCAAACCGAATGCGGTGGTGTTCATCGCAACTGCAATCGACGATGACAAAAGTGCTGCTTTTTCAGCGGGGTCAGCACTGGCAACTGCAGTAAACGCTTGAATCAAACCAATAATGGTTCCGAGTAATCCAAGCAAGGTTGCAATATTGGCGAGTGTTGCCAAATAAGCTGTGCGCTTTTCCAAACGTGGCATGGCCTCCATCACACCTTCTTCCATTGCCAGCTCAATGTCATCGCGACGAGGTGAGCTGCTCATGCGAATAACACCGGCAGCAATAATTTTTGCAATCGGTGCATCGGTGCTTTTGCCCAGATTAACAACAGCTGCATAATCTTTTTTATGCAGCATGGGCAGTATGCGATTGAATGCAGAACGATTTTGCGATTTGGACGCTGTCAGTACCAGCCAGCGTTCGATTGCAATGGCAACGCCAATAACCAGAACGACCGCAATCGGATACATGAAGGCACCGCCTTCCTGGAAAAAACGAATTAAAGAATCCATAAACTCAAACCTCGTACTAATTAATGGTTAAAAATTATTTTTGACCCCACCCTAACCCTCCCCTTGCCAGGGGAAGGGACAGTTCCTCCCCCTGGCAAGGGGGAGGCTAGGAGGGGGGTCTTACTCTCCATCTAATTCGCCCGCTGAATCCAGCTGACGATTTAATTCTTCGCGTTCTATATGACCGAAAACAGCATCGGCCTGACTGCTTTGCATTTCCAAATCAAATTCAGGGCTATCGGGTGACTGCCAGGGCAAAATGTACATCACCAAAGGTTGTTCCTGATTACCGGTTACCGTAGTGCGTAAACTGATATTGGCTTCAGCAACCATTTTTTTTCCGGTCGGTTTGGTCTCATCCGGTTTAACTGTAGCAGCCTCTGTTGATTCAGCCTCTGGTTTGGCGTCAGAAGTTTCCTGTGCGCCGACATTTATTGCGAACAGGATGCTTGTGAGCAGTATCAGATACAAAGTTGGTTGAAAATTTTTCATTCTGTCACCTCTTCTGCGACGGGAGCCTCTTCGGTACCGGTTTCTTCTGTTGCAGGTTCTTCAACAACTTCGGTTGTTTCTGCTGCGGGGGCAGCTTTGGGCTTGGGTTGAATACCCAATCGACGTTGTAAGTCTGCAATCCAACTGGCAGCCTGTTTATCTTCGCCTGTCAGTTGTAAATAAGCTTCATAATGCGGCAATGCCTGTTCGGGTTTGCCTAAATATAAATCGTAAAGAATGGCGATATTTTTGTGGCTGGCTGCATGAAATGGCCAAACACCTATTGCCTTCTTGTACAAATTTTCTGCACCGACAAAATCACCTTGCTCACGTATAAAAATAGCAAACTGAGTGTAAGCGTCGAGGTTATTTGGATTGGCGAAGATCGCCATTTCATAAGAAGTTTCGGCTTTGTCCTTTTCTTTTTGTGCGGCATAAATATTGGCGAGATTTAAATGTGCGCCTGACAGTTTGTCGTTGCCCGAAATAATTTGCAGCAGTAATTTTTCTGCCTGCGACCACTGCTGATTGCGCATCGCGTTTTGCGCGGCGGCAAATTGGCTGGCAACTGCTTTGCTGACACTAACAGGATTTTGCAAATAGGGATTTGGCGTTGCAGGACCCGGGGGCAAAATGGAAACGCCCGGAGCACCCATTACCAGATCATCACCTTTTGCCGCTTTTTGGGATTTTTTTTCCGGTGAGCTACTACAGGCGGATATTAAAAGAATCAGCAAGAGTGTCAGGTAATTAATAAATTTCATTACTCACCTCCACGCGGGTTTCGTTTTTGTTGTAGCGTGCGGGCAAGAGTTTTGCCAAAACGTTAAAACTTTGTTTTACCCAATCATCATAAGTGCCATCCCAACTACGTTTGATATTGGCTTCATGAATTTCAATTGCTTTTTCTTCAAATGGATAAGCTTGTTCTTCCAATAAAGATTGATACTCTTCCATCGCCAGTTCATCGAGACCTTGTGGTCTTTGAGAGTTCATTAAATCACGGCTCAACTGCGCGTAAATTTCACCAATCGTGAAATTGGCTTTGGTAGTAAATTCGGCAACACCATAACTCAACACTTGTTCCTGGGCTTTCAATGCTTTTTCCAAAGCGGCGCGTTTACGTGGCAAGCTGGTTTTAAGCGGAGCTGTCAATTGAATACTTTTAAACTCATCAACACTGGGTTGGGATAGTTCGGATTGAGCACTGGCAGCCAACCATGCAGAGCGATCCGTTTTTTCGCCGCCAGCTCGTTGATGTGTATTAATAATATTTTGTAACCAATAAAGTCGTTGGCCGCGATCGCCGGACTTGGCGAGCAACTCGGTCAGTTTGTGCTGCGCTTCGATATTTTCTGTTATGGGTTTTGGATATTCTTTTGCAAAACGCGAATAGCGTTCAATCGCCAAATCCAGTTTGCCGGATTTTTCATAAAGCTCCGCACCCATAAACAGCGATTGTCGTTTCACATTGGGGTCGGTACTGGTGCGCTCCATAATACTTAATTCATCCGCAGCCAATTGCCATTTGCTTTGGTTTTGATAGATCAATACCATTTTTGCCGGTATGGTTGCAGCCAGTGCATTTTGTCCATATTTTTGACGGAAAGATAAATACACATTTTCTGCCTGCGACCATTTTTCCTGTTCCATTAAATAAACACCGGCATCATATTGTGCTTTGATCGCAATTTCAGTTCCCGGAGTGGTTTCAGCAACACGCAACAATTGTGCAATCGCTTCGTCTTTGTTGCCTTGCTCCAAACCCAGTTCTGCTTGTTTGTAAATACTGGCAGCAATGCGTTCATTCACCTGTTGTAATGTGGGAGCACCGGGCATTTGTCCGTAAGCGGGGAGCATTCTTTGCACTTGTATATAGGCTTGTTCGGCAGCGGGGTATTCTTTTAATTCAAATCGGCTGTGTCCTAAAATTAACCAGCTGGTGAATTGTAATTTTCCATCAGCGGGTGGTTGCCAGGCCAAAACACGTTCAGCAACAATTTTGGCTTCGGGGAAGCGATTTTGTTGCAACAATTCACTGCCTGCATCAGCCAACACATTAATTGCACGTGCATCGGTTGGATAAAATTCGGCGAAGCGCAATGCGTTTTCAATTTTGCGATCTGCCCACTCGGAAAGTTGTTCGGCAGAAATATTGCGTGCATTTGAAATCAATTGTTGTGGCAACAACACAGTAGCATAACCTGATTCGGCACCGCGCATTTTGTCTTTGTAATCATAAGCAACAATTTCATAAGCGGTCAGTGCTGCCGCCAAATCACCTGATTGATTTAAACATTCAGCCAGCAGGAAGTGCATCTCGGCAACCTGCGCATCTTTTGGAAAAGTCTGCACAAATTCGCGATACCATCTGGCTGCGCGTGTAAATGCAGCTGTGGCTTCATTAACTTTGTTGGCAGCTTGCAAACTTTGCGCTTCCGCGTGGTCAAATTGCGCAAGTTCTACCAGTGATTGATGCAAATAAGCCAGTGCGCTATCACCTATGGCACCTTGACGTTTGGCCCAATGTTGACTGTTCACACCATAACGTTGCACAAAATCTTTTTTGGCAGGCAATACCAAATCAGGAAAATCGCCTTGTTGGTAAACATCAATAATTTTGATGCTGAAACTGGGCGCGAAATCGGAATCAGGATTTTCAACAACAAAATGTTGATAAGTAGCCGCACTATCGGTGTAACGTTTTTGTTCGAGATACAAATTACCCAATTGCTGATACAACATAAATTGATAAGCGCGGGGGCCGCCTGTTTCTGATTCCAATTGTGAAATGGATTTTGCACCGTCGAGATATGACAAACCAATCGCCATTACCCGTAAAGTATCTTTTACCAAATTGGCTTTTGATGGCCCCATATCGGTAATGACTTTATCAATGTCTTCCGGTTTTTGTGCAGATCCTAATAATTGATCCAGCACCTGGGTGAACGACACCAAAGCTAAATCATATTGGCTGCGTTTGAATTGTGACCAACCTTTCATATACAGCGCATTTTGTTGCAGCGCCGGATTATCGCCTTTCACCACGCTTTCATAATTGCGTTCGGCAGCAGCATAATCACCATCAGCAAATGCTTTTTCGGCGCGACGGAATTGGGTTTCTGCAATAAAAGGTGAGGAAGAATTTTCAGAGGCCAACTGATCAAGTACTTGCCCGGCTTCTTCGGTGCGGCCATCCATTGATAAGGCTTTTGCCAATTTATAACGCAATTGATCAACCGCAACCCCTTTGGCCGCTGAATTATTTTGCGTTTGTTGTGCTAATAATTCACGGTAAAGCGTAATGGGTTTGTCGTAATGGCGGCCAGCGCCAGCGGCATTTAACTGATCTTTTTCACTGCGCACCATTTCCAGATCGGCAATACGCGCTTTGATTTGTTGACGCAAAGCAGGATCTTCAGCCGCACTCAGTGCACGTTGGTAACTTTGTTCAATAGTGGAAATGGATTGCACTTCAACCTGGCGTTTGTTGTCCGGTTTTTTCGGTTTGGGTAAATCGGCCAGTGTGCGACCGCGATCATCATTACTTAAAAAACTACAGGCCGTGAAATTAACCAGGCTTGCCAATAAACAAAGTGATAAACCAATACGGCTGAAGGATTTCATTGTGATTGTTTCCTTAGCTCTGTGTCATACAAACGCGCAATAGCCAATTGTGATTGCGCCAAATAGTGAGTCAGGCGTTTTTCATGTATTTCCAATTGGGTGTCAACATCGTGGCGTAATAAACTGGTTTGCAAATCCAACAGATGCGCATTCACCGTCAATTGGTTGTTGGTGTCTGCAGTTAATTTGTTCAATCTTTCCATCATGGGTTGTATGTCAAAACTGGTAGACGTAATTTCACGAATGCGCGCTTGTGTTGCCAGAGCTGCATCCAGTGTTGAAACCAGAGTTTGTAAATTTTTTTGTAATTCAATCATATTGCCTTGATAAGATTGTGCGGCGCGCCATATCAAAATGCCTTTGAACATGCGCAGTTTTTCAGCAGCATCCAGATTGTTTTTGCCTGCTGCTTGTAACTTTTGAAGGGCTTGTTCTGATCGTTTGACTATGCCATACATTTGACGAGTGTCTTTATCCGCAAGCGCCAGATAATCATGTTCGGTTTCGATGCGATGGATGCGTGCAGTCAGTGCATCGCGTTGTTTGACCAGATCATTGACTTGCTGATCAATTTTTTCCTGGATCACTTTTTGTTTATCGAGACTGCGGTTGGCTTGTTTTTCGATTAATAATTCTTTGTAAAGAATTAATTTCGGTTGCCAATTTTGCATGACCTGTTGTAGATGCAATAAGTCGCGAATATCCAATACACGTGTTTGGAAGCGGCTTTGTGAAAATAATTCGCTCAAATAAACCGAGCGCGTTTTGATAATGCTGTGACTTTCCAGTTTCAACCAGTGCTCACCTTCTGCGGCAATAGCAGCACTGATCCCCGGTTGGTCTTTGGTGCGTTCCCATTCTTCGCGTAATTCTTTTGCGGTTAATGCAGGGCCGCCAATCAGGGTTAACAATTCACCTTCAGTCAAGGTTTGTCGCATATCGCGAATAAATTGAATTTCTTGTGTAAAACGGGATTCTGCTTCCTGATACGCCGCCAGTGCATCTCCCGGAGATTGCAATTTTTCATACGCAAAAGGTAAAGCCAAAATAGATTCTTGCGCAGCAGGCAAGGACAGGCTGCGTTGACTCAGCAATTGCCACGGGGCGAGAGCAGCTTCATATTCTTGTCGTGATAAATAAGCCCATCCCAATCCCAGCAGAGCCTGATGAGAAAGATGGGTGTCCAGCCTGACACGTGTAAATTGATCTATTGCCAGATCATATTTTTTTTGCGCGAGAAAGGTATAGCCCATGGCGGTTGCCGCTTTATCCTGTAATGCCCAGAGTTCCTTTTTGGTTAGCGCACTTTCTTCGCTGTGCAAATCATTTAATTCATTAAAATAAAATTCAGCCTGCTCGAAATTCCCACTGCGCGCATAAGCAGAACCCAGGTTGTAAGTGGCATAAGGGCTCCAGGCCAGCAACTTTTTTTGACTGAGTGATTTTAAATTCAGCTGGCTAAAATTATTTTGTCGAATGGCAATATTAATTTTCAGTGCAGAAACCTGGGCTTGCAAATTGGCAGATGCTTTATTGCTGATGTTTTCGAAGCTGCGCGCAGCACCCTCAAAATCACTGCGTAAATATTGTAATTTTCCCAGATAAAACCAGGCTGCATCGCGGGCATATTGAGGGCGGCTTTCATCTTTCAGTATGGAATTAAAAACCGATTCGGCATGGTTCTGCATACCAAATGACAAGCTGATACCGCCTGCAATTAATTCCGGATTGTTGCCATGACCTTTAATGCCATCACGTGAATCCGCCACCATCAATTCTGCCAATGCAGATAAATAATCCTGTTGGTAATAATGATAAAGCGTGACTCCGTAACGTAAATCCGCTACCGAAGTTTTGGCTTTTTCTTTGGCAATCGTCGGGGTCGCACTAACGAACAATGTCAGTGAGATCAGTTGGATTTTTTTTTTCAGAGAAAAAAGAGACATCACATCTGCCATTGTTTGATATCAAATTTGGGTTGCATTTGTGATTCGGAATCCTGAATGCGTAACTCAAGTACCAGCGGGTCCTGGGTTTTGGTCAGGGTAATTTTTGCTCCGCGTTTGTAATCCCTGTTGGGGCCGCGACCGGTAAAAATTGCACTGATTTCGTGCTCGCCGGCTTTCACGTTGCCAACATAGAGCCGTTGCACACCACCGCGAAACAGAGCCTGTGTTTGTTTATCACTGTAAATTTCACTGACTACCAGCTTGTTATCTATTTCAACCCTGACCGCATCCAGTGCAAAAAAATTACCCAGATCCATGGACAAATAGATGGCCACTTGACTACTGGCGGGATAGAGCAATTCTTCTTCCAGAATCAACAAATCGCGATTCAATGTCAGAACTGACTCCTTTAATGCTTCAGCATCTGCAGCTGCGGTTGCGTCATCTTCTTGTGCAGACAGAAACAATGGGCAGAGGCTGATCAAAATGACTGTTAATTTAACAAGAGAACAAATAATTCTCATGGGTAACTCCGTAATTTGTTAACTATTGCGTTTATAGCAGTATTCGTTGGTTTCTGCATTCTAGTTTTGAGCACTGTCAGCGAATGTGACTAGGTGCACAGTTACAGGCTCATTATTTTTAATATTTATTTTTCACAGTCAGGCCTTTGTTGCCAAGGTTCAAAAAAAGTTTGTTTTGTTACTAAATCATCACAATGTGACAATTTTGGTCTCTGTGTAACCAGGTGAATAATAAAAAACACAGGTTAAAAATTAATTCGCTTGAGCATTTCCTTTCGGGTGTTGATCAATTCTTTTAGCGTTTGTATATCCGAAAAATTGACAGAACTGCCGGCAGATTTAAGCTCGTGAAGTTGTCTTTCAAATTTTTCTATATCAGCGACTAATTTTATGCGTAACAACTTATCCCGTTTAGCTAAATCCTGACCCTCGACATCCGCGTCATGTCTCGACATCGACTACCCCTTAAGTGCAAAACTGATACCTGAATATTCTTTTAAGGTAGAACACTTTTGGAGTCTTGGCGAATAAGGCTTTGAAGAAATTATGGCTGGGACTGGGAGGGGTGATTGTTTAACCAACGCAGAATTAAATCGGGGTCGCTGCTGGCGCAAAAATCTCCATTAAGAAGAGTGTTCCGTTGGTTGTAGGTGAATGGTCGGGTCGATTGCAAACTGACCAATTTTCCACCGGCTGCGTCCAATATTGCATGAGCAGCCGCAGTGTCCCATTCATTGGTTGGCCCTGTGCGTAGATATAAATCGGCACTGCCTTCTGCTACCGCACAAATTTTAAGCGAACTTCCCAGTGGAAAAATTTCAATTTTGTTTGGCCAATGGGTTTGTATCTGGTCGAGTTTTTTCCGGGAAGATACGCTGTGATGGTGTTGGCTCACCAGTGCACGCAAAGGTAATTGTTGTTGGTAGCGATTTGCCAATGGTTCGCAGAAAATTTGCACAATCTCGTCACCGATTTTTCGCCATGCGCCAGTGTTTGATTGCGCCCAATAAAATTTTCCGGTGACGGGCTGATAAACCACACCCAAAATACTTGAGCCTTTATTGATCAGCGCGACATTTACTGTGAATTGACCGTTTCGAGCCAAAAATTCCTTGGTGCCATCAAGCGGGTCTATCAGCCAGAAGCTTTCCCATTCTTGCCTTTGTGCATAATCAGTCGGGCAACTTTCTTCCGATAAAACGGGCAAGGGGCTGATAGCCGCCAAACCTTCCGCCAGCCGTTTATGGGCAGCCAGGTCAGCAGCAGTTAAAGGAGAGGTGTCCGCCTTGGTCACCAATTGTGTGGTTTCAGGGTTCTGGTAGATCTGCAATATGTCGTCGCCTGCCAGCTTGACCAGTTGCAACAGCTTATCCATTTGCGCGCTTGTAAATTCAATCATTCCGGACATTCTTCGCTGGGCACAAAATTACCTTTCAACCATTCCCGCACCAGATAAAGTGCCGCAATACTGCGACCTTCGCAGACATCGGCACGGGCCACTATCTGATTAATATCGTCAAGTTTTATTGGCACTACCTCAATGGGTTCGGGTTCATCGCCTATTAGTCGTTCGGGATAAAGTTGGCGAGCAACAAAAACATTAATGCTGTGTTCCATATAAGAAGGTGACAAATAAATGCGCTTGAGAAATACCAATTCCCCTGCGCCATAACCGACTTCCTCTTTTAATTCACGATTGGCGGCTTCGGGCAGTGTTTCACCCGGGTCGCGGGCGCCCTTGGGTAAACCCAGATGGTAATTTTCCAATCCCATGGCATATTCGCGCACCATAAGCACTGTATTTTCGTCGGACATGGGTACAATAAGCACTGCGCCATTGCCGCTACTGCAAAGTTTTTCGTAATGTCGCTCTTCGCCATTGCCAAAACGTAAATGGATTTCATCCGAACGAAATCGGAGGCTGGATACCAGTCGTTTGCGGCTTAGTATGTCGGGTTTTTGTTTGGTCATTGGTTCCCAGTGTCGGATTATTGGTGCAACATCTGCAAGTCTACGCAAAATCAGTTTTTGAGTCAGTTTACATATAGAGTCGGCGTTATGGTATCAGTAAGTCAGCAAGCGGAAGTTGAACCGGGAAAGGTTCGGGTCAATTGGCAGGATATAGACACAGTGCTTCTGGACATGGACGGCACTTTGCTCGATTTACATTTTGATAATTATTTCTGGCAAACCTGGTTGCCCAAACGTTACGCCGATATTCATGGATTGGATCTGGATCACACACTGCAAACTTTAAATGCTCACATAGAATCCTATCGCGGTACCCTGCAATGGTATTGCCTGGATTTTTGGTCAGACACTTTTTCGGTGGATATCCCGGCACTAAAAAAAGAAGTACAACACAAAATTGCCTATCGACCTCACGTCAAAGAATTTTTAACCCAGTTACGCGAAGCCGATAAACAAATCTGGTTGGTCACCAATGCGCATCGCGACAGCGTCAATTTAAAAATTGCGATGACCGGGCTTGATCAGTATCTCGATAAAATTATTTCTTCCCACGATTTTGCAGAACCCAAGGAATCAATTCATTTCTGGATGCAAATGTCACAAGCTTTTCCGTTTGATCGACAACGCAGTTTATTTATTGATGATACGGTCAGTGTATTAAATACCGCAAAAAATTTTGGTATTGCCCATCTATTGGGTATTCATCAACCGGATAGCCAGCAACCCAGAAGTATGAGTGAATTTCCGGCAGTGAATCACTTCGATGAAATATTGCCTGTCAGGTAATTGTTATGACACGAAAATCCCAACGTACGCATGAAGATGATGATGATCAGGACGATGGCAAAATTCGCATCGACAAATGGCTCTGGGCCGCACGATTTTTTAAAACCCGCAATTTAGCCAAACAAGCGATTGAAGGCGGAAAAGTTCATTGCGATGGCCAGCGTGTAAAAGCCAGCAAAGAAATGACCACCGGTTTGGAATTGACAATCCGTCAGGATTTGACTGAAAAAGTTGTGATTGTAAAAGCCTTGTCAGATCAGCGCCGTGGTGCACCGGAAGCAGCACTGCTGTATGAAGAAACTGAAGCCAGCAAACAAAAACGTGAAAAACAAGCAGCAGATCGCAAAGCAGGCTTGGCGAATTTTATTATCAGCGATCACAAACCCAACAAAAAAGAACGAAGACAGATTCATCGTTTTCAGAATATTTTTTCGGCGGATGAATAAAACAAACCCCACCCTAACCCTCCCCCTTCGTAAGGGGAGGCGGGGGAGGGATTTAAAATGGTTAAATGATCTGAGTTTTTAAATCCCCCCTAACCCCCCTTTTTCAAAGTGGGGAACAAAAAATTAAATTTTCAGAGAAGTTGTTATGAGTAATACCGATCACCTGCACAAATTTTTGTTCGATAATTGCGATATTCGTGGCGAGATAGTGTCCTTAAAACAATCTTATCAACAAGTGATGGACAACAATCCTTATTCGCCTTCCATGAAAAAGCTATTGGGGGAATTTTTGGCGGTTGTTGGATTGCTTTCATCCACATTAAAAATGGATGGAAAAATTATTTTGCAAGCTCATGGCAATGGGCCAGTGTCAACCGTGATGGCGGAGTGTACTCATCACAATGAAGTGCGTGGCATTATTCGACAAAACCCGGATATTGAATTAACCGATGAAATTGCGCTCGGTGCCAATTTGCGTGAGCTATTGGGGCAAGGGGTGATTGTGATTACGATTGAGCCGAAACGCGCTGAAAATTTTGCCGGAAAATTGGAGCGTTATCAGGGCATTGTGCCAATGGAGGCGGATAATCTTGCTGCGTGTATTGAACATTATTTTGAACAATCCGAACAATTGGCTACGCGTATTTGGTTAACAGTGCACTCACAATCGGCACACGGATTAATGTTACAAGCTTTGCCACAACAAATCGCCAGTGCAGAAGCCAATGCCGAAAATTGGGAAACATTGGTCACTTTGGCCGCAACACTAAAGCCAGCAGAAGTTTTGCAATTAAATCATCTGGATATTTTGTATCGCTTGTTTCATGAGCAGCAATTGCGTGTTTACGAACCGCGAGAGTTACACTTTGCATGTTCTTGTTCGGAAGAAAGGTGCATTCAGGCGTTGGTTGCCCTGGGTAAAGAAGAGTTGGAGGATATTCTTGCCGAAAAAGGCAGCATTGATATGGATTGCCAATTTTGTAATCAACACTACCACTTCAGTGCGGAAAAAGTTCAGCAGTTATATCAGGGAGCGATTTTGCATTAACAATGGTGGGCAATATGCCCGCCATTGTTAAATTTGCAATTTACGCAATCGATATTCCGTAATAAAACCAAACACACCGCAGAAAGTTAACAAGAAGCCGACAAGCATTAACCAGCGGTTTTCAAATCTTTCAGTGGGATGGCTTCCCCTTGATCTAAACATTCTAAAACCGCCTTCCACTTTTTCAACGTAGCTATCACCTAAATATTGATCTTTTAAAATCATTTGAATATCCCTTCGCTCACTTTCAAAGGTTTTGACTATGTTGTGTTGCTCATTGCTTGGCCAAATGGTTTTAACTAAAAAAATATGCCGGATTCGGTCATCAAAAAATAATTCTTTGGGCTCGCCAGGTTTGGTAATACCCAGAGATTCATATTGATAAACAGTATTGCTAAAAATTAACCCGCGATGACCTGCCACAATCAGGGTTAAGCCCAAAATGCAAAGTGCGGCAGAAACGTAAAGCCATTTTTTAACCGAATGTATTTTGATTGTGATTTGTGCTGCCAGATGATTGGCTACTTCGGGTATGTGTTTGAGTTGTTTGTGCATTGAATCTTTGTCGATGCCTTGCAGAAACTCTGTAGTGGTCAATTCCAGACCTTTTAATAGTGACTGAAAAATATCGGCGGATGGAATGGACTTGTCATTTTCCAGTTTGGATAAATAAGATTGTTCAATACCAATCATCTCGGCTAACTGAGGTTGCGTCAGATTTTTTTCTGCACGAATTTGTTTAATGCGTTCACCAATGTTCATCGGGATTTCCTTTAGCTGGGAATAAAAGATACCGTTCATCTTAAGTTTTGGATCTCAAGAGAGCGGTTTGATTTATTCTTGGGAATTCTTGTAAAACTGGGAAGATGAATATTCATGAATTAACAGGAATATTCATCATTTCTTCACCGGTGCGGTACTCTTGCGAATAATAAATTCGGTTGGCAATACGCATTCACGTTGACTGAGGGGTTCACCTTCAATCATTTTCAGCAACATATCCATTGCCAGTTTTCCCATTTCTTCTGCCGGTTGGGAAATGGTGGTGAGGCTGGGGTCAGAATATTTTGCGTAGGAAATATCATCAAAACCCGTTACGGAAATATCTTCCGGAATTTTGAAACCATTGGATTTCAGTGTTTGCATGGCGCCAATTGCCATTTCATCATTCATGCAAAAAATGGCGGTAGGTTTGTTTTGCATGTTGCAAAACTGGAATGCGGCGTTGAGGCCCGACCACATAGTGAAGTCGCCTTCGGCAATCAGATCGCGATCAAAAGGAATTCCGGCTTCTTCGATGCTGTCTTTGTAACCGGCCAAACGATCAACGGCGTGAGGGTTGTCTCTTAATCCTGAAATAACGCCTATACGTCTGTGTCCGAGCGAAATCAGGTAATCCACCATCATTTTGGCGGCTTTGCGATTGTCGATACGAATTGCCGGGCCGCTGGTAAATTCACATCCGCAGGCGTTAACACAGGGGACATCCGGGGGAATGTTGTTTTGGCTTTTTTCCGAGCTGGGCCGCAACTGGATGATGCCATCTGCCAAACGGGTTTCGACCCGGCGAATGTACTCCAGTTCTCTTTCGACGGTTCCCCGCGTGTCGCCCAACAACACGGCGTAACCTTTTTGCTGAGCGCGGTCTTCAAGCGCACGAATAAACAGCGAATAAAAGGGGTTGGCTATGTCGGGCACCATCACCAATACCGCATAAGCTTTAGCCGAGCGAAAATTGCGAGCCAGCATATTGGGTTTGTAACTCAGCTCGGCAATTGCCGCATGGACTTTTTCCAGGCTTGCAGGAGACACTTTTTCCGGGTTACTTAAAGCGCGTGACACAGTGGCTACAGATACATCAGCCAGACGAGCGACATCTCGGATATTCGACATAGGTTTCCCGATTTCTATTTATGTGGGGGAGGGGAATTAAACGGCGTTGAAAATTTACTACAAGTAATTGGTTAAAAACACTGGAAAAAAATGGTGTAAACGGTTACATTGTCGATCCGGCTTAAATTCGAATGGACTTTAAGGTTTTGGGGGCGTTAGGTTAGTGTTTTTAAGGACAGGCTGTCTGGCAAACACTGTTTTGCTACATGCGAGGAGCAGCCCAAAAAGGGGTGCTGATAATGTACATATAATAATCAGGTTGTAATTCATGAATCTTCCCATTCTGGATCTGGCAATTGTTTTGCTATTTATTTTTTCCACTATATGCGTCGGGTTTTGGGTGTCATCCCGCGCGTCCAAGGATATGAACAGTTATTTTCTTGGCGGTAATAAACTCAAGTGGTACATGCTGGGTTTGTCCAACGCCTCGGGTATGTTTGATATATCAGGCACTATGTGGCTGGTGTATTTACTCTTCGTCTACGGTCTCACCAGCATTTACATTCCCTGGCTTTGGCCCGTCTTTAACCAAATATTTTTGATGGTGTTTTTAGCGACCTGGTTGCGTCGTTCCGGTGTGATGACAGGCGCTGAATGGATAACCTTCCGTTTTGGTGATGGCATGGGTGCACGTTTATCCAACGTCATAGTGGTTATTTTTGCGCTGGTCAGCGTGATTGGTTTTCTCGCTTACGGATTTATCGGGATTGGAAAATTTGCATCGGTATTTTTCCCGTGGAAATTATCGGAAGATCCACATCTAAATGATATGTACTACGGCTTGATCATGACTGCGATTACCACTTTGTACATCATCAAAGGCGGCATGTTTTCTGTAGTATTCACCGAAGTTTTTCAATTTATTGTGACCACCATTGCCAGTATCAGTGTGGGCATCATTGCCATGAATAAAGTTTCGCCGGAAATGTTGGCGGCTGTTGTACCCAATGGTTGGGACAGTATTTTATTTGGCTGGGAATTGAATATCGATTGGGCCGGAAAGCTGGATGCAGCCAATACCAAAATTGCGACAGATGGTTACTCTTTATTTACCATCTTTTTTATGTTGATGCTGTTCAAAGGGGTGTTGTTAAGTTTGGCAGGCCCTGCACCTAACTATGATATGCAGCGTGTCTTATCCACGCAGTCACCGAAGGATGCCGCCAAAATGAGCGGGTTTGTCACGGTCGTATTAATGTTCCCGCGCTATATGCTGATTGCCGGTTTGACCGTAATGGCACTGGCATTTTTTATGAACGATTTAAATGCGATGGGCGAGAATGTTGATTTCGAACAAATTCTGCCATTTGTGTTGAAAAATTATATTCCCAGTGGATTGATGGGTTTATTGATTGCCGGTTTGTTAGCAGCGTTTATGTCCAACTTTGCAGCAACAGTGAATGCTGCACCTGCCTATGTCGTCAATGATGTTTATAAACGTTACATCAATCCCAATGCGCATCCCAAACGTTATGTTTATATGAGTTATGCCGTCTCATTATTTTTTATTGTGTTTGGTGTTTCACTTGGATTTTTTATTCCCAGCTTGAACGAAGTTATTCAATGGTTGGTGAGTGGGTTGTTCGGTGGTTATACCGCATCCAACGTACTCAAATGGTATTGGTGGCGATTTAATGCGTATGGATATTTCTGGGGGATGGCCGTAGGTATTTTTATCGCACTGGGTCTCGCCGTTCCGCAAGCCAATACTGCTATTGCACATAGCCTGACAATATTTGGATTGCAGTTGGAAAAAGTTGATTTTATTTATGCATTCCCCTGGTTATTTTTGGTTTGCATGATTGCCTGTGTGCTCGCTTCATTAAAAACCCAGCCTACCGATATGACCGTACTGACAAAATTTTATGTAAAAGTTCGCCCATGGGGATTTTGGGGGCCTGTGCGTGAAGCCGCTATAAAAGAGCATGGTGCCATTGCTGCCAATACCAACTTCAAGCGTGACATGGTGAATGTGGTTGTTGGAATTGTTTGGCAAACGTCAATTGTCGCTGCGCCGATTTTCCTGGTAATTCATCAATACACTGAATTTGCAATTGCTTTAGGGATTGTAGCGATTTGTGCTTTATTTTTATGGAAAAACTGGTACCAACATTTACAGGATTATCCAAGCGATCTGCCACCGGAACTTCTAAAAGGAACCAAGGATGAGCATTTAATCAAACAGTGATTTGTTTTGTTCCTGCCTCTGTCAAGGGGAGGATGAGGTAATGTTTTTTTGATTTAAATCTCTACCCTCCCCAGCTCCCCCTTGGCAGGGGGAGGAGCCATAAAATTTAATCTAACACCGGAGTTAAAAAGAAGTTATGAGTGAATTTACACAAAAGGTCAAACAACTGTTTCAGCAGCACGAAGCATTGATCACTAAAAAAAATCCAATCAAAAAGTCAGGCAATGGCATTTACGACTGTTATGAAAATCCGATTCTGACAGCAGAGCATGCGCCGATTTTCTGGCGTTATGATTTAAATGAAACAACCAATCCCTTTTTAATGGAGCGTCAGGGGGTGAACGCCGCGTTTAATTCCGGCGCACTTTATTGGAATGGAAAATATATTCTTGCTGTGCGCGTAGAAGGTGTAGATCGTAAATCGTTTTTTGCAATTGCTGAAAGCCCTAACGGTGTAGACAATTTTCGTTTCTGGGATTATCCGGTCACCATGCCCGAAACAGAACGCCCGGACACCAATGTTTACGACATGCGTTTAACTGCACATCAGGATGGCTGGATTTATGGATTGTTTTGCACCGAGCGTAAAGATGAAACCCGTCCTAACGATACATCCGCAGCTGAAGCACAATGTGGTATTGCGCGTACCAAAGATTTAAAAACCTGGGAGCGTTTACCGGATTTAATTACTTATTCAGGTCAACAGCGCAATGTGGTTTTGCATCCGGAATTTGTTGATGGCAAATATGCGCTTTACACACGTCCGCAAGATGGATTTATTTCTGTGGGTGCGGGCGGCGGAATTGGTTGGGGATTGACTGACAGCATGATCAACGCAGAAGTGAAATCAGAAGTGATTGTTGATCCCAAGGTGTATCACACTATTAAAGAAGTCAAAAATGGACAAGGCCCTGCACCTATTAAAACTGCAGAAGGTTGGTTGCATCTCGCACACGGTGTACGTAATACCGCTGCCGGTTTGCGCTACACCTTGTATATGTTCATGACCGAACTTGAGCGTCCATGGGTGATTAGTCATCGTCCGGCTGGACATTTTATTGCGCCGCATGGTGAAGAGCGTGTCGGCGATGTATCCAACGTGACTTTTGCCAATGGTTGGATTGTGAATGAAAAAAATGAAGTGTTTATTTATTACGCTTCATCAGACACGCGTATGCATGTTGCAACTTCCAGTGTTGAAAAATTAATTGATTACTGCAAAAACACACCGGAAGATGGTTTGCGTTCTGCTGCCTCGGTGCAAACACGCAATCAATTGATTGCAGCGAATTTGCAAGTGATGAAAAATCTGGTGTAAGTGAATGAATGCATCCAGTTTTTCGATTCAATCAACCCGGTTGCAAACAGAATGTCGGCAAGAGTTAATTGCTATTGCTGACTGGTGGGTAAATCACACTCAGGATCAGGAACTCGGCGGGTTTTACGGAGAGGTGTCAGTTGACAACTCTCCGGTCAAACAGGCTAATAAGGGCGTTATACTTAACGCCCGTATTCTTTGGTTTTTTAGCGAAGTCGCTGGAGAAATTGATAATCCGGATTATAAAGCAGCAGCAGATCGCGCCTATTTTTATATGATGAATTATTTCGTCGATAAAGAATACGGCGGTGTCTATTGGGAATTGGATGCGTCTGGAAAACCTGCCAATACTAAAAAGCAAATCTATGCACAGGCTTTTGTGATTTACGCGCTTTGTGCCTATTACAAACTCAATCATAATTCTGATGCGCTCAAACAAGCATTGAATCTATTTGCCTTAATTGAGAAGAATGCAATCGATCATAGCAATCAAGGTTATCTGGAAGCATTTACGCGCGAGTGGAATTTAATTGATGATTTGCGTTTGAGTGACAAAGATTTGAATTATCCCAAATCACAAAATACGCATTTGCATATTATGGAAGCCTATACCAGTTTGTATGAACTGGTCTCTGATGCGGCGATTGGTTCTGCATTGCGATATAACATTGAAATGTTTGATCGATTTATGATTGACCGCAAAACCAATCACTTGCGCATGTTTATGGATATGCAATGGCAGGATTTTTCACCGGGTTTTACTTATGGCCATGATATAGAAGCGGTTTGGTTGATCGCCATGGCTTTGGAAACGCTTGGTGATAAAAAATATTTTGATTGTTTATTTCCGGATTTGCTGGCGATAGCCAAAACCAATTTGCAAGAGGCTCTTGCGGAAGACGGGCATTTAATGGATGCCTACGATTTTGCAAGTCAGACTATTAGTGATGTCAGTGTCTGGTGGGTTCAGGCAGAAGCCCTGGTGGGTTATTTGTATATTTATTCTGTAACAAAAGAAGAGCAGTATTTTTTTGTTGCAGAAAATATCTGGCGCTTTATCAAGCGACATCACATTGATTCGCAAAACGGCGAGTGGTTTTGGTTGTCAAATCTTGATGACCAATCACTGCAGCCCGATTATAAAGCTGGATTCTGGAAATGCCCTTATCACAATGGCAGAGCGATGATGGAAGTGATGAGGTTGTTGAAGTAAAACAAGCCTCACTCAGCTCTCTCTTCGAAAGGAAATCGGGCTAGCTCCTCCCTTTGAAAAAGGGAGGCGGGGGAGGGATTTAAGATAGATAGTTTTATAAAGATTTTAAATCCCCCCTAACCCCCCTTTTTCAAAGTGGGGGACTGTTCCTCCCCTTCGGGGAGGCTGGAAGGGTAATATTTAGAAAAATTTAAAAATACACAGCGAGTAAAAAATAATGAAAAAACTAACACAATACCTCTCACTGTTGATTGCGATTTTTGCAGTCAATGTTTTCGCATCATCTGATAATTTTGTCAGTGTTGATGGTGTTCAATTCAAAAAATCCGGCAAGCCTTATTACATTGCTGGCACCAATATGTGGTATGCGGCTTATTTGGGTGCGCCGTCCAACGTTGGTGACAGGGCACGTTTGGCCAAAGAATTGGATGCGCTTAAAAAAATGGGTGTCAATAATTTACGTGTGTTGGCTGTATCGGAAAAAAGCGATATCAATTCTGCTGTAAAACCGGCAACGACTAATGGTTTTGGTCAGTACGATGAAAATTTATTAATCGGCCTGGATTATTTATTAATTGAGTTAGCCAAACGCGATATGACAGTGGTGTTGTATCTGAATAATTTTTGGCAATGGTCAGGTGGCATGACGCAATACATGAGTTGGATTGATGGACAGCCAGTGCAAGATCCCAACGTCACCAAAGACTGGAATGGTTTTATGGCTAAATCAGCCAGCTTTTATCAAAGTGAAAAAGCACAAACAGAGTTTCGTAAAACGATTGATAAAATTGTGAATCGTGTAAACACAATCAATGGCAAAGCTTATAAAGACGACGCAACCATTATGTCCTGGCAATTGGCGAATGAGCCGCGTCCCGGCAATGATAAAGCCGGTGTTGAGGAAAAAAAGATTTATGTTGATTGGATTAAAAAAACTACGGATTACATTAGAGGCCTTGATAAGAAACATTTAATTTCCACGGGCAGTGAAGGTTTGTGGGGCTCTGCGCGCGATAAAAAATTATTTGTTGATGCACACACTTTGCCGAATGTTGATTACCTGACTTATCACATGTGGATTCGAAACTGGAGCTGGTTCGATCAATACAAGCCAAAAGAAACCTGGGATTCTGCCTGGCAGAAAGGCCAGGATTATTTGAACTCCCATATTGATTGGGCAAATGAAATGAAAATGCCGATAGTGCTGGAAGAATTTGGTTTGGATCGCGACATGGGTTCCTATGATATAAAAGCCAAAACTCATTATCGCGATAAATTTTACCAGCATGTGTTTGATGTATTGTTGCCACGCATGAAAAAAGGCGAAGCCATTGCCGGTTACAACTTCTGGGCATGGAATGGTGCTGCGCGTACAAATCGCCCCAACTATTGGTGGCAGGAAGGTGATGATTTGATGGGTGATCCACCACAAGAACAACAAGGTATGTACGGTGTATTTGATACAGATAAATCCACCATCAAAATTATTCAAAAATTTAATAAGGAAATTCACAGGTTAAATAAAAAATAAGGTGTTATTTCAATCCGGGTAAAAAACTGCAATGAAATTTGCAGTTTTTTTGCAAATAAAATAATTTATCTGATAATTAATATTAAATTCCACAACACTGTCATCCCTATGTAGGCAGAGATCCAGCTTTCGAATCCTGGATTCCTGCCTGCGCAGGTATGACGATATGTAAAACTTTACGAATAAAATTTTTAATCACTACGAGGCTAACTTATGAAAATAAAAAATCTTCTTTCACTAATGAGTAGTTTGCTGTTATTGATTGCTGTCCATTCCCATGCACAAAAATTTGATCAGTTGGGAAAAACCCCGCAAATGGGGTGGAACAGTTGGAATACATTTGCCTGTAATGTCGATGAAAAAATGATTCGTGAAATGGCAGATGCCATGGTGTCATCAGGAATGAAGGATGCCGGATATGTTTATATCAATATCGACGACTGCTGGCATGGGCAGCGCGACGAAAAAGGTTTTATCCATCCTGATAAAAAATTATTTCCATCGGGTATGAAAGCACTTGCTGATTATGTGCATGCAAAAGGTTTGAAGCTGGGAATTTATTCCGATGCAGGTAATAAAACCTGTGCCGGTCGCCCCGGTAGTCGTGGCCATGAGTATCAGGATGCGATTACTTATGCGAGTTGGGGCATTGATTATGTGAAATACGATTGGTGTGATACGCAAGACATTAATCCCAAATCGGCTTACGCCACTATGCGCGATGCAATTTATAAATCCGGTCGCCCGATGCTGTTCAGCATTTGTGAATGGGGCGATAACAAACCCTGGGAATGGGCAACTGATGTTGGTCATTCATGGCGTACCACGGGTGATATTTATCCTTGCTGGAGTTGCGAACACAATCATGGTTCATGGTCATCATGGGGTGTATTGCCAATACTCGATAAACAAGCCGGGTTGCGTAAATATGCAGGGCCAGGTCACTGGAATGATATGGATATGATGGAAGTCGGCAATGGTATGAACGAAGAAGAAGATCGTTCCCATTTTTCTTTATGGGCAATTATGGCCTCTCCGTTAATTGCCGGGAACGATTTGCGTAGCATGTCGGAAACCACTAAAAAAATTCTCACCAATAAAGACATGATTGCAATCAATCAGGACAAGCTCGGCATTCAGGCTATGAAGTGGATTGATGAAGGTGATATAGAAATTTACGTCAAACCGCTTGAAAAAGGTGATTACGCTTTCCTGTTTTTAAATCGTGCGGACACCGCAAAAAAATATCAGCTCAAATGGAAAGAACATTACATGAAGGATGACATTAGCAAACACGAAATCTGGTTTGATAAACAAGCTCTCAACTGGCGCGATATCTGGAATGGCGAAAAAGGTTCAACTGCTGAAATGTTGAATCTTGATATTCCGGCGCATGGTGTCAGAGTTATGCGTATGAGTCCGAAGTAATTAAATATTGTTTGCAAAAACCCGGCGCCATGCCGGGTTTTTTATTTAAAGGTCTAATATGTTCAAAATAAATTGATGGTTATTTTCGTGAAGGAACGAAGAATTTGGATAAATGATTTGCGCAAAACTTTCATAAATTTAAAAATTAAAAAAGACCTTTGCACGAATTCATTTTTGTTTAATTTCACTTCGTCATCCCTGCGAATAATCACATGGAAGTGATGTAGTAGAGTAATGCAGGAGC
>CBFGPN010000046.1:0-22294 GCA_965650675.1 uncultured Cellvibrio sp.
AGCCAGACTGGCTATACCTTCATTAAATTATTTTGATCATATGATTGTTTGCTTCCAAGTTGATAAAAAAAGAGCTTGTGCAGATCTCACCAACAACAATTCCGATTGGCGCTATATATCACCTTACATTCAGGGAAAATCTGCACTTTTTCTTGCCCACAACAACACGCCGAAAAAATTATATTCCAGCTCTACTCGATGGAAATCAGAGACTACAACAAAAATTGAATTCGATAAATTAGGCGGACAAAAGGAAAACTCAACAAGACACTATTTTTATGAGTATGCCAGTACCTACAGAGCAGAATTGAATGCATTAACAAAAGATGAAATTAATAAAAAATTACTAGATTCCTATAATGACATAGTAGCAAAAGACATAAATCCATCTTTTAAGATTTCCGGCTTAGAAGACGTAACGCAACCAATAAAGATAAAAAGCGAAGCCGTCTATAAACCATTTATTGATCCGGAACTTGATTTGGATTATACGGAGCAAGACGCATGGATTAAATCTGAACTCGACAGCATTAAGATTAGCAATGAAGACTATGAGTCTTTTATCAGTGGTATAGAGGCACGTTCAAATTATACTTTCAATGTTTCAATCTTGTGGAGTCTTCATATTCTACCCTCCGACTTGGAGCTCACACACAAATTTGGAAAATTATCGAGAAAATCAACCCAATCACAAAATGGTGAGCTAGTGGTTAATACTGTCGTTAATATTCCACAACAAACCATTACTCCCGAGTCTATTAAAGAATTTAATAAGATGATTGACCTATTTAAACGAGAATCGAATATCTATTTTTATGCAAAACTTAAATAAAAACTAATCATCCCGCACCAACACTTCCAACAGCTCAATTTCAAAAATCAAATTGGAATTGGGTTTAATTACTGGTCCCATTTGACGCTCCCCATAAGCGAGATGAGATGGGACAAAAAGTTTTCTTGTACCGCCCACTTTCATTCCTATCAACCCTTGATCCCAACCTTTAATCACTCGACCGGTACCAATTACACATTGAAATGGTTTGCCGCGATTATGCGAAGAATCAAATTCTGTTCCATCTTCCAACCAACCTGTGTAATGCGCAGTAATTAACGCACCTTTTTCGATGGAGCTTCCAGAACCAACAATAATGTCTTCGATTTTTAATTCATTCATCATTTAATTCTCATGTATATTGGGGTGCAATATCCAGGCTCAACACAACCCGGTGCTCATAAGAACCATCATAATTCGGAATCGCAACTGGCAATCCTTTTTCATTATATTCAGATGCTTTGAATCCAAGTTTATGATGAAAAGCAACGGACTTTTTATTTCGAGGTGAAGTGACGCATTTAATAACAGTTATTTTTTGACTTTTGCAATGGGCGATAAATTCCAGGTAAAGCCGAGTGGCTACTTTGTTTTTTCTGTATACAGGATCAACACCAACAAAATGAACATAGCCTGTTTCTTTGCATGTCTGGGAAACAAAACCAATCAGAAAGCCAATAACTTTCCCATTTTCTTCAAACACAAAACTGGATTGTTGAAAGTGAATAAAGAACAAGCGAGGCAACATATCCACCATATTTCTACCGCCCCACCAATCATTCAGGTGTTGAATCAGATATTCGTAATCGCTTTCACAAATATTTCTGATCACACTTTCACCAGAATCAATTTCTATTTCTCTTGATTGAAAACCAGAATATGGCACAGAAAATAAGCAGCAACGGTAATATAAATGCGCTTACATACTCTTCACTATATCGATGCGATAAAATCCCTGCTGAATCTAAAAAGTCAGCAGCAATAAATGTGGCTATCGTATAAACAGGAATCCATAACAAAAAAAATAACAGAGATAAAATTGCATACTGCCAAAGCTTCACACTTTTATATGCGCACCTAACAATAATGGCCGAAATAATAAATGCCAATGCAGCCGTTGGAACACCAATGTACATCACAAACAAACCCTGTCCATGTGCGTAAACAAATGGGGAACTCTGGATACAAAGGAATGCCAATATGAATTTGGCGGCAGATTCTGGTTTAACCATGAGCAGGATTATGTGAACTAATTGGCATCAATCCTACATAAATAGATCTCCAAAGTGCAACCAATCTATCAAAGATACCTGATTCACTTTGGAGTAAAAACTACTGGCCAGTACCCCGTGTAACGAAATAGGATGCCATTGCTACCAGTCTGTCCAACGCGTAACCCACCAAACCTACATAGATTAGCGCGAGAATAATGTCGCTGATACGAGAAGAGTTCCACGCATCCCAGATAAAAAATCCTATACCAACACCACCCACCAACATCTCGGCCGCAATAATTGCCAGCCAGGATAAACCTATACCAATTCTTAATCCGGAAAAAATATAAGGCGCAGCTGCAGGCAACATAATTTTATAAAAATATTGAATACCGCTTAATCTAACTACCCGCGCCACATTACGATAATCCAACGGAATATTTCGCACCCCTACAGAGGTGTTAATAATAATTGGCCAAATCGACGTAATAAAAATGACAAAAATTGCAGAAGGATGACTGTCTTGAAATCCAGCAAGGGATAAAGGTAACCACGCCAAGGGTGGAACCGTGCGCAATACCTGAAATAAAGGATCAAGTCCACGCATGGCCCATATTGATTGGCCCACTAAAATTCCCAATGCTACGCCTGCTATTACTGCCAGCGAATATCCCACAGCAACACGCTTTAAACTGGCGAGTAATTGCCAGCCCATACCTACATCAGTTCCGCCATTATCGTAAAAAGGATTTTCAATCAGATAACGCGTTTCTTCAATTACTGTTGTTGCTGAAGGCAGAGCAGAATCCGGTTTGGAGCAAGCGATTTGCCAAACCCCTACCAGCACGGCGATAACTAAAAATGCAGGCACTACTCTCACTAAAAAATAACTCGCAACTTGTTTCAGGCGCGCAACGGGGCTGCGATACTCATCCACAATTCCGTCGCTGCTGATGCTGGATTCGGCCATAGTCTATGCCCCTTACGCCATATATTTGATAGCCAGGCTATCGAGATAGGCTTTAGGATTTTCCGGATCAAATATCTTTCCATCGAAGAATTTTTCGATACCACGTGAAGTGCTGGCAGGAATTTCTGCAGCTGGAACGTTCATGGCTTTTGCTGCCAGCCGCCACAAATCCTCGCGATTGACTTTATCGACCAAAGTTTTGGTATCGGTAGTTCCCGGTAAATAACCCCAACGAATATCTTCAGTTAAAAACCATAAATCGTGGCTCTTGAAAGGATAGGAAGCAAAATCTTTCCAATAACGCATTTGCTCCGGACTATTTTTGACAACCTTGCCGGTACCGTAATCAAAATCGCCTTTTAAACGATCGACTACATCTTTAAAAGGTGCGCCAATCCATTTACGATCCGAGCAAATTTTTGCAACTTCTTCGCGATTTTCCATTTTCTCGCAAAACATTTGCGCTTCCATTACTGCCATTAATAAAGCTTGTGTGGCATTGGGATTTTTTTCTATCCAATCGCTACGCATTGCAAATGCTTTTTCAGGATGGTTATGCCAGAGTTCGCTGGTGGTTAGCGCTGTGTAACCAATCTTTTGATTAATCAGTTGATGGTTCCAGGGTTCGCACACACAAAAAGTATCCATGTTGCCCACTTTCATATTGGCAACCATTTGTGCAGGTGGAACTACGATAGTCGAAATATCTTTATTGGGATCTATACCAGCAGCTGAAAGCCAATAACGCATCCACAAATCATGTGTGCCACCCGGAAAAGTTACTGCAGCATTTACTGCTTTGCCACTGGCTTTTTTAGCGGCTATAGCAGCTTTAAAACCTTTCGCGGTGACATCCAGTTTTAAATCCGAATATTCTTTTCCGACTGAAATGCATTGCCCGCCCAAATTCAATCGCGCGAGAATTGACATAGGTACAGGTTGATTGTTTGCCGTCATTTTTCCAGTGGTAATCAAATAAGGCATAGGCGATAAAATATGTGCACCATCAATACCATTATTTGCAGAACCCAATACCAAGTTATCGCGTGTAGTTCCCCATGAAGATTGCTTTAGCACTTCAACTTCGGTCATACCGTATTTCGCAAAAAATCCTTTTTCTGCTGCAACAAATAAAGGTGCCGCATCTGTTAACGCAATAAAACCCAATTTGGCTTTCGTGGTTTCAACAGCTGCAGTTGCCGCATAAACCACACTGCGTAAACTACCCGGCAAGACACCCAACGCAGCAACACCTGCTGCTGCAGTCAAACCGGTTTTCAATAATTTTCGACGATTTAATTGAATAGAAGATTCAGTATTTTGTGTCTTTTCATCATCGGGGAATTGTGGATGATCCATAGTATGACCTCGTGTAAATATGGGTATTGATTGAATGTCAATAGCGTTAAAGCACAATCGATGCCAAATAAGGAACAAGATGAGAAAAGTGACAGTTGAAAATCTCAACTTGCCATTAAAAATAAAAATTTGATTTTTAATGGAGCAATATTTTTTGATTATTTAAAAATATGTAAATTTATGATGCATTTTAGACAATCATTTTTTATCGTCTTTGGTGCGATTTTGCGTAACGATTTAAATTCAACAATAAATTTATCTGCGGAAAGTGCCTTGGCTTGCTTGAAAAGAAATATGCCATCAAGCTTTCTGCACCATGATGAATCACAAAAGCGTCTGATTTAAGCCATAGCCATTCACTAATCCCTGGTGCCGTACAATAAATGTCCGCAATACCTCAAATTGGCTTATTCAATTTGGTGGACAGCGTCAGATCGCCTATGATGCGCGACATTCCATTAGCAAGATCCATTAATAGAAGGACTCCATCATGAGCGACGTACAACATCATCGTTTGATTATTCTGGGCTCCGGCCCTGCGGGCTACACAGCGGCCATTTATGCAGCGCGTGCCAACCTCAAGCCTGTAGTCATTACGGGTATGCAGCAGGGTGGTCAGTTAACCACCACTACCGAAGTGGAAAACTGGCCTGGTGGCCCGCATGATCTGCAAGGGCCGGATTTGATGGTGCAAATGCAAGAACACGCCGAGCGCTTCAATACCGAAATTATTTTTGACCATATTCATGAAACACATTTAAGCGAAAAACCCATACGTTTGGTGGGCAACAATACCTATACCTGTGATGCCTTGATTATTGCGACAGGCGCATCAGCACAATATTTGGGATTGCCATCAGAACAGGCGTTTATGGGACGTGGGGTGAGCGCCTGTGCAACCTGTGACGGATTTTTCTACAAAGATCAAAAAGTCGCCGTTATCGGTGGTGGCAATACAGCGGTTGAAGAAGCTTTGTATTTGTCCAATATTGCCAGCCACGTGACCCTGATTCACCGTCGCGACAAACTTAAGTCAGAAAAAATTCTGCAAGATAAACTATTTGCCAAAGCTGCAAACGGTAATATCACCTTGTTGTGGAATCATCAATTAGATGAAGTGGTCGGCGACAAAGGTGTCACGGGTTTGAAGTTGAAAAGCACTGTTGATGGCAGCAGTAAACAAATTGATGTTGCCGGTTTGTTTGTCGCCATCGGCCATAAACCCAATACCGATATTTTTGCTGGCCAACTGGATATGAAAGACGGCTACATCATAGTGAAAAGTGGATTGCAGGGTAATGCAACCGCAACCAATATTCCCGGTGTGTTTGCAGCAGGTGATGTGGCAGATCATGTTTATCGCCAAGCGATTACTTCATCAGGTGCTGGTTGTATGGCAGCACTGGATGCAGAAAAATATCTCGACGATTTGGCTTAAATAGCGGAATGAAAGTCCTGTTAATAAAAATGTCCTCCATGGGGGACATTTTTCATACATTCCCGGCAGTAACCGATTTGATTCAATGCAGGCCCAATATTGAATTACATTGGGTTGTTGAAGAAGGCTTTGCCGAAATTGTTTCGTGGCATCCCGGTGTTAAACGAATTATTCCGATCGCTTTACGGCGATGGATGACAATGCGTAACAAGGCTGCCTGGCAAGAATTTAAACAATGGAAATCAGAGCTCAATCAAACACAATATGATTTGGTTATTGATGCACAAGGTTTACTTAAAAGTTTGGTCATCGCCAAATCCAGCAAATCAAATAACATTCAAGGCTTTGATAAAAAATCGGCGCGCGAATCCTGGGTCAGTTTTTTTTATCATCAGAGTTATTTTGTCGATAAAAATCTGCACGCCGTACAACGTACCCGACAACTGCTGAGTAAAATTGGCCAATACCAGATGCATGAATCTTTCACTTTTGGCATCCAACAATATTTCGCTCCTATCGAAAAAAAACCAAAACAATTAATTTTTATTGTCGGCACCAGTTGGAACACCAAACTCTGGGCAGCTGAACAATGGAAACAATTAACAAAAATTGCGCTCGCAGAAGGCTTTCAAGTTGAAATTATTTGGGGCAGCGAAAACGAAAAAACGCTAGCCGATGATATTATGCGGGAATGTTCTGGCGCGACACGCCCTTGCGAACGAATGAGTATCACGGCTGTTGCTGAAAAATTGGTAGCCGCAACTGCAGTGGTAGGTTTGGACACCGGTTTCTCTCATCTTGCAGGCGCACTGGAAATTCCTACCATCGCACTTTATGGCCCGACATCCCCTGCAAAAGTAGGTTTGATTGGTGAGCACACTGACAACTTACAGTTGGAAAATTCATTGGAATGTATGCCGTGCCATAAACGTCATTGCAAACTTCTGCCAGAAAAATCCATTGATTGCCCCCCCTGCTTATCAAACATTCAATCCAGAAGGGTATGGGAAGTATTGCAACAAAAAATATCAACAAATAGTCATTATTAAATATTTGTTACATTCATTCCGATACATCATTTTGTCATGAATCCACCTGTAGACTTTGGATATTTTCGATATCTGAATATCTCATGAGGGAGAATTTTCATGACACCCCAAAATATCGGAGTCATTGTTACCACCTATAATCAACCTGAATGGTTACAGAAAGTGTTGTCGGGCTATGAAATGCAATCCGATAAATACTTCACATTAATAATCGCTGATGACGGCTCAGGCCTTGAAACACGCAAGGTGATTGAATCTTTCCAACAAAAAAATACGATGAATATTCAACATATCTGGCACGCCGATGAAGGGTTTCGCAAATGCCAAATACTGAATAAAGCGATTGACCAAACTGATTGCGATTATCTCATTTTTACTGATGGCGACTGCAGTCCCGAAACAGATTTCGTTCGCAAACATAAACAATTGGCAAAATCCGGCTATTTTCTTTCCGGTGGTTATGTGAAATTAACAACTGAGGTTTCGCGCGCAATCAATATGCAAGATATTGAAAAAGGCGTAATTTTTAATGCGTCATGGTTAACCAGCAAAGGACAACCGTCAAACCATAAATTATGGAAACTTTTCAAAAGTCAAAAACTTAAATCCCTACTGAATTTATTAACACCGACAAAAGCAACATGGAATGGGATGAACAGTTCTGCATGGCGGAAAGACATTATCGCCTGCAATGGTTTTAATGAAGATATGCAATACGGTGGTTTGGACAGAGAACTGGGTGAAAGACTGAAAAATTACGGATTAAAAGGCAAACAAGTGCGTTACACAGTAAGTTGTTTGCATCTGGATCATCCGCGCGCTTATGACACACCGGAAACCTGGAGAAAAAATTATATTATTCGCAACGAAGTCAAGCGTACAGGACGTTATTTGGCATTTAATGGCATCCAAAAAATCACACCGGCCTATAACTGATCATTAAGGGTTTTCTCTGAAAAAAATTGCTTTTATAGGTCGAAAACAGGGAGTTGGTCGCTGGTCTTTCATGCAAAACGGGCTTGAGCGTGCACGTCTGAATGAACAACAGGCGTTAATTGAAAATAAAGCTTTGACCATTGTAGACAACCCGCAACAGGCCGATTTTGTTCAGATTAGATTAAACCCTGAACAAACTTCACGTTCTACCTTAAAAAAAATTCGTTATTTATTAAACCACATACCAACCAATGTCCGCATATTTAATCACCCTGACACTTTTCATCTATGCGCTGAAAAACATTTAACTTATCAAGCATGGCAGGATGCAGAACTCAACACACTCAAATATGATATTTGGTCATTCTGGATACCAGCGAAGGAACAAATAAAAAAAATTAGACTTTTCATGCAGGGATCACCGGCTTATTTTCGAACGCATAATGAAGATTCAGGCAAAGGTATTGTCTATTTAACTGGGCAGGAAACCGATGAGCAACTTAAAACAATTATTTATCGATTGCGTTGGCGCTGTATTACCAATCGTGTTTCTCGTTCACAAGCGCTGATTACTGCCGAAGTGGATAATCGCATCAACCACTGTGGGCAGGTTTTTCGTGTGCATTGGGTTAATGGAAAAATTATCGGCGGTTATGCATTGGTGGGCAAGGATAAAATTATTCACGCCAGTGATGTACAATTTGAAGACTTGAATGAATTTGTGGCCGCTAATAAAGTACTTTATCAATGGATGCACGACCCTTATTGGTTGTCATTATGGACAAAAGCCATGAAAACTTTATCACTGGATTTCGGTGCATTGGAATTTTTCTGCGTTAACAACCAACCGGTTTTTTTGGAAGCTAATCCCATGTGGGGAGGACATCATCGATTTGGTAATGCTGAACTGACCGAGTGGTTAAAAAATTCAACGTCGGAAGAGTTGAAAACCCAAATTCCCAATATATTTCAATGGCTGGATTCTAACGGGTTTTATCAAAAATATTGGCGCGCATTAACCAATACCTGATTTGGCGCCTGAGTGGAATTTTACGTTTTAATGGCACACCGTTGCGACGAATATAGTCCTCTACAGCATCCATCATTCGTTCTGCTGATTTTCCATCACGGTAAGGGTGATACTCCAATCCTACTTCAGAAATAAAAGCCTGATTGGATGTTAATAATGCCAAAGCTTGAGGAATCACATCTTCTGCAGAGGAACAATCCATCCATGCCGGATCGGCATTGGATGTATTGAGTGTCACTACCGGCTTATTCATTAACAGAAACTCATACACTGCAGAAGATGTATCGCTAATCATTAAATCCGCAACAATCAACAACGGAATTAAATTATCTTCATCAACTACTGTTACCAAAGGATGATTGGCAAAAGTCGTTTTATATAAATCCACTGTTTCTTTGTCCATTAGCGGATGGAATTTTACCAATACTTTTCCTATTACCCCGGCGTTGTCTGAATTAAGTTCCGTCAGCTTTGGCAAGAGCAGATTGGCTGAAGTTAATTTGGGAGAAAATGTCGGAGCAAATAAAATAGTTTTTTTAGTTTTGTCCAAACTATATTTAGCGTATAAAAAACTGGCATCTACCGAGCCATCGAACAAACAATCCAGTTTTGGCCAACCCGTTTCAACCACTTCGAAATTACGATGTTGTTTGGCGAATTCCTGAAATACCCGTGTGAAATAAGGGCCTTGCGTTAAATACAAATCAAAATAATCACGAATACGAAAGTGCCCTTTTTTTTCACCGGCAAAACCGTGAAAAATTTGCACTTTTACACCTCGAAAATAATAAGGCACATCATTGGCAGGCACAAAAATCATATCCGGTGCAAAAAAATCAATGTCGCGATGTGAACCGGTGAAAGAGGATACAGCTTTGAAAGGAAATTTGTCGTAAACATCTGCACGCAAATACCAGAGAACCTGATAGCCACGCGCCTTCGCCACCTTCTCAAGGGGACTCAGAATGGAAAAGGAATACGCCTGGCAGCAGTAAAGAACGACTTTCATTATTACAGATCCGGAATTGATCTGACTGTTTCAATGACAGATGTTGTGGAAATAGAAGGCGTACGAGGCAAATAAACCACCTTGCAGATATCAGAAAAGACATCAAATTTTCCAGCCCAATCATCACCCATCACTAAAATATCACCTTTGTACTGCAGCAGATATTGGCGCTTCAACTCCAGAGACTCTTCCAAAAACACTTCATCAACATAACGAATCGATGAAATGATCGCCATACGCTCTTTCTCTGAATACACAGGATTCCGGCCTTTTTTGGACATATTCAACGCATCTGACGACACACCTACGATCAATTTATCACCAAGTTCACGTGCACGTTTCAAAATACGCACATGGCCATAATGCAAAATATCGTAAGTACCAAAGGTCATGACTATCATAGAAGGATCCGGAGGAATTGATAAAGCGGCAGATTTTATCCCGATAGCCAAGAGACTAGCAATAATCCGCATAAATCCTGACAATAGCGCACCTTTTTTCAGCACTCCTACTCGATTATGACAGCGATTTTGTTTTCCAAACCCCAAACACAGCCCTGGTTGCTGGCGTTCAGTTTTCTCAATGCACTCACAATGGCACTCATCAGTCTGGGAATTTCTACAGACGATTATTCTGTAATTGAGTGGGGTTATAGAGGTCTTGGGTTAATTATTCAATTCACATTGATCAGTTTTTTATTGGCATTATCCATCACCTTAATCAGCCTGATTTTTGCTTCGCTGAAAAAAACACTGGCGATCATTTTGTTTGCTTGCGCGCAATTATTAATTATCACCAACCTGCAAATTTATTCGCTTTATCATTTCCATATTAATGGCATGGTAATGAATTTGTTATTCAGTGGCGCCCTGCTGGAAAATATTGCTTTCTCATGGCAAATGTGGGCAAGTATTTTGATTATTTTTCTATTCAGTATCTTGATTCAATTTTTATTTTTGTATTTCATTGAAAAACGTGGTTGGTTGAGTTCAATATCAGGAAAACGCTGGATAAGTGGATTTTTAGTGTTTGAAATTCTGTTTATTCTACTCAACGGTTTAGCTGACGGATTCAAATGGGAAACCGTTACCAGCCAGAATCGTTATATTCCCTGGTTACCACCTATCACTATGCGATCCCAACTAAAAAAAATGGGCTTCGATATCAACACCAGCAAACCGGTCAACTTATCCGTTAAATCTTCCGGCATTCGTTATCCACTGGAACCACTCAATTGCCCTAAAGAAAAACCGCTCAACATCGTTTTTCTGGTTGTTGATTCATTACGGTTTGATATGGTGACGCCAGACATCATGCCTTTCACGGCAACATTAAAAAAGCAGGCGCTGAATTTTGATAATCATTTCAGTGGCGGTAGCTCTACCCGTTATGGCATGTTCAGTTTGTTCTACGGATTAAACGGAGCTTATTGGCACCCCATGTTAACCCATGAACGTGGTAGCGTTTTGTTTGATCTGACATTGGAAAAACAATATCAACATTTTATTTATGGCAGTACCAAATTAACTTTCCCGGAATTCGACCGAACCATTTTTTCAAAATTACGAACGAAATTAAACAAAGGCCCGCATAAAACCAGTGCTGAAAATGATGCAGAAATTAGTAATCAATTAATTAACAAAATCGATGCTGCCGATACCACCAAACCTTTTTTCGGATTTTTATTTTATGATGCCCCGCATGCCTATAGCTTGCCGGAGAACTATCCAAAAGTGTTTGAACCCAGACTGGATAACGTTAATTACCTGGCACTGGATAACAACTATGATCCCCTGCCCTTTTTGAATCTGTATAAATCAACTGCACATTATGTTGACCAGCAAATTCAAAAAGTGATCAACCATTTACAAGATCGTGCATTAATGGAAAACACCGTTATTATTATTACCAGTGACCACGGTCAGGAATTTAATGAAACTGGCGGCAATTATTGGGGGCACAACAGTAATTTCAGCATCTGGCAAACCAAAGTTCCTTTGTTAATTTTATGGCCCGGAAAAGTATCGCAGACTTACACCCACCTGAGTTCACATGAGGACATAGTACCCAGCATAATGCAAGAGTTAATGGCTTGTACAAATCCGATTGGCAGTTATTCAACCGGGCGATCTTTGTTTGATCAAACGGGGCAAGATTCACAGACTCGCAGCTTGTTAATGGAAACCTGGACAGAAAGAGCTATTTTTTATCAAAATAAAATTTTCTTTTTCGATAACTTAGGTAAAGGAAAAGTTTACGATGAAAATTACCGGGTATTGAATAATCAAACACTACCTGCTGCAGTGATACAGGATAACCTGGAAAAACTTTCACGATTTCTAAAGCACTAAATCATGACAGATTCAACTATCGATAAATCTATTCTTTTTAATTCTGATCATTATCAGGGTGAGATAGTTTCTGTTTATTCCGATCAACTTGTTATCAATCAGTTAAGCGACATCCAATCACTACTCAACTCTGCTACCGCAAGCAGACTTTCAAGAGGTGCTGATTACGTTGTGAAATGTCAATTAATACTGGCTACCGGCCCGGTATGGATAGCCGTGAAGGTATTTAAACAACAGGCATTCTGGAAAGACTGGTACGATAAAAAAAATAAATCCAAAGCTCAACGTTCTTTTATTGCCGCGCGTTTTTTACAACAAAATAAAATTGGCACACCAGCACCTATTGCCTGGTTTGAACTATGGCAAGGTAGTCGATTAAAAGAAAGTTACTACATATGTTTATTTGAACCGTCAGATTGTTTTCGCGATTTAATTAGCAATATTTTGTGGGAAAAACGTAATAGCGAACCCTTGATGCAACTCTTATTGCATTTAGCTCCTGCTGTTCGGGCCATGCACGATGCGGGTTTTATGCATGGTGACATGGGCAACCAGAATATTTTTATTCCCCGAAAAGTGAGTGGTGATTGGCTGACACCGCAGTGGATAGATTTAAACCGCAGCAAAATATTTGATCGCCCGCTGAATGCTAAAGAACGTGCATTTGATATTTCACGAATGATTATGCCCAGTGGCTATCTGCGATGGTTTTTATATATTTATTCCAACCATCAACCTATAGACAAAGATCTTGAACAATATGAAGAATCCTATCGCAAGACTTTTACGCGCCATAGACGCAACAGCAAATTTCGCCATCCGATTCGCTATCTAAAACGTAACAAAAATGTACGCAGCGTTTATCCTCATCCAAAAAATGTTTGGTTATGGGACGAAAAAACAGCACAACCCATGATTACCATGACCAAAAAAGACAAAGCCCAATATCGCGAATGGCGCTTTATGTTAAGTTCTCTCTGGAAAACACTAACTGCTTTGCCACAGGTTTGGATTGAATACAAAAAACAATTACCGCAAGGCTTTCAACGAGCGGTTGATATGAAAAACCGAATTGGTTTTGCATTGCATCCCAAAGCAGATTATCTGGAGCAGGAACTGATTTTACATAAACGATTAAATCAACCGCCTGTGTTAATTCGTTTTTATCATCACGAAACAGCTACCGATTGGCAAAAGTCCATAACACTGATTAATCAACTAAAAGATGACAAGGTGTTGGTCACAGCAGCATTGATTCAGGATAGACAAGCGGTGATCAATCCGGATTCATGGAAATCTTTTTTAAATATTGTCATTCCGGCAATCGCAAACGCGGTTGAACATATTGAAATCACTCACGCGTACAACCGGGTCAAATGGGGCATATGGAATAATCGTGAGCTTATTGGGCTTATGCAACCTGCGTTTGAACTACAAAAAATATACCCGCATATTCAATTAACAGGCCCAGCCTGTATTGATTTTGAATACGCTCCTGTTATTGCCGCATTAAAATCATTACCAAAATCATTTCATTTTTCTGCTTTGTCGCATTTACTTTACGTTGACCGTCGAGGCGCACCTGAAAATCGGCAAGGAAAATTTTCAACATTGGAAAAAGCTGCCTTACTGAAAAGCCTGGCGGTGATTTCACCCAACTGCGAAAATAAAGTCATCATTTCAGAGGTCAATTGGCCGATAAAACACACCGGCATTTGGTCACCTGTCATTTGTCCTTACATCACCCCCAAATGGCGCAAACTGGAACCGGGTGAACCAGAAGATATTTATGCACATTTTATGTTGCGTTACTTGGCCATCACAATTTGTTCAGGTTATGTTGATCGGGTTTTTTGGTGGCGCTTGTCTGCACACGGTTATGGCTTAATTGATGATCAGGATAATTTTCGTGAGCGCCCGGCTTTTACTGCACTGGCCTTTTTTCTGACATTATTGGGTGATGCCCGATTCGAAAAAAAATGGGCAAGCAATGCAAACTCTTATCTACTTGAATTTTCAAAAGGTAAAGAACGTTATTTAATGGCTTGGTCTACCGCAGGATCACAAAATATTACCGGACTCCAATATAAAGCAGCATGGGATTATTTAGGTAATTCAACAACCACTCCCGAGTTGAATAATGCACCCGTATATTATTTGCTGGCTACAGACCATGACATTTAAGATTCGCTTAAGCTATCAAAATTAAACTCCCCCGGTATGTTTAACATCGATTTTTGTGAATTCTCATTCGTGAGCTATTGATTATGATAAAAGCCCTTTCCAATTTTTTATTTTCAGGCCCCTATCGATTTTTATTCCGCATGTTACTGATCAGCTTGATCTTCCTGAGCATTAGTCGTACAGGTTTACTGATTTGGCAATATGATCGAGTTGCTGCAACCGACCAGCTGATGAATATTATCATTCAAGGCATTCGCGCCGACTTGATTATGGTCAGTCTGTGGATCTTATTTCCTTGCCTCATTATTTTATTGTTTAAACCCAATCAATGGAAAAATGCCTGGGAAAAATTTTCTTATTATTGGGCTGTTGCAGGTGCTGTACTGATAATTTTTATGGAATTGGCAACGCCCAGTTTCATTATGCAATATGACCTTCGCCCCAATCGCCTTTTTATTGAATATCTAAAATATCCCAAAGAAGTATTTTCAACTCTCTGGAATGGTTTTCGTATTCCTCTGATTTTGGGCGTAACACTGAGTATTGCTCTGGGTTATTTGTCTGCGCGTTTTATTCGCGACAAAAAACCTGTCGTCAATCAGGTTTCATGGCCAATCATTCTGCTGACATGGCCGTTGGTAATCCTGATTCTATTTGCAGCGATTCGATCAACTACTCAACACAGACCAGCCAATCCTGCATTGTTCGCAATTACCGGTGATGCCTTGGTGAATTCATTGGTTATTAGTTCAAGCTATTCAGTGGTTTTTGCCATCTACAATCTGAAGCATGAGGCCAAATCCAGCGAAGTCTATGGAAAATTGGATAGAGAAACTGTATTGAAAGAAAATTTAAGTTGGCCCTGGTTACAGGAATATCAATTTGATCATCCTGAATTGCCTACACTGCATTATCAAACTGCTGCCATAACCCGCGACAAACCACTGAATCTGGTTATTCTGTTACAAGAAAGTTTAGGAGCCACTTTCGTTGAAAGTTTGGGCGGCTTACCCGTTACTCCCAATCTGGAAAAATTAAAAGATGAAGGCTGGTGGTTTGAACAACTTTATGCAACCGGCACACGATCAGTCAGAGGAATTGAAGCCGTCACCGCGGGATTTATGCCAACACCCGCACAGAGCGTTGTCAAACTCTCGTTATCACAAAAGAATTTTTTTACTCTCGCGGATTTGCTAAAAAGTCAGGGCTATCACACCGAATTTATTTATGGTGGTGAAGCACATTTTGACAATATGCGAAGCTTCTTTACTGGTAATGGCTTCCAACAAATTATCGATATTCATGATATTAAAAACCCGGTTTTCGTTGGCAGCTGGGGAGCCAGTGACGAAGATTTATTTAATCACGCCCATGAACACTTGTTGCAACTGCATCAACAAAACAAACCCTTTTTCAGCCTGATTTTCTCTTCATCCAATCACGAACCTTTTGAATTTCCGGATGAACGAATCGAACTCTATGAACAACCTAAAAACACAGTGAACAATGCGGTGAAATATGCTGATTATGCCTATGGTGAATTTATTCGAAAGGCAAAAGCCAGCCCATATTGGGGAAATACTCTCTTTGTAATAGTTGCCGACCACGACAATCGCGTCTACGGCAATAATTTGGTACCCGTAGAAAAATTCCATATTCCCGCATTAATTTTAGGTGCAGATCTACAGCCGAAAAAAGTTAAACCTCTCGCAAGCCAAATTGATTTGGGACCTACCCTCTTTTCACTGATGGGTGTCTCTGGCAAACACCCAATGCCGGGGCGTGATTTCGTGCGTTTTCCGGATATTGATGGTCGCGCCATAATGCAATTCGAAGATTATTTTGCGCTGATGGAAGAAAACAAATTAACCATTTTGAAACCGGACGCCACGGCAGTAGCGGCAGAATATAATCGTACCGAAAAGAAAGTCCATTTATTGCAAACCCCGGTCACAAAGGCAGACAAACAAAAGGCCATTGCACATGTTTTGTTGCCATCGATTTTGTATAGAGAGCAGAGTTATCAAACATCAAAAAAGATAATTAAGCGAGACATTGCACGAATCCATTTTTCTAATTCCGAGTCGTCATCCCTGCGAAGGCAGGAATGACAATTAATTTTGATTCGTGCAAAAATTTCGAAGTAAATAATTTATCTAGCAAGCCAGATTTGATCCAATTTTTTACGTGATGATGGATTTTCTTTTTCGCGAAGGTTATCTGGCAGGCTTTCTTTGTTGCCTATTTTGCCTATAGCAGACGCAATTAACACATCATCGGTACCGGTATCTATACCCAAGTAATTTTCAATTTTTTGCTTTTGTATACCCGCCATACCATGACAATAAAACCCTTCGTGTTGAGCCTGCAACACCAAACTCATCCAGGCCGCGCCACAATCGAACGCATAATGCGCATTCGCTTTTCCATTATGTTCAAATTGTTTTTTCCCTATTAAAAAACAAATTACGCTGGCATCTTTTGCCCAGGATTGATTACTTTCGTTTAATAACAACAAATAGTCATTAAAGGTTTTTTCACTGGAAGTATAAAAACGCCAGGGCTGGGCATTAAAACAGGATGGTGCAAAACGGGCGGCATCCAAAATGCGCGCAAGAATTTCATCTGCTATAACAGTTTTAGTGAAGGCCCGTGGTGACCAACGGTGAGACAATTGCTCCAGAACACCGGAGAGTGGATCTCTTAATGAAAAATCAACTGACATACAATTCTCCAGATCAAAAAATAATACATTAATTCATCAAGTTTAATAACACGGTTTTTACTACTTCTCGCGCCGCTGTTGGCCGCCCCAGTGCTTTTGCTTTATGGCACATATCAGTTAATTTATCAGGATTTTCCAACAAATATTTAACGCGATATTCCAAGGTAATTGCATCGCAAGCTTTTAATGCAACACCTTGTTCCAACAAATAATCGGCATTACGCTCTTCCTGACCCGGAATAGGTGAATTTAAAATCATTGCTTTGCCCATAGCCAAACATTCTGAAGTTGAAAGCCCGCCAGGTTTGGTAATGACCAAATCCGAACAAGCCATAAGCATGTCAACCTTATCAGTAAACCCCTGCGGAAAAAGACAACCGGGATAATTTATTGTCATGGCTTGTAACTTTTTTAAAGTCTGTTCATTACGACCAGCCAATACCACCAATTGCATTGATGAATTAAGCCGTAAAAGATTTTCTGCCACTTTTTCCAAACTACCCAAACCTACCCCACCCCCCATTAATAACACTGTGGTCTTGCCAGGATCCAATCCAAATTCCTTCGCACAAGTGAAACGATCCAGTGGTTTCGCAAAACTCGGCATAATGGGAATACCTGACACCTGAATATTGTTGGCAGGAACACCCACAGCCCGCATGCGATAAGCCACCTCTTCGTTCGCTGCAAAATAACCTGTCATCTGCTCATGCACCCACATGCGATGCAAATCAAAATCCGTCACCTGTACCCACACTGGACAAGTTACATATTCTTTGCGAATCATACGATCAAGAATTTCAGCTGGAAGAAAATGCGTACAGATAATCGCATCCGGATTAAAATGTAAAATTTCCTGACGCAAAGCACGAGTGGATAAACGCTCAACACCTCTGCGAATTTTTTCTGACACACTATCTGCCTCTGTATCATGACTGACTTGATATAAATACCCCCAAAATGCCGGTAATTTGGCAACCATTTTTAAGTACAAATCCGAATAAAGTTTACGAAAAGTACCGGAAACAAAATCCAGTGCATCAAGATGAAGAATATGCAGTTCGCTATTGTCCTGAGCAGCCATCTCAATTGCTTGAGCCGCACGAACATGCCCGGCTCCGATAGAAACACTCAATAACAGAATTTTTTTGACCATCATATTTTTATTCCATTTATTTTCTACTATTTAAAAAATCGGTAAAGTTACCGACGCATTTATCCAACCAGTCAAAAATCAACTTCTGTTTTTTATCTGAAGCAGATTCAATACTTTGAACACAGGACACAATATAACGTTCTGATTTTTTAGCTAAATACAGCTTGAACTTTATTCGCCAGAAAGATTGTTCAACTGGTTTTAACTGAACATTGATACGCGAATTATCGATGACGGCCGTACCCGACTTAAGATGGAAATGTGCCGACAAGCTTTCAGGAACGAACAAATCAGACTTACGTAAATGCGCCTGAATATTTTTTTCTACAGCAGATTGATATTCGGTCGCCAGAGTTTTCCATGCAGTTTTGGTCCATGCATGCGGCACATGAGGCAAACGGAAATATTGCTGATCAAAGCCTAGTAAGTGAGCGCAATTTTGTTGCAATCCCCAAAAGCTGATGCGGGATTTTTTCTTGTCTTTTTTAAACCACTGAACAATCGGATTCCACCATTGCGCTGTTGGTTGTGTTCGCCATTTTCCGCGCAACACCACCTTATTATCTCGAAAAAAATCTTCAGGTGTTGTCGGGCTAATCAACACAAAATCATCATTTAAAAATAGAAATTGTTCCGCGAGATCCGGTATTTTCCAAAGCAACGAGCTGATCGCCATGCTGTTAAAACTGGGCAAGGAAGATTCATACCCCTGAAAAATCATCTTGTGATCAATAAGTTTGATACGGGATTCGAATTCAGTACCTTTGATTGTTTGCATTAACTGCGGTTGTTGATCATCAGTGACAATAAAAATAGTACGAATCCAGGGAGCAAATTTTATAATTGATGCAACACAATAATCCAATTCACCCGCATGATGAAAACGGGTTTTGCTGGCAGATTTAGGGCGAACACCACCAATTGATGCTAAATAATTTTCCAATTTTTTTGCATGTTTGGGATCACTGCCATCTACCCAGGTGATTACGGCATCTATTGGTTCTTGTTGCATAATTTTTTCTCGAATAATTGTTTACCTTCACCCCAACCCTCTCCCAGAGGGAGAGGGAGCTGCCCCCTTTTAATTAAATACGATAACTCAAAAAGCAGGGAGTAAATCCCCTCTCCCTCAGGGAGAGGGCTAGGGTGAGGGTCTTTAAAACAAAAAACCGATCACAAGGATCGGTTTTTCAAAACACATTGAACTTAAATATGTTCAACCTTATCAATTTCATATTCAACATCACCACCTGGCGCTTTCACAACCACAACATCGCCTTCTTCTTTGCCAACCAACGCACGCGCAATCGGCGAATTAACAGAAATTTTATTCGCTTTCACATCCGCCTCATCATCACCGACAATTTGATAGGTAGATTGTTGTTCAGTTTCTACGTTAATGATTGTCACTGTTGAACCAAAAATCACTTTTCCTGTATGTGGAATTTTGGTGACATCAATAATTTGTGCGTTGCTTAATTTGCCTTCAATTTCCTGAATGCGGCCTTCACAAAAACTTTGTTGTTCACGGGCAGCAGAATATTCTGCATTTTCTTTTAAATCACCATGCTCACGTGCTTCAGCAATGGCTTGCACTATGCGTGGACGCTGTACTTTTTTCAGATCTTCCAATTCTGCTTGTAATCTTTCAGCACCCTGCTGGGTCATAGGAAATTTTGCACTCATGCGCCTATCCTCTTATGTAAATCTTGCAAACGACGAACATCAATTTCACCGTCCAGGTCTTCATTTAACGCCATACACACTGCAATACCCGCTGCCAGTGTAGTGTTGTAATAAACGCGATGATTTTCTGCACTGCGACGAATTGACGATGAATCACGAGTGGCCTGACGACCTTCAACCGTGTTAATAATCAAATCGATTTCATCGTTTTTAATCATATCGACAATATGTGGGCGACCCTCCTGTACTTTATTAATGACTTGTACATTCAGACCCGCTTTTTGCAACACCGCTGCAGTACCACGCGTGGCAACCAGTTTAAAACCCAGCTCTGCCAAATCTTTACCAACACCAACTATGCCATCTTTATCCATATCGCGCACACTGATAAACGCAGTGCCTGATGAAGGAATGCGATTATTGGCACCCAATTGTGATTTGCCATAAGCCTCACCAAAAGTATCGCCCACGCCCATGACTTCGCCGGTGGATTTCATTTCCGGGCCGAGAATAGGATCAACAGCCGGAAATTTATTAAACGGAAATACTGCTTCTTTCACACTGAAATAAGTCGGAATGATTTCTTTGGTAAAACCTTGTTCTGCCAAAGAAGTTCCCGCCTGGCAACGTGCAGCAACTTTTGCCAAAGACACACCAATACATTTTGAAACAAAAGGTACAGTGCGTGATGCACGCGGGTTCACTTCGATTACGTAAATTTTTTCGTCCTGATAAGCAAGCTGTGTATTCATCAAACCTATGACGCCTAATTCAATCGCCATTTGTTTCACTTGCTCGCGCATTTCATTTTGCACTTCAGCAGGCAAAGAATAAGGTGGCAATGAACAAGCCGAATCACCTGAGTGGACGCCGCATTGTTCGATGTGCTGCATAATGCCGCCGATCACAACTTGCTTGCCATCCGAAACAGAATCTATATCCACTTCAATTGCGTTATTTAAAAAGTGATCGAGTAATACAGGTGCATCTTCAGACACTTGCACAGCAGTGCGCATGTATGTGCGCAACTCATCTTCTTTATACACAATTTCCATTGCACGACCGCCCAACACATAAGAAGGACGAACCACTAATGGATAACCCACACGATCAGCGGCAACCAACGCTTCTTCAAGCGAACGCACAATGGCATTTGGCGGTTGCAACAAACCTAATTTATGAATCATTTGTTGGAAGCGCTCGCGATCTTCTGCTTTATCAATGGCATCAGGGCTGGTGCCAATAATCGGCACACCTTCAGCTTCCAACGCACGCGCTAATTTCAATGGCGTTTGCCCACCGAATTGCACAATCACCCCAACCGGTTTTTCTTTTTGAACAATTTCCAGCACATCTTCCAATGTGACTGGCTCAAAGAACAAACGATCAGAGGTATCGTAATCGGTTGAAACAGTTTCCGGGTTACAGTTAACCATAATGGTTTCGTAACCATCTTCGCGCATCGCTAATGCGGCGTGCACGCAACAATAATCAAATTCAATTCCCTGACCAATACGATTGGGGCCACCACCAATTACCAGAATTTTTTTCTTGTCACTGGGATTGGCTTCGCACTCTTCTTCGTAAGTGGAATACATATAAGCAGTGGAGGTAGAAAATTCTGCAGCGCAAGTATCAACACGTTTGTAAACCGGGCGAATATTCAAACCCTGACGGTGATAACGTACCGCTTTTTCAGTCGTACCCAGCAAGAGCGATAAACGTTTGTCAGAAAAACCTTTTCGCTTTAATGCGAAAACATCATCAGCATTTAAATCCATTAAGGCTTTGCCGCGCAGAGATTGTTCAATCGAAATTAATTCTTCGATTTGCACTAAAAACCAGGGATCAATTTTGGAAAGATTGAAAACCTCATCAACACTCATACCCATACGGAAGGCATCGCCGACATACCAAATACGTTCAGCGCCAGGTGTTGCCAATTCCCGACGAACACGTGCAACACCTTCTTCAGTAGTGATATCGACTTTGGATTCAAAACCAGCAGAACCGACTTCCAAACCGCGCAAAGCTTTTTGCAAAGATTCTTGAAAAGTGCGACCAATCGCCATGACTTCGCCGACTGATTTCATCTGTGTAGTCAATCGTGCATCGGCCTCACCAAATTTTTCAAAAGTGAAACGCGGCACTTTAGTCACAACATAATCAATTGAAGGCTCAAATGATGCCGGAGTTGCGCCACCAGTGATGTCATTTTTTAATTCGTCGAGGGTGTAGCCCACCGCTAATTTTGCGGCGATTTTTGCAATCGGAAATCCTGTCGCTTTTGATGCGAGTGCAGATGAACGTGATACACGCGGATTCATTTCAATTACGACCATACGGCCATCAACT
>CBFGPN010000047.1:0-22239 GCA_965650675.1 uncultured Cellvibrio sp.
AAAATATCTGTGAAATTTCTAATAACAAAAGAATTCAAAAAGCCTCAGTCGCTCAATTCAACAAAAGATCTTGGGGCGATAAGTGATTGGAGACTTGTGCACGAGTCAAAATTAGTTGTCATTCCTGCGAAGGCATGAATCCAGTAGTTAAAAAATTTCAATAGATCAAAGGCTGGATCCCTGCCTCGGCAATTGCTCCTGCATTGCGCTACTACATCACATCCATGTGATTATTCGCAGGGATGACGATGTGATATTAATGAATCCAAAAATAAAAAAGAGCTCAGTGAACTCTTTTTTATTTTCACAGCAACTGCTTTTTTACATCCGCTGCACAGGCACCGATAAACGTTGTACGCGTGATGCGGTGATGGATACATCACCGAATGCTGGATCACCCTGTTCGCTTTGGTCTTCATAGGACCAGAGACTGGCGCGGAGTTGGCAGGTGGTGATTGAGGTGTCGGAGGGGAAGTAAAAATAATCCGAGAAACGAATAACAAAAGGGCTTACCGGAATTGTCGGGAAATAACTGTTTGGCAAGCGCACTGTTTGCAAATATTGCTCTGTGTCACCACAGCTGAAACGCAGGGTGATTTGATATTCGTAACCGGTGATACCTGTCCAATCCAATGTCAGGGATGATGTGGGTAAAAAAGGTGTTGATGATGGCGTGATGGAAAAAGTGGTGGGATCGAGTGTACGCACTACAGTATTTAATGCTGAACCTGTCGGGCGATTCAGGGCGATTGTCATTTCTTCGCCGCCTGCGGTTTCGGTGACCGAGTGGCTGTAATCAATCCCGTAGGGTTTACCATTTGCGGGATACAAATTTTTTGTGAATGGATTAGTGGTCGCGTCCTGCAACAGGGTCAAACTTTCCTGATCGGTTAAATTGACCCATTGCACATAATTACCGTGAAATTTGTACAAGGTGACATAAACGTGAGTGCCGTTGTCGGCAGTGTCTGTTTCTGCATCCATAGTTTGCACACTGACATCCATACCCATTTGATCAGTGGTCAGGTTTTTTGACGATACCGTTTCATCGGGATAATCATCGCCATCACACCCGGCAAGCAAAAACACACACAGGATTGCGCTACGAAAGTACATAGGTCACCTCACAATTTGAACAAGTCAAACAACGGTAAATTAACTATAGCAGTTTAATGATTATGCCCACCCGCACCATGTGCATGACCGTGAGCCAACTCTTCATCCGATGCATCGCGAACATCTACAATTTCGATTTCAAAATTCAGATGCTTGCCTGCAAGCGGATGATTGCTATCCACATCCACATTAAATTTACCCACTTTCAACACCACAGCTTCCCATGGGCCATGTTGAGTATTCACTGAAACCTTCATACCGGGTTTCAAACGATTTTTAATTTTCTCGTGATCCAGCAAATGCTTGATTGGAATTCGTTGTATAGCGCCTTCGCGACGCAAACCATATCCCTCTTCCGGCGCGACCTTTATGTTGAGCTTATCGCCAGCTTGTTTTCCTTCCAGTGCCTGTTCAATAACGGCCAATAAATTATTATGACCATGTAAATAGAGTGTTGGATCGGCACCGTAGGATTCTTCCAGCAAATCACCATCCAACTCATGCAAACGATAATGAAAACTGACAACTTTATTGGCAGATACAGACATAATAGGCAACCTGATTAAATTATTAAGGCGCGCATTATAGCCATGTTAACTTCTCACTCTCACCTGCTTTTAAACGAAAACCAGATACACCTCTGGCATTTTGATCTGGAAAAAACGCCGGAAGGCTGGCAAGAAAACGGGCGACACTTACTATCGGCTGATGAAAATGAACGCGCTGCCAAATTCAAACGCGGTGCTGACAACTACATCAACACACGAATTTTCATGCGACGCATCCTGGCCCGTTACACCAACACCAACCCCGAATCTTTGTTATTTTATCGCAACCCTTACGGTAAACCTTTTGTGCAGTACAAAGATTTACAATTTAACTTGAGTCACAGTAAACAATCCGCTGTTTTAGCGGTGGGCATGAATTGCTCTTTAGGCATTGATGTTGAAAGCACTGCGGAAAGAAAATCCATTTTAGATATCGCCCGACATTATTTTCATGCCGATGAAATAGCACAGATAAATCAAATTGCTGATCCAGAAAAAATGCAGGATTATTTTTTTCAACTCTGGACACTAAAAGAAGCTTTTCTTAAAGCACTGGGCACAGGTATAGCCACAGGCTTGGATAAAATCAGTTTTGCACTATCAAGTCCACATAAGATCAGCGCAACCTTCTCACCTGAATTAAAACTCGAACAACACGGGCAATGGCAATTTTTTCAATGTGAACTGAATCAATTCTCAATCAAAAACTGGTGTGCCGTTGCTGTAAAGTCACCGCAGCCTGTCGAATACCAATGGCAAAATTAATTCAGCCACTGATCAGGATAAGCCACCGCATCTTTACACTGACCCGCCTGATCAATTAATGGCGACTCCAAACAAACCAAATGCCGACTGCGCAAATTCAATTGTTTAAGATCACGCTCGTGATACTGGCGAAAGAGCGCATCAAAATCGCCATTTTTTTCCAGTTTTTTTAACCCCAATTCAAGACGCTCGGCAATTTTCGGGTGCGCATTACTGACATAAAAATAAATTGGAAACCTGTAATAAATCAGCAAGCGGTCATCAATCGCCAAAAAAGGATATTGCCGCTTTTTCTCTTCATAAATATGCGTGACTTCATTTGCACCAAACGGCAAACAATCAAAACGCTTGTAACCCAACATCTCAAATAAACTAACAAGCCCGGGAGTCAACACAGGTTTTATTTGATTTGCTTTGTAAACAGTCACATCCGGCCATTCTTCACTTTGGCCAATTTTTATTTTCATCAAATCCTGCAACGACCTTACCTTTTCCAAAGAGGCAGCATCTGCATTTTTCAAACATATTCGATAACCCAACAACCCATGCAAAATATCAACAGGGATTTCAATAACCTTGCCCCTGGATATCACAGAACCGGGATTTGCCCACACCAGATTAATTAATTTCCCTTCATTAATCAGCCATGCTTTGCGTTGATCATTGGGATTTTCGCCTTTAATTACCGATATCTCATAATGACCAAATTCAGGGCGGGTAATTTCCAACGCCTCACGAATCAATTCAATTTTATAGTCATGCAAAAATTCATGCCCATTCGGTATGCCATAGCGCACTACCAGCAGAGGTTCGTCAGCATACAACTTCAACGCGAATAAATTCAGCAGCAGACACAGAAAAGCCAAGCTCCATCCAGGCTCGAATAATTTAGCTCTCACTTGACCACCTAATCAATCCATTCATCAGGATAGACAACAGGATCTTTACATTGATTGATTTGATCAATAAAGGGAGACTCCAGACAAACCAGACGTCGGTTGCGCAAATTCAACACTTTCAGATCCTGCTCATGATGTTTACGAAAAATCGCATCAAAATCACCATTTTCCTGAAGTTTTTTTAAACCCAATTCCAAACGCTTTGCAATCTCGGGATGAACTTTGCTGACGTAAAAGTAAATGGGAAATTTGTAATAAATTAATAATTGGTCATCAATTTCCAAAAATGGGTATTGATTTTTTTTCTCTTCATAAATGTGCGTCACTTCATTTGCCCCCAGAGGCAAACAGTCAAAACGCCTATAGCCCAACATTTCGAACAAACTGCCAAGCCCGGGCGTGAGCACAGGCTTTATATGATTGGCCCGGTAAATATTCACATCAGGCCATTCCTCACTTTGACCAATTTTTATTTTCGTCAAATCCTGCAGTGAAGCGACGTGTTTCAAAGTCGGTGCCGCCGTATTTTTCAAACATACTCTATAGCCAAGAAGACCGTGAAAAATATCCACCGGAATTTCCAGCACCTCACCTTTTGAAATCATGGAACCGGACGTCGCCCAAAGCAAATTGATTAATTTCCCCTCATTAATCAACACCGTTCGGCGCTGATCGTTGGGGCTCTCGCCTTTAAACGTCATCACTTCATAATTGCCAAATTCCGGGCGGGTAATTTCCAACGCCTGGTGAATTAACTCCACTTTATAGGTATGTAAAAATTCACGCCCGGTCGGAATCACATAACGCACAACCATGGGAGACATGTCAGGTGATTTTTCATCGGCAGATAAGTTACAGCTAAATAAATTCCCAATCAGGAATAGCAACATCAAACTCCATTTAAGTTTGAATGATTTAACTCTCACTTGGTCACCTTAAGTCATAACGGATTAATGTTGGTTGCCTGATGCCGATTATTGGATTGATTTCAAATAGTAAAAAACACACAAAGACCTCTGAGTAATATAGTCAACAATTTCCAATTGTCGTCAGATGGCGCACAAATCATCAGCAATATTCAATTTAGAAATTTTATAACCTTGCATGGATTACCTGCCGCCATTACGCCAGCCGGAATATCTTTGTTAACCAGACTTCCCGCACCAATAACACAGCCCGACCCTATTGATACCCCTGGGAGGATAATAACGCCACCACCTATCCAGCAATCGTCACCAATCGCAACTTCTGCCGCATATTCAATTCCGCCAGCCCGCTCAGCGGCATCCAATGGATGACTGGTGGTATAAATTTGTACCTGGGGGCCAAGCATCACCCTGTTCCCTATGGTGACTTTGGCGACATCCAGAATCACGCAATTGTGATTGGCATAAAAACGTTCGCCGAGAAAAATATTACTGCCGTAATCGCAAAAAAAATGCGGCTCAATGTAGGCCGTTGAGACCTGCGCAAACAACGCCTGATATATAGGTTTACGCGCTTTGGTTTTATCAGCAGCCAATGCATTCAGCTCCATGCACAATTGTTTGGCTCGTTTGCGTGCTGCTACCAATTCTTTTTGAAAAGGATCGACGGTAATAAAATTTTTCATGGAAAGATCTCAATTTATGCTTATAAAAAGCCTGACCTCACCTCCGCACTTTGCCAGGGGCGGGGACAGTTCCTCCCCTTGGCAAGGGGGGAGGTTAGGAGGGGGTCAAGATGCTCGAAAAGAGCGTCGAAAAAATACAAATTGTGAGTTGTGTGACTCTACCATGGTTCCCCGCCTTCACAGGGACGACAATCAATATTTGCGTTGCTATCGGCTGATTGCCTTCAGACTGCATGCCCGCTAGACTTGGCTCCGCACTGAGCTACCTATCAAAGGAATTGATTCATGGATAAATACTATTCCGGTTTTGGAAACCACTCCAGCTTCGACAAATTCTGGAAATTTACTCTGGATTGTTTGTTGCCTGACCACTGTGCCTGTTGTCGCAAACGCTTACATCATGATGCCAATCTTGCCTTGTGTAACGAGTGCCATTTCGCTTTGCCCTGGTTACATAATTGTTGCTCCATTTGCTCCCTGCCGCTGGATGCCACTGCAACAATTTGCGGCAAGTGCTTGTTGCGACAACCCGCATTTAATGGCAGCAAAATACCGTTTCGTTACGATTATCCGCTGAACCATTTAATACTGGATTTCAAATTCAAACATCACTTTGCTCGCGGCAAATTGCTCTCGCAATTATTGATTGATTTTTTGCAGGATGCTTACAGGGAACATTTATTGCCTGACCTTCTGGTGCCCGTTCCCATCTACAAATGGCGACGATTTCAAAGAGGCTTCAACCAAAGTGAATTACTGGCTCGTGATATTGCACAATCCTTGCGGATAACAAATTATCCCCGCCTCTGTTACCGCACACATCATCTTCAATCGCAAAAAGATTCTGGCAAACAGGCACGCCTGGGCAATCTGAAAAATGCATTCACTATCGACAAAAGAAAATCAACATTGATCAAAGGAAAACATCTGGCACTGGTTGATGATGTAGTGACGACCGGCTCTACTGTGGATGAACTCAGCAAATTGTTATTGCAGCAGGGTGCCGCTTCCGTTGTGGTCTGGGCACTGGCACGAACACCGGAACCTTCCTGAATTCAGTGGTCAGACTTGTTATGCAGCCCCATACCTAGGCACAATGGGCTGCTTTTTATTGACCGATTATTTTACTGACTGCATGTTTATCCCAAGGATCATCATGAAACTGTTTTCCCTGTGTGTATTTTTACTGGGCTGTTGTATCTCATCTTTTGGCCTGGCGGCAAACAATCTGCCCAAACCTTCTTCAACTGCCCAGGCATTGTTTGAAAAAGCGGACAAAGATTTATTAAAACTGCGTGTACTCACCAAAAATGGTCGCAGCCAATCTTCTGTCGGCTCTGCATTTTTAATCGGCACCGGATATTTGGCTGTAACCAATTTCCACGTGATATCGCAAATTGCCCTTGAACCTGAAACCTATTTCGGCGAATACAAAAATATCAAAGGTGAAAGCGGTGATTTCACTGTGCTGGCAGTAGATGTATTGCATGATCTCGCCATAGTCAGGGTCAACCAACAGGGTACCGGGTTCTATCACATCCCCTTATCGTCTGACGAAAAAAAATTACCTCAATTACAACAGGGTGAGAATTTGTATTCTCTCGGCAACCCGCTTGATTTGGGTTTCTCTATTACGGAAGGAACTTATAACGGACTGAATACACGCGGCTTTTCCGAACAATATATGTTTACCGGTGCGGTTAATCCCGGCATGAGCGGTGGCCCTAATATTACGGCAGACGGCGAGTTGGCAGGAATCAATGTTGCACACCGTATGGATGGAGAGCTGGTCAGCTTTTTGGTGCCTGCACATTACGCACAAAAATTATTGGAAAAAACCGCTCCCGATCTGGTTCCACCTGCCGATTTCAAACCCATGATTGGCGATCAATTACTGGAACATCAAAAAGTGATGTTTGATATTTTATTAAGCAAGCCGTTTGAAATAAAAGAATTGGGCGATTATCGAGTCCCTGTGCGTGAATCCGATCAGGTGCGCTGCTGGGGCGATTCAAGTGATGGCACCGAGAAAAAAATCAGCAGTGCGAATATCAGTTGCTCCATGGAATCCGAAATATATGTATCGGATAACATGCAAACCGGGCACATTTCCATGTCGCACAGCTATCTGCGCAATAAAAAATTAAATGCCTGGCAATTTTCACAACTCGCCAGCAAACGATTTGCCCGTCAGGTTTACAGCTCGGCCCACAGCCGGGTGTTGACACCCGCTGCCTGTACAGAAAATTTTGTCAAACTGCAAAATATTAAAATGCGCGTTCAGGTTTGTGCTGAGGCTTATCACAAATTCAATGGGCTTTATGACTTCACCTTGATCACCGCCAGCAGTGACGATGCCAATTCCAGCCTGCAAAGCATGATGAATATACGGGGCGTCGCTTATGACACCGGCATGAAATTAATTGAGGAATTTTTACATTCACTGAGCCGCACGGAAGATACAAAAAAATCACCCACAGAAAAAATATTGCCTGAAAAAATACCACCTGAATTGTCAGGCGAAGAATCGGCCAACAACGCGCAGTCTTCTGTCAATACCCAATCGAGCAGCGAAGCATCGGCCAGCAATACCTCCAAAAAGGATGATGCAAATGAATAAGCCTTTTTTTATTGAAATCATGACCGCCGCAGGTGATGTTGCACATCGTTTTCGTTTTGAACAATTACCGGTTCGTATTGGCCGCGCTTACGACAACGACATTATTCTGGACGACCCCTATGCGGCAGCACATCATGCCTTCATTGAATTGAATCAATTGGATGAATTGACGCTGCGTGATCTGGGCAGCCTGAACTCCATAAAACACAATCACCAACGTGATAATTTTTTTGTTGTTAATGGTGATGCGCACTATCGATTGGGACGCAGTGAATTGCGCATTCGTCCGATTGATTTTCAAATTGCTGAAGAAAAGCCGGATCTTTCAGATCACCGCTGGGATGGCTGGCGAACGACGATTATCGGTGTGATCATCATCAGCCTTACCGGATTATTTGAACAATGGAGCACAGACTTCAGCGATAAAAATCTGAGTGAATATTTACTGTCGTTGGTTGCCATTTTGACAGCAACGGCTGGATGGATCGGGCTCTGGTCGCTATTAAATCGATTACTCGGTGGACGAACCCGTTTTGGGCGACACACATTAATCGCCGCCTGCGGTTTATTAGCAACCGGAATCTGGGAAAACCTTAGCAGTATTGTCGCCTACGCTTTCAGCTGGGAATCGCTATCAACCTTTACAGCACTGCCCGCCATTTTCATCGGCGCAACAACCATTTATTACCATTTGATGTCCCTCGGCATTAAGGAATCCGAACGCATCAAATTGTATGTTGGCGGCATTACACTTTTCGCCTCAATCGTTGTACTCGCACAAAATTATCAATCCAGTAATTATCTGCGCGACAAACTTTACATGGACGTCATCTACCCACCTGCAGTGCGTATAAGCGACGAAATCACGTTGGAAGATTTATCAAAAGATATCGAGGCTTTACAGAAAATTGCAGATAAGGACAGGAAAGAGCACCCAGAAAATTGAAGATTTAATCAAGGCCGCTGATGCGGCCTTTTCGACCTCACTGCAACTATTTTTTATAATTCATAATATTTTTTGCCAACGAGTAAGTTTGTAATGCTGTTGGTATAAATCGAATAAAAACGTCTTTAACAAAAAAACTGGCCTGCTTTGTTCTGGTTGTCACTATAGACGGTTCTGTAATCTGGTTATTTTTTGAAAACTCAATGAGCCCTTTGATTTCATCATGATCTGAAATAACTCTATCAGACCATTTAATTTCCGCGCACCAATGGGGTTTTTGTGTAGACTGATGTAGCGCAACTATATCGACCTCACCTTTTTTCCATCTTGCATAATAAAGCGCATCAATAAAATCACTGTGCAACCATTGGCTATAAATGGCAGTTTCTGCAAGAGCTCCCATTGCACTATCATCAGTTCCAATATACCCAAATAATGCAGCACGCATGGATGGATTGGTTAAATACACCTTGAATGTTGTTGCCCTGGTAAAATGTTTGGAGTTTTCATCGACCCGATGAATCCTTTTAATTAGAAATGCAGCTTCCAGGTACTCCAGATAACGCTTTAAAGTATTTTTAGCCACACCTGAAGACTGCGATAATCCTTCAAGCGATATTTCATTCCCTGTGTTGTAGGCTATTACCGTAAATAGTCGATTGAGCTCCTGAATATCACTGACTCCATACAAACTGGGTAAATCACGCAACAAAACTTTATCCACTATGTCACTTTTAATATATCGCGAACTGTCTCCACGAATAGTTTCAGAAAACACTGCTTCAGGATATCCACCATAATTTAAATAACGAATAAATTCTTCATTTAAAGATTCAATGTCCGGTGCAATATATTTCCAACTAATCTCATTCTCATTGAATTTTATTAATTCATCTTCTCGCTGAATAAACTGCAAATACTCAGCAAAGGTTAGTGGCGGCAGCATGAATTCGGTAAAGCGCCCAGCGCCAGATTCCCTGCTTTTCAAACGTAACGCAGCCGCAGCCGAACCTGTTGCAATAAATTTAAAAGCAGGATAGGAATCAACCAAGGATTTTAAATGGACTTCCCAATCGCGCAGGTACTGGATTTCATCAAAAAATATTGTCAGTCGGCTGGTACGATTGTGCGCAAACTCAGTCAAAAATAAATTCAATATTTTTTCAAGGCTAAGACCAGTGTAGATAGGTGTCTCCAGAGACAAATACATTATGCTTTTTGCCTGTTCACCCGACTTGAGCAATTGTGCAATCCCATGGTAAACCATCACCGTTTTACCAACCCTGCGAGGCCCCATCAATATGATGGCTCTGTTAATCGTCCTATCAATCAACAACTCACAAAAGCGATTGAAATAGGCTCTTCTAGGTAGATTGTTGAAGCGTTCCTCTACAAACCCATCTTGTTCCCACCAGGAGTTGTCAAAGCGAAGGCGATTTTTTACTTCGTTTTCAGAGACTTGCAACATACATCACCATTAAGATCAATCGATTGATCTTAATTGTAGCCAGTCACGCTATCAAGATCAATCGACTGATCTTAGTTGAACCTGACAAATATCAAAGTAACAGAATAAACATTCATTTTTCACGCGCCCAGCCCTACAATGGCGACCTTTTCATTTCACACCATTTCCTTACAGGTATCTTCATGGGTCATAAAACCCCGCTTTATCACGTACATCAACAAATGGGCGGCAAGCTTGTGGATTTCGGGGGTTGGGATATGCCCCTGCATTACGGCTCGCAAATTGAAGAGCATCATAAAGTGCGCCAGCATGCGGGCATGTTTGATGTGTCGCATATGACAGTGGTGGATGTAACCGGCAGAGATGCGAAAGCCTATCTGCAATACCTGTTAGCCAACGATATTGCCCGCCTGGATTCTTTATTGGGAAAGGCACTTTACTCTGGCATGCTGCGACCTGATGGCGGTGTAATTGACGACTTGATTGTCTACAACATGGGCAATTGGTACAGGGTTGTAGTGAATTGCAGTACGCGAGAAAAAGATCTGGATTGGATGCAATCGCAAATCAAATCAGATGATCAGCATTTCGATGTCACCTTGAATGAACGTGCTGATCTGGCCATGATCGCCATTCAAGGCCCTCAAGCAATCGAGCTCACCAAAACTTGCCTGACAAACGAACAGGCCTCAATCATTCCGCAATTAGCCGTATTTCAGGGATTGGCCGTCGGAGAATGGTTTATTGCCCGCACGGGTTATACCGGTGAAGATGGACTGGAAATCATGCTCCCCAATAATCAGGCGGAAGCTTTTTGGACAACCCTGGCACAAGCAGGTGTTGCACCTTGCGGATTGGGTGCGCGCGACACATTACGTCTTGAAGCGGGCATGAACCTTTACGGACATGAAATGGATGAAACCCAATCACCTTTGGTTGCCAATATGGGTTGGACTATTGCCTGGGAACCAGCTGCTCGCAATTTCATTGGCAGAACTGCATTGGAAGCTGAAAAACAATCGGGCATTCGTTATGAGCTGGTAGGACTGGCCTTACGTGAGCGAGGTGTTTTACGCGCCGAACAGTTGGTTTCTGTTGAAGGAATCGACGAAAAAGGTGTGATCACCAGCGGGACTTTTTCACCCAGTCTCGGTTACTCTATTGCGCTGGCACGAGTGCCCAAATCAAACGTCACACACTATCAAGTTGAAATGCGTGGCAAGTGGGTCACTGTTGAAAGATGCAAACCCAATTTTGTTCGTCATGGCAAAGCCCTGATTTAATATTTATTTACCCCTCTATCATTCATAGGAAATTATCATGAGCGATATTCGCAAAGAATTAAAATACCTGAGCAGTCACGAATGGGCGCGTGTCGAAGAAGACGGCACTGTTACCATAGGTATTACTGATCACGCACAAGAAGCATTGGGTGATGTGGTATATGTTGAAACACCTGAAGTCGGCAGTCGTGTGAGTGTTGGCGAAGAGGCTGGTGTTGTTGAATCAGTAAAAGCAGCATCTGATATTTATTCTCTGGTGTCCGGAGAAGTGGTCGCGGTCAACGATTCACTGCAGGAATCTCCTGAAATAGTTAACTCATCCCCCTATGATGAAGGCTGGTTTTTCCGCGTACAACCTGATGACCTTTCCGAACTGGAAGATGCCATGGATGCAGCAGAATATAAAGAAATGTTGGCATCCGAAGAATAATCAAATAAAAATAAAAACGGCGGATAGTTTCCGCCGTTTTTATTTTCGTCAGGCCAAGAATTTACCGTCATCAAACTTTAAATTTGTATAACTCTTCCTGAAGTTTATTGGCCATTTGTGCCAATTGTTGTGACGATTGATTTACCTTGCCAGTTAATTGTGTAGCATCTTGTGTGTAGCGATTAATATTATCTGCGTTATGATTAATTTCGTCAGATACTTTGGACTGTTGTTGTGACGCGTGAGCAATTTGTGTATTCAGCTCCAGCATTTCCAACACTGCACTATCAATTTTTTCCAGGGCCGCTCCTGCAAGGCCTGCCTGGATTACAGAATCTTCAGCAATTTTCTGGCTTTTATCCATGGCATTCACAGCCTGGTTTGCGCTCTGTTGTAAAGTCGAAATCATGTTATGAATTTCTTTGGTCGATTCAGCCGTTTTAAATGCCAGCTCACGCACTGAATCTGCCACTACAGCAAAGCCCCTACCCTGTTCGCCCGCACGGGCTGCTTCAATTGCAGCATTGAGTGCGAGTAAATTAATTTGTTCAGCGATACCTTTTATGACATTCACAACATTAGCGATATTGCCGCTGTTTTGATTCAACTGCACTATCACACTGGCCGAGCTTTTTACTTCTTCTGCCAGATTATTAATGTAATCAACGGTTTTACCCACAACTTGCAAACCATCACTACTGTGCCCACGCACCTGACTGGTTTTTGCGGCAGCGCGATCAGCAAGATTTGCTACTTCCTGAATAGAAACAGACAATTGATTCATCGCATTTGCCACCAGCCCCACTTCGGCACCCTGTTTATGCGACAGTTCACTATTATTATTCGCAAGATTAGTCAGCGTTTGTGCATGGGTATTAAATGATTGCCCCATATCAATAACATGCACCAGCAATTGACGCAGATTATCAATAAATAAATTAACAGATTGACACAACTCACCTAACTCATCGTGATAAATAACCGGAATTTTATGAGTGAGATCACCACCATCCCCGGCAAGCGACGTTACGAAAGCAATCATTCTACGAATGGGATCAATCATCAATCTCGGCGTAAATAACCAGATAGCAAAACTGACCAACAAGGTCACTGCAATAATCACCACTAACAAATTACGACTTTGATGCACTATCGCACGCGAATCATCGACAGTTTCTGTCGCCTTTTGCTCTACCTGATTTTTCAATGTATAAATAACATTACGCATTTCTGCAAAAGCAATATTGGCATCCTTGAAACTGACCTCCATTGCGGTCGTGCGCCCTATACGTGTATTGGCTTCACGTTCTCGCGCTACGGTCAATGTAAGAGCTTCCCACTTATCTCGCGCCTTTTCATAGTCCGCATACAAAATTTCAATTTCTGTCGTCTTGACCAAGCGGTGAAAATCATTCAATTTTTTGCGTGCATTGGCAATACTTTGCTTGTGCCTATCAAGTGATGCACTAAAGTCCGGCGTACCCGCATTCAAAAACAACATGCTACGTTCTTCTATCAGCGCCTTATGTAATTCAGAATCTGCTTCCAGCAAATAGCCTACAGCCAACAAATTGATCTCTCGCAATTCACTGACTTTATTTTCGATCATACGAAAACGCTCAATAACAATTATTCCCATGAGTATCACCAGAAAACTGATGATACTAATCGGGATCAGCAATTTCGTACGTATGTTTAATCCATAAAACCAATTCACATGGCGCCCCTATTTCATATGGCACTTATTGTGCTGCTTCCAATTCGTCCAGATTCACGCCTATAGTAATTGTTCCAATGGCTTTACCCGCATCCATAACCGGAACTGAGACTTGAATAAGATAAGCCTTGGCACTGTCATCAAATTCAGGCTCGGCAATAAATACCGCACCTGTACCACCCTTGTAAGAAGATTTGAATTTTTCTTCATCGCCTTGCCAATAATCCGAGGTTTTATTTGTCATCGCCACATTAGCGCCCTGGTTATCCATTAAAAATAATTCGAAATAAAATGGCTGCGAACTTTCTATTTTGGCTAACTCTTTGGCTGGCTCGTTTTCCATGAGTGCTTTCATCCCTTCATCTACGCCTGTTTTCGCCATCCACTCTGCATCACGTTTTTTAATTTCTTCCAGACTGACCCCTTTGGCATTTTGTGACTTAACGGCCGCCACCAATACCGGATTTTCACCCAGCTTTTGCAATTCAGGTAAGTGCTTGTTTAATGCAGCAGGAACTTCGGCAAGGGTGCTTGCGGCGCATAACACTACAAGTCCATATGGAATATACAACACCCTTTTTAACAACTTATTTACTATCGTCATCTGGATTCCTCTCTTTAATAAATACACCTGTTGAAAAAATCTCTGTAAAACACAATGCCAGTGGATTAAGTAAAGAGGATAAACAGAAGGAGTCAAGAGAGATTGATTTATGCGGCAACACAGATGCTGTGCCGCAATTCAAAAGTGTTGATAGGCTATTGATAATACTCTTGAAAAAGCTGCATCAATGGCTGGTTGATATTGTTGGGGTCGATTGCACCATCGCCGCGAAAAATACCAAAGCTTTCTTCATGGTAAACATGATAAGTATTGGTAATTTTTCGTTCCGCAATGATATCCAGCATATCCTTCACCCAATTTAAGCCACCTCGGTTTTTTTCAAAATTGGCTTTATAGAGCCCCCACTCACCCAGATACAGAGGGACATTGTGCTTACGTCCCCATGCCAGATGTTTATCGATTCGTTTCTCCAAAAATTTTTTGGTGTGATCCTTTTTGGAATCCGGCCATACACCCCCATCGCGATTACGCATGTAATCATCCCACTCCGCCAGTTGGTGTGTATAAAAATAAGGGTCGTAAATATGAAACTCATAAATTAAATTCTCACCCTCAACAAGAACATAATTCATGTCTTTATCGTTATCCCAATTTTTCTTTACTGAATTAACGCGTTCAATAAAAATGGGATGTTCCTTATCAACTGTACGAATTTCGTTAACCAGTTTTTGTGCCAGAATTTGCCATTGCTGTTTGCTTTTTGAAACACCAGGCTCATTGAGCAAATCGTAGCCCATGACAACAGGTTCATCTTTGTAGCGCTCAGCTATGGCTTTCCATAATGCAATTAATCGCTTTTGATTTTCTTCCTGATCCCACAGTGCCCAACCATTTCCCGTAGACTGAAATCCTCCTTGAGGAATGTGTACATTTAAAATTAAATAGACTCCGTGTTGTTTTGCCCAATTGATATTATCGTCAAGCCATTTCCAACCATCATCAAGATAATGATAAGGTTTGTCATCGTTCTCAAAGGTTTTGTAATTCAAATAAAAACGAACCAGATTCATCCCCATATTTTTAACACGAAGAAAATCTTCTGCTGAATGATGCAACACAGGAATTCTGTCGTTATTCCAGACTCGATTACCGAAAGCGACGCCCTTAAAAAAAACAGGCTCTCCGAATGCCGTCACTATTTCCGTACCACGGGCATGAAAAAACGTAAACCCGGATGAATCCGCCAGCAATATCGGCGACTGAATCATCAGCAACAAAATAAGAAACCATGATGAATTGAGTTTGCAAAACGCCATAGCATTACATCCGAAGAGAGAATGGAAAATTATCAGTGTAACTTTTTGGGGTGTATCAACAGAAATGCCGGAATTGGCACAGAAAAATTTTCTTTCTCCTCTGTGCACATTTGATAACTACCTTGCATAGTTCCTGTTTCTGTTGCCAACATCGCACTGCTACTGTAAGTAAAACTGGAACCCGGTTGTAACACAGGCTGTTGTCCTATTACACCCAGACCTTTTACTTCCTGCACCTGGCTGCGACTATCTGTAATAATCCAGTGTCGGCTGATTAGCTGTACAGAAATAGCGGATTGATTGGAAATCGTAATGGTGTAGGCAAACACAAACTGCCCTTTTTCAGCGACAGATTGTTCATCCACAAAGCGGGTCTTTACCGAAATTTCTATATTAGGATTCATCTTGTCAGCACTATTATTGACGAATTTCTTGCTGAATAACTTTTATTTGCCGTGGCCAAGGGCCTGATTCGCGCTGCTTGGCTGGTAATCTGGCAGCAGCTGTTCTTGCTTCGGCATTGGAAGCATAGTGCCCTGTGATTACCACATACCATTTTTTTCCCGCTCGTCGTGTTTCAAAAATTAATAATTCAGATCGATTACTTTGGGAATTCACAAAGTCTTGAGCTGATTTCAAATTGCTTACGCCCAGAATTTGAATTGTGTATTCTGAAGACGACCAGGACAAAATTTCTTGTTCATTTGCAGTCAGATCGCCGGATGGCGAGGTCGCCATTCTGGGCTTGGGCTCTGTCAATCGTGTCACATCCGCAGTCGATGTCGGATTGGACTCAATTGTATTATTTGCCATCACAGAAGTACTGCTTTCAGTTGTAGTCACAGGCTCTTTGACTTCCGCCATTTTTATATCTTGCACATCAACTACGGGCTGGGGAATTGCACTGGATGCCACTGAACTCACAACTTCATTTGTTATTGGAAAATTTTCTGCGGGCAATTGATCAACTGATACATCCGGCAATGATTGAAGAATTGGCTCCACCGGTACCTGGGTATCTGCAACCGCTTGTGATTTGGCTGTCACCACAACTGAAGATTGGGAATTTATTTTGGGAATAGAGACCACTTCTGTATTTTTTTCCGGTTGTTTATCCAGATAAAGATAAAACACTCCGGCAACTGCAATCACAGCCGAAATTGCCACGATATGAAATATCGGAAAAGTAAGACGTTTGGTTTCGGATTGCGGGAGTACTGACTGCAATAATTTATCCTGTGCTGATTCATGGATCAATGACAGCTGCCCGTGAGCTTGTCGCCACCAGGGATCGACCATTGCTTCAGTGAAAATTTCCGGCCCCAGATAATCCGCCATTTCCATACGAAAATTAAGATAATCAACTGTCTCTGACAAAGTAAAAGCGGGCAAATGAAAATCACTGATTTGCAAATGCTCTGATTCAATATCATTTAACCGCGACACCAATACAGGTTCGCCCACCAACACAACATGCAAAGGATAAGGCTGGGGCTTGTTGTCAAGTAATGCACCAATAGCAGCAACACATTGCGCATCCAGGTGCTCTGCATTATCAATAATTAATAACACCAATCCATCACTTTCCGCGTCCTGATTCAATGCATGCAATTCAATAAACTTTTCGATTTCCTGAATTAATTTCTCAACAGGTGCAGTTTCAACAATATCGAGGTTAAAAGACTCCGCGATCGCCCTGAGCAATTGCTCAAGTGTCTGCCCGGGGCTCATCGCCAAAAAACATAAATGATCGTTTTCTTCCAATGAATCGGCCAAAGCATGCGCAATGCGTGTTTTACCCACACCAGATTCACCGGTAATCACCAATAGTTGATTGCTGAATTGACAAAGGTGTAACAGCTGATCCAACACCTGACGACGACCTGCTGCTGTAAAAAGAGGAAAACTGTAATCATCCGAAAACGGATCTTCCGATAAACCATAACGCTGTCGATAGTCACTTAATAATGCTGAACTGTCGTGGGCATCAAGATTTTCCGAATCAAAAAGCCCCGCCTGAAAACCCACCGGGTCATCGGATAATCGGCTGTCTGGTTGTGCTCGCAAAGGGGATTCTGGTGTCATAAGTTAACCCTCACCCGTCTCAAAATTAAGATGCAGCTCTGCATACCGCAAAAGTTTGATGCAAAAGATTTGACTCTATGTCACTGGTAACTTCCGCTTTACCCATAGACTCTAATAAAACCAGACGTAAACGTCCATCCATTACTTTTTTATCAACGCCCATCAATGACAAAAACTCTTCATCTGTCATATTGGCTGGTGATCGCACAGGTAAATTGGCGCGCTTTAACAGCGTAATTATTCTTTGCAAATCTTCTGCACTGATTTTTCCACGACGACAAGATAAATCTGCAGCCATTACCATACCCGCTGCAACCGCTTCCCCATGCAGCCAGGTACCATAACCTTGTGCGGTTTCTATAGCATGTCCGAATGTGTGCCCAAGATTCAAAATCGCGCGCAAACTATTTTCACGCTCATCTTTGCCAACAACAAACGCCTTGTTTTCACAGGAACGTTTAACCGCATAAATTAATGCTGACTGATCACCTTGCATCAAAGCATCGATGTTTTCTTCCAACCACACAAAAAATTCATAATCCGAAATTAATCCATATTTAATAATTTCTGCCAGCCCTGCAGACAATTCCCTGGCGGGAAGAGTTTTTAATAAACTGATGTCTGCAAGAACCAATTTAGGCTGGTAAAAAGCACCAATCATATTTTTACCGAGCGGATGATTCACACCTGTCTTGCCGCCCACAGAGGAATCAACCATAGACAGTAAAGTGGTTGGGATTTGTATAAATTCCACTCCCCGCTGATAGGCAGAAGCAGCGAAGCCTGCCATATCACCTACCACACCGCCACCCAAAGCAATTATGGTTGTACTGCGGTTATGGCGAGATTCCAGCAACTTATCAAAAATGCGCGACCAGACATCAAGAGTTTTGAATTTTTCTCCATCGGGAAGAATTATTTCATCTACCTGATAATTCGATAAGGTTTTTTTTAACTGATCCAAATAAAGTGGTGCAACAACGGCGTTAGTAACCACGAAAACCTGACGCCCCTGAACATATTGACCAACAAGCTCCCTGTTTGTAATTAAATTTTCACCGATACAAATAGGATAACGTCGATCGGCCAACTCAACATGAATCACTTGCATAAAATTAACTCAAAAAAACAGAATGCGGTCACTTTATCACAAAGTCACAGGAAATATGTTTTCAGTGTGATTCGTCAATCAAACGAACAATTTCCTGTGCGACCATCTTAGGCGAACGCTTATCCGTATTGATAATAAAGTCAGCGGATTCACGGTAAAGTGGATCGCGCATTTCCAATAAATCAATAATTTTTTGGCGGGGATTTTCTACTTGCAGCAATGGACGTTTTTTATCGCGGGATGTGCGCTCAACCAGTTGCTCTGTTGATGCAGTAAGATAAAAAACATAACCCGAGTCTTTCATCATTCGACGATTTTCCGGACGCAGCACTATGCCACCGCCGGTTGCAATAACCAAATCAGATTCTGTACTGAGATCTACCAGTACAGCCGTTTCCCTGTCCCTGAAACCTGCTTCGCCTTCCATATCAAATATCCAGGGAATATCGGCACCCGTGCGATCTTCTATGACACGGTCTGTATCTTTAAATTGACGATTCAGTTCAAAAGCAAGAACACGACCTATAGTCGACTTGCCGGCCCCCATGGGGCCGACAAGAAAAATGTTCGACTTGGACATTATTTACTGAGGGACTCCGCCATTAAACGAGGAGTAATAAATATCAAGAGTTCAGATTTGGACTGCCGGTTAAGAGTTCGCTTGAACAGACGCCCCAAAAATGGAATGTCGCCCAGAACAGGAACTTTACTTTCTGCCTTGGCAGTATCAAGCGAGAAAACGCCACCTAACACGACTGTTTGACCATTACTGACCAGCACTTTTGTATCAAGACGGGTAACATCAATAGTGGGCACACCATTCACTATGTCACTCAGCGCATCTTTGGACACAGACAAATCCATAATGATGTTGTTGTCGGGTGTAATTTGTGGTGTTACCTCCAACAACAAAACGGCCTCTTTAAATGAAGTTGAGGTCGCACCACTGGCAGATGCTTCCTGATAACTGATTTCTTTACCGGAACGGATTGAGGCTGTTTGTTTATCACTGGTAATAACCTTGGGTTGTGACACTATTTCCGCATAACCGGAGTTTTCCAATGCAGTTAACTCCATATCCAAATAGGCATTTTCAGTCAAAATACCAATCGCAGCGCTACCGGCTGGGGTTCCAGTGGTCGCAAGGTCAACAATGTTGTGTTCTGTGAGATCCAGAGGCCCATCAGTACCTTCAAAAAAGTCTGTAGGTGTCGGCGAATCAAGGCCCGCTTGAGAACCACCCAAATCAATAGTGTTTGCTCCATCCCTTCTGTATGCAGCGCCGCCCCAACGAATACCCAACTCACGTTGGAAGTTGTTATTGGCAACAACAATTCGAGCTTCAATCATGACCTGACGAATGGGAATATCGATCTGTTCAACCAAGCGCTTGAAGGCTTCAATTCTATCGGCTGTATCGGTAATGATGATGGAGTTGGTACGCTCATCAACAGTACCTGAACCACGCTCGGAAAGGACACTTTGGGTAGTTAAACTGCCGCCCCTTCCTCCGCTGCTACCACCGCCACCACCGGAGCCTCCCTCTCCACCACCTGAAAACAGCTTGAACATATCACGAGCATTGGCATATCGCACACGAATATATTCTGTTCTAAGAGGTGCCAGTTCTTCCAGTTGCTTTTGTGTTTCAATTTCACGGCGTTCACGCTCTGCAATTTCAGCTGCAGGAGCCACCATCATCACGTTACCCACCAAACGCTTATCCAAACCTTTTGTTTTTAAGACCAGATCCAACGCCTGATCCCAGGGAACACTTTGCAATCGCAGGGTAATGCGACCGCCGACCGTATCACTGGCAACCAAATTCAAATTGGTAAAATCCGCAATAATCTGCAACACCGCCCTAACTTCTATGTCTTGGAAATCCAGCGACAACTTGTCACCCACGTATGAAAACTCTTTTTTCTTCTCGATTTTTTCACGCTCGGTCAGTGGTTTTATGCTAACCACGTACTCTTTGTCTGTCTGGTATGCCAGATAATCAAATTCACCACTGGCTGCTATGTTAAAGACAACATTATCACCCTCTTGAGATGAGCTGATTACTGATACCGGTGTGGCAAAATCGAGTACATCCAAACGTCTGCGAAGATCAGGGGAAATCCAAGCATTTTTAAATGACAAGCGGACACCCGCACCCGTACCCACCAAATTTGCGGATATTGTGGTATTGGATAACCCCAGAATAATTCGGCCTTCACCCGACTCACCACGACGGAAATCCACACTGTTGATCTGTGGCTGACCACTAACAGTCGAGGTAACTGGTGACTGCTTGGCGATATTAACTGTGGAGCCTTGGGTTGACTGATTGGCTGCATTTGTTCCGGGAGCATCAACCTGAAGAATCAGGGAAGAACCTTCCGTACGAGTGGTATAAGCAGCCAGAGAATCCAGATTGACGATCAATCGTGTACGACCATCACTGGTCAACACCATAGCACTCTGCCCATTTTGCACAGTCAGCGGAATACGCCGCTCTTTGAGCGAACTGTCAACATCAGGAAAGTCCAACACTATTCTGGCAGGCCGCTCTATGGTGTAACCCTTGGGCTCGGGAGGAGCTTCATCAAAGGCCATGCGGATCTCAAATTTATCACCCGGAAGCTGGGCAACATCAACTTTTGTCAATGTGCTTGCCAGAACAATCGGAGACACCAAACTTATTACCAATATCGCCAGATTACGCATACTAAACCTCAAGGAAAATGGAGCAGTCATCTTGCTTATTCCTTCTCTTCCAATTTAATAATTCGTGGGTTTTCGACCCAACCACCAACACCGTTCGACACAATTTCCATTACTTCAATTTGGGACTGGGTCACTGAAATAATTTTGCCGTAATTTCGCCCCATGTGATTACCTACGGTTGCCCTTACAACATTTCCATCCGATGTATCAATCAGTGCCCAGACAACACCTTTCAAGGTCACAGAACCCACCATTTTCAGCGAAGTAATATTGAACCCCTCCAGAAACTCAGGTGCACGGGTTAAATCAGGAACAACTGTTCTGCCGCCTTTAAGGGCAGACTCATCTACAGGTATTGGCTTCTCAAACGGACTGCGTAAAGTCGATGCAGCATAAGCGAAGGGCTGATAGGGCACAAAAGGAGGCAAATCCGGAATTTCACCCGAAGGTCTCTTTTTGGTTTCTGCCATAAATTCATGTAAATCCTTGTGCTGTTGTTCGCTGGAACAAGAAACGAGAAACAGGCAAAACACAAGGAAAACCGAAAATTGTAGATATCTCATTATTTAGTCCTCTTGGATTTGCTGCCTGAGGATTTTTTGCCTTTTGTATTTTTGGATTTGCTTTCCGCATCAACAACCTTGTAACGATAAGTTTTTGCCAAAATATCCATTTCAAGTGTTTGGCTTTTTGATCTGCTAATAGAAAAATCGTGCAGGGTCACAATTCTTGGCAACCCGGCAACGCCGCTAACAAATCCGCCAAGATCATGATAACCCCCCGTTACATTAATACCGATGGGCACTTCAATATAATATTCGGCAGTGATTTCAGGTTTGATACCCAGGCTATTTATCGCCAATCCACTTTCGCGCCCTTTGGCTCCTATATCTTCAAGCAAACCTGCAATTTCCGTTTTTTGTGGCAATCGGGACAACAATTTTTCAAACGTCGCGTTCATTTCTTCCATTTGAGCTTTGTAGGCATCAAGATTGGCCGCCTCATAGCTTTTGTTTTTGAACGTTTCCCTGAGACCGGATTCTTTG
>CBFGPN010000048.1:0-22023 GCA_965650675.1 uncultured Cellvibrio sp.
GAAGAAATAAATTCCGTGAGTGACACTGCGCGTTTGGATATTGAATTATTGCTCACACATCTGTTGCAAAAAAATCGCACCTGGTTATTTACCTGGCCAGATCATGTATTAACAGAAAAACAAACTGCCGATTTTTTACAGATGCTCGAACGTCGCAAAAAAGGTGAGCCAGTTGCGCATATTATCGGGCGTCGCGAATTTTGGTCGTTGCCATTGGCAGTGAATGCATCCACATTAATTCCTCGCCCCGATACAGAAATATTGGTTGAAGTGGCTTTACAATTATTTGCAGCCGATCTGCCTGAAAAAAAACGTTTATGTTTGGATTTGGGCACGGGGACGGGGGCAATCGTGTTGGCACTGGCGAGTGAAAAACCAGATTGGCAATTTATGGCGGTGGATCAATCATCAGATGCTGTAGCACTGGCGGAAACCAATCGATGTCAATTGGGTTTTGACAATATCAGAATATTGCAAAGTGATTGGTTTGAAAAAATTCCTGCAATCAGTTTTGATTTGATTGTCAGCAATCCGCCCTATATAGATCCCGATGATGTGCATTTGTCGCAAGGCGATGTACGTTTTGAGCCTTTATCTGCTTTGATTGCGAAAGACAATGGATTGGCGGATATTAAAAAGATTATCAGCCATGCCAAATCATTTTTGACATCCGGTGGATATTTATTGCTGGAGCATGGACACAATCAAGCGGACGCTGTTAAAAAATTATTCTTGGAAAATGGATATTCAGCGATTGAAACGCGAAAGGATCTTGGTGGAAATGATCGGGTAACCCGGGGTCGTCTGTAAACATTTAATTTGGGCAATTATCAACATGAACGATCAACAATTACTCCGCTACTCACGTCAAATCATGCTTCCCGATATTGATATCGAAGGACAGGAAAAATTATTGGCGGCGAAAGTGTTGATTGTGGGTTTGGGTGGGTTAGGTTCGCCGGTGGCTATGTATTTGGCAGCGGCGGGCGTTGGACATTTGGTGTTGGCTGATTTTGATTTGGTAGATATCACCAATTTACAACGACAAATTGTGCACGGTACTTCTCGTGTGGGTGAAAATAAAGCGCAGTCAGCAGCAAAGACCTTGCGTGAATTAAATCCGGATATTCAAATTACCTGCATTGAAAAAATGTTGGATGCAGACAGTCTGCTTGAACAAGTTAAACAAGTGGCTGTAGTGGTGGATTGCACAGACAATTTTCAAACCCGTTTTGCCATTAACGCGGCTTGTGTTGCAGCAAAAGTGCCTTTGGTTTCAGGCGCAGCAATAAGATTGGAAGGGCAAATAACCCTATTTGATTTTCGTGAAGAGACCAGCCCCTGTTATGCGTGTTTGTACGAAGAAAATCAGGATGATCTGACTTGTGCTGCCAATGGCGTGTTAGCGCCATTAGTGGGGGTGATAGGCTCAATGCAAGCACTGGAAACCATAAAACTGATTAGCGGTTTTGGAACTTCATTGTCTGGCCGTTTATTGGTTTTTGATGCACGCCATTTGGAATGGCGCGAGATCAAATTGAAGAAAGATCAGAACTGTTCTACTTGCGCCGGTGTTTGACAATTAAATAGAAAAACCGGTTTTCAGTTCAGCATATTGTTCCGGTTTTAATCGCGGCCCAAATTGCGATACTACTTTTGCCGCACAGAGATTGGCGAATTTTGCGGCAGTTTCAAAATCTTTTTTCTGTATCAGGGCATATAAAAAAGCGCCGGCAAACATATCACCTGCACCGTTTGTATCGACTGCTTTTATTGGTGTGCCGGGTACTTGTATGAGATTTTTTCCATCAAACACCAGTGCGCCATCGCTGCCACAGGTAATGGCAAATTGTTTGCAATATTTTTTTAATGCTTTGCAGGCATCATCAAGCTGATGGGTTTGGGTGAAGCCTAAGGCTTCGTCGCGATTGCAGAAAATTAAATCAACTCCGTCACCGATCATTTCCAGCAAACCATCGCGGAAAAATTGCACCATCGCAGGATCGGATAAACTCAATGAGGTTTTGGTGTTATTGGCTTTGGCTATTTTGGCCAGTTCAATCGCGGCTGCTTTTCCGGTTGGTGATGTCACCAGATAGCCCTCGATATAGACATATTCCGATTGGGCAATCGCTTGCGGATCCAATTCTTTTGTAGACAAGGTTTCGCTAATGCCGAGAAAAGTATTCATGGTGCGTTCAGCGTCCGGTGTGATCATGACCAGGCATTTTCCGGTGATGCCTGCCGGTGGTTGAATATGTGCAGGTGTGATGACGCCAGCTTTACGCAAGTCTTGCAAATAAAATTCACCGTTTTCATCGTTGGCAACTTTACAGGAATAGACGTTATCACAACCAAAATAGCTGGCAGCAATAATGGTATTGGCGGCTGATCCGCCACTGGCTTTATGCGATGCAACCAGATGATCTTGCAAGTAGTGAATTAATTGATTTTGTCGTTGTTCATCCACCAGTGTCATAACGCCTTTGGCGACAGCCATTTGGATTAAATCGGAATCTGCAATCGTGATTTCAGTATCAACCAGCGCAGCACCAATGCCATAAATGTGAAAACGTTTCATATGCATTACCCCAAAAAACCCAATAGTCATTCAATAGGAAAAAATTGGCCGGCAGTTTACACTGCCACTCGCGTAAAAACCTAGGTAGTTGAGTAGCACATGACCAGACGTAAAAAACGTTCAGCCAAGTCCAAGCCCGTAAAATCTGTCACGACAAAATGGGGCCGCTTTTGGCGTTGGACAATTTACTCCATATTATTTTTTATGCTGGTGATGTTGGTCTGGACGTTATATCTGGATGTACAGGTCAGAAAAAAATTCGAAGGAAAAAAATGGGCCTTGCCTGCTCGTGTTTATGCGCAACCGCTGGAGTTGTATCAGGGGTTGAGTTTGACACCGGATTTGTTCGAACAGGAATTAAAAGCTCTGGGGTATGGTTTATCAGGTGATATTCGTCAACCCGGGCAAGCCAAAAAACGGGTTTCCTCTTTTTCATCCAGCATCGAGTATCAAGTACACAGTCGTGGATTTGTGTTTTGGGATAAGACTGAAAGCTCGCAAATGTTTCGGGTCACTATTGCCAACGGACAAGTGGCTTCATTGGTTGATCAGGCCAGTGCGGATTTACCCTTGGTACGTATGGAGCCACAGGAAATTGGTGGTTTTTATCCCGCCAATCAGGAAGACAGGCTGTTGGTTAAATTGACCGACTTGCCACCCATACTGGGTGAAACTTTATTGGCCGTTGAAGACAAACATTTTCTGGAGCATCACGGTGTGTCGCCTATGGCAATTTTGCGCGCAGCCTGGGTGAACCTGAGTCATGGTGGTGTTCGTCAGGGCGGCAGTACCATCACACAACAATTAGTGAAAAATTTTTACCTTTCCAATGAACAAAGTATTTTGCAGCGGAAAATTCCGGAAGCAATTATGGCGGTTTTGTTGGAGATCCATTACAGCAAGGCTGAAATTCTGGAAACCTATGTCAATGAAGTGTTTTTAGGTCAGAGCGGACCGCGTGCGATTCATGGATTTGGTTTGGCGGCGCAGCATTATTTTCGGCGGCCTATCAGTGAATTGAATGTGCAACAGGTTGCGTTGTTGGTGGGCCTTGCAAAGGGGGCTTCTTATTACAATCCATGGCGACACCCTGAGCGCGCAAAGGAAAGACGCAATTTGGTGTTGGGTGTGATGTTGGCTGAACAATTAATTACTGAAGAGCAATTCAAAACTGCCCGGACAACACCTCTGGGAGTTGTAGCGGATGCGTCAGCGAGTACGACCACTTATCCGGCATTTATGGATTTGGTCAAGCGCCAGTTGAAACAGGATTATCGCGAGGAGGATTTACGCAGTGAAGGGCTGAGAATATTCACCAGTTTTTCACCGACCTTGCAGCGACAAGCTGAAGCTACATTGGTAGCCCGGTTGCAACAAATGGAAAGCCGCATCAAGGAAAAAAATACTCAAGCTGCGATTGTGGTGACATCGGTGGGCAGTGGTGAAGTGCTTGCGTTGGTGGGAGATAAAAACCCGCGTTTTGAGGGGTATAACCGTGCACTTGATGCCAGACGCCAAATGGGTTCATTGATGAAACCCTTTGTATATCTGGCTGCATTGGAAATTCCGCAGATGTACAACCTGATGACGACCATCAGTGATGATCCTGTTGAGTACCAATCCGGTGGTCAAAAATGGGAGCCACAAAATTATGACAAAGTCAGCCACGGCAATTTACCTTTGATAGAAGCTTTGGCTAATTCCTTTAACCAGTCCACTGCCCGTTTGGGCATGACCCTGGGTTTATCCAAAGTGGTAAAAGCGGTCAGAAAGGCCGGTTATACGGGTGAGATGAAAGAGTTGCCCTCATTGTTATTGGGTGCGCAGGAAATGACGCCTTTTGAGGTTGCCGGTATTTATCACACTCTGGCAGCAGATGGCGTTCATGTTCCGCTGCACGCTATTCGCGAAGTATTAACGGCAGACGGCCAGCCTCTCAAACGTTACCCGCTCGAATTGGAACAGCAATTTTCGGCAGAAAGCATTTTTCAACTGCAATATGCCTTGCATCAGGTCACCACCATGGGGACCGGAAGAAGCGCTGCAATTCAATTACCCGCTGATTTGAGGGTGGCAGGAAAAACAGGCACTACCAATGATCAACGCGATAGCTGGTTCGCCGGTTTTTCCGGTGAGCACCTGGCGGTGGTCTGGATGGGTAATGACGACAATTCGGTCACGCCTTTCAGTGGCGCCAGTGGTGCATTACAAATCTGGGTTGATTTTATGAAAAAAATACCAACACGCTCATTGAATCAGGAGCCACCACCAGGCGTAGTATTTGATTGGCTTGACAGGGAAACAGGTAATTTGAGTGCCGAAAATTGCAAAGGTGCTACCTGGGTACCGATTGTTGAGGAATTTAAACCCTTGCAAACTGCCGATTGTGAACTGGTTGAGGGTGGCTGGTTCAGGGGTATATTTAATTAGCTCGGGGTGAATCCGAATGTTTGTTGTGCGGGTCTCAATCAATAAGATTAAACGGGTAACAACAGGTTTGGGGAAGCTATGACTGCACATCCTATTTATTCACATAAAGTATTGGCATTGATTCTTTGTAGCTTGATGCTTTTGCTTTTATCCCTTCCCAATCGTGCGGAAGAAATTGTGGGAATTATTGTTGAAGGTGACACGCCAAAGACGCTGGAGACCAATCAAATCCTGCCTGCAGTGAATGTTGAACAAATAAATTCGGATCAGATTGAAGATAGCATTAAACAGCATTTTGAACATTTCACTCCTCCATCACCGGAATCACTGAGTGCCGGATTCAATGAAATGTTGTTGATTCCTGTAGTGGCAATTATTGTGGTCATAGGGGGTGGCTTTCTTTTTATCATAGCCTTGGTGGTTGCACGCTATCGCGCATTGGCACAAAAACGGACGCAGCATCAGGAGTTGATCCAAAAATTTCTGGATGCCGGCCGTGATGTGCCTGAAGAATTGTTGACTGATTTTGATGGTAAAAGCCAAGCCAATCTATCCAAAGGAATTAAAGAAACACTTGTCGGTTTGGCGCTAATGGTTTTTCTGACTGTACTGATTGGTTTTGAAATAGGTGCTGTAGGGCTCATTGTTATCGCGGCGGGCTTATCCCGTTTGGCGATATGGAAATTATCGCAACCTAAAAAATCTGCCTGATTCGTTAACAGCGATGATTTCAGATCAGGACTTAATCGCGCGAGTGGTGGCGCATCAGGATCAGCATGCATTTTCGCAGCTGGTTTTGCGTTATCAATCGCAATTGCGCAGCTGGGCAAGACGCCTCAGTGATGGTGATATACACTTGGCTGATGATCTGGCTCAGGAGGCATTCATCAAAGCTTATAAAGCTTTATCGGCGTTTCGTGGCGACTGCAAATTTTCAACCTGGTTGTATCGGATTACTTTTAATATTGCTGCTAACCGTTGGCGTGGTAAAAAAATTCAATGGTGCGAGTTGGATGACAATGAAGAAGTGGAATCTGAAACTTCTGAAATTGATCAATATCACGCTAAAAAAGATCTTGCGGCTGCTATGCAGCTGTTGAGCCCGGCGCAAAAAATGGCAATCGGTTTGTGTTTTGAAGATGGTTTTTCTCACGAAGAAGCAGCGCTGGTGATGAGTGTGCCTTTGGGAACTTTGAAAACCCATATCAATAGAGGCAAACAAAAATTGCAACACGCATTATCAGCCTGGCAAGGTGCCTTGCATGAGTAATTTAAAATGAACGACGATAATTTTGAACAATTGTTGAAACAACATTTTCAACAAACCCGTGATTATATTGATGACGATGGCTTTACCGGGCGAGTAATGTCACAGTTACCTCGTCAGCAGGAATTTAATCCCTGGGTTAAACAGATTATTTTCTGGGTTCCATTGTTGTTGGTCAGTATTCTGGTATTGTCCAATTTGCCAGTGCTACAACTGGTGCATGGAGTGTCCGCTTTCTTTCTGGCGATGAATATAAAACAATTTGTCGTGAGTGGAATATTTGTCGCTGTGGCTGTGTTATCGATAGGATATTTTTTATTTTCAGATAACTCTGCCTGAATTAGGTTTGAAAAATAATATAACAATAATTTGCACAACATGAGGTATAAAAATGATAAGAGATTCTTCGTCAGGTTACGGCATTTTCACCATATTATTCCATTGGGTAACGGCAGCAGTCACTTTACTGATTTTTGGATTGGGAATTTACCTGATACATTTCGGTGGTTATTCCTCGCCAAATTTCTTAAAAATTGCGCATTTCCATTATGCAATGGGCAGCTTGTTGTTTATCTGGGTGGCAATCAGGTTATTGTGGCGCCTGACCAGTAAAACCCCGGTTGCCTTGACCCAATCGTTATTGACCAACATCATCATTAAACTGATCAAGTTCAGTCTGTACCTGTTGTTGTTTGCGATTATTATCACGGGTTATCTGACCTGTACCTATGAAGGTCAATCGATTGATGTATTTGGTCTTTTTCAGGTGCCATCACTGATATTGCTGGATAACGAGCAGCTGAATATAGTGTCGCTGGCCCACAAATATTTGTCCTGGGTACTGATCGTGATTGTTGTTATTCATGCGTTGGCGGCATTGATACATCATTTTATTCGCAAGGATAAAACTTTGATCAGGATGATTAAGCCAGGTATTAAATAACTCGGCGTATCATGCAGTTTTTAACATTACAGAATAAAAAAAGGCGGAAGAGATCCGCCAAACTGGTTAATTATTTTTAGAGTTAGATTTTTTATAAAGTGGTGTGAGCCTGAAAAAATCCCTTTGATGACGAATCATCAAAGGGAAAGTGGATCAACGGGAAATACCTAATACTGCATAAGGGTCAATGACGCCAGCACCAGTGTTTTGCGTTAACTTCGCAGGCAGACTGGCAGCATCTTCCAATACATAGTTGTAATAAGTGTAAGGATCAAATGCGGTACCGCGTGTTTGGGCAACACCTGAATCAACAAACACATTGTAACGTTCAACTATATCGCCAGGACCTGATTCGGCATAACCAACCAATGTTGGGAAAGGAACGCCCTGGAAATAATTTCCTTCAACCACCAGATCGCCTTCCTGGGTAGAAGTTGCACCGTATTCTTTGTTGTTCAGGTAATAGTTGTTGTAAACATGCACTTCACCGTAACGCAAACGTGGATGACGGCTTGCAGTGCCGTTAAACCAGTTGTGGTGAATAGAGACTTTTAAAAATCCTACATCAGAAGATGCACTGTCACTGTGACCTATCAACATGGTTTTTGCATGGTTGAAAAACTTGTTGTAAGAAATAGTGATGTAGCTTGATTGACGTGTGATATCAAACAAACCATCGTGGTTAGTTGCTTCAGGGTCGGCAACATCACCATCTGTGAAAGTACAGTGGTCTACCCATATATGATGTGAGTTTTGATTAATTTTGAGTGAGTCATCCGGCGCATTTTCAAAAGTAATATTACGAATAATGATGTTGCTGCGTTTGTACATTTCCAATCCGCCGCCTGTCAGCTTCGCGTTGTTAATGCCCATCAGTGTTTTGTTGGAGCGCAATGGTGTCATGCCATTTAATTGGATGGTGCCAGATACCAAAATGATCAGCGTATCGTTTGAATCCATGTACTGATTCAGTTCAGCGAAGTTGGTTGCTGTAACAACGGCACCGCCAGCACCACCAGTTGTAGTGGCAAGGCCCAATGCATCCACTGCAGCAAAACCATCAACACCTGAGGTGACAACAGGTGCCAGGGAGCTTGAACTGTTGGATGATCTGGAACTGGAAGACACAGAGGATAAACTGGAGCTGCGAGAACTTGAACTGATAGACGAAATACTTGAACTGCGCGAACTTGAGCTGATTGAAGATGAAACGGAGTTGGATCGTGAACTGGAAGAACTCGAAGAACGTGTTACGGAACTGGTAGAACTTTGGGTATTGGGACGAGAGCATTCGTTAACGCCACCGGCAATACGGCCACCGAAAGTAGCTTCAGAGCAAACAAATGTTCCGCTCAATGTTTTGTAAAAAAATTTATCAGCGCGACCAAAAGCGACGTTTGTGGATGTTGCAACAGAACAGGTTTTACCCTCATTGCAAAGTGTAACGTAACCTGAGGGTCTGTTCGCGGCATAAAGATCAGTGGCAAAACTGCAACTGAGTAAAAACAACAATAGTGATTTTAATTTCATTCTATTCTCCCGGATGATAGGAATATCGAAATTGTGAGTGTGTGGATTAAACAGCAATGAAAATTAACCCGATGTTATTATCAGCCGATTTATGAATGACGATGCTTTTTCGAACAGCTATTATTTTTATCCCGATGCTCAAATAAAAACGGGTTCGGGATGTTCAGACCGGGCGGAATTGTACAGTAACGACATGAGTACCTATGTGATAAGTTATTCACTTTTAACTAAAGCCAGGTCTCATTTTTATGATTGATAAAAACAGTTGAACCTGTAATGTGATCACTCAATGATGAAATATATGACAGATTGGTTTGATCGAATTGTTTATGGAAATAACCCATGAAAATAATATTGATTGCGGTCTTGTGGACTTTATGTGCAGCTTGTTCACAACAAGATAATCCAAAGCAGACCCGGTGTTTGCCGATTGTTGCGGTTTACCCAACCTGGTCAGCCAATCAATTACCACTTGAAAATATCCCCTGGAATAAATTTACTCACATTACGCTTATCTTTGTTTTGCCTGGTGCCGATGGTAGTTTGCATACGGCTGATGTGGATAAGATAATTGATCCGCTGGTGAAAATGGCCCATGAGAAAAATAAAAAAGTATTTGTGTCTATTGGTGGAGCCATAGGTTATGGCGATGCATTTCAAAAAATTGCCGCAGACAAAAACCTGTTAAAAATCTTTGCGAAAAATGTAAATGATTACGTGGTTGCACATAAAATTGATGGCATTGATATAGATTGGGAATATTGGACGAAACAAGCCGTGCACCAACAAGGCGGTAACGATCCCATCGAAAGTAGATTGCTGGTCGATTTGCTTGCCGCCTTGCGAACAGAGTTACCCGACGACATTCAAATGACAGCCGATATTTTTGCAGGCTATTGGTATGGCGAACAATATCTTCCCGAAATTCAGCAATATCTCGATTACGCTGTCCTTATGGCTTACGATTTTACCGGTGCCTGGGAATCATCACCGGTTACTCATCATGCAGATTATTCAACTTTCAAAAAAAGCATTGAATATGTGTTGGATCGCGGTTTTCAAAAAGATAAATTACTCGTCGGTTTTCCTGCTTATGGCATAGAGTTTGTTGATGGTAAAAATAACTCGGTTAACAAAGATTATCCCCACAGGCGTATTGTTGAAATAATCAAACAGAAAAATACTGATATTGAATCGGGAAGGATAGGTAATGTATTTTTCGAAACACCGGATTTAGTCAGAAATAAATCCCGCTATATACTTGACCATCAGCTTGCTGGAGTTTTCATGTTTGAATTAACGCAAGATACGCTGGATGATAAAACCAGTTTATTAAGTGCCAGTAATCAGGTCATATCACCTGACCTTTGTGAAAAATAACATGGAATCTCTATGAAAAAATTATCCCTTATTTTACTTTGTGTTCTGTGTATTGCTTGCAGTACTACCCGGGATGCCGATAAAGACCGAAAAGAGATTAATAATGCGTTGACTTCTCCACTTAAGGATTTGAACTTGATACGTGAAAAAATCCCTGAAGTTTTATTAAAAGCAGAAGAATACCCATATGCCGTACCTGTTGCGTCGAATTGCAAAGAATTGAAACAGGAAATTCAGGCTTTAAATCGGGTGTTGGCTCCTGATATTGATCAGAAAAATAAAAAAACAGCTGACCGTTTACAATTAAGCGCTGATGCCGTGGGTGATGCATCGCTTGATGCCATTAAACGCACCACTGAAAGTGTAATTCCTTACCGATCCTGGGTCAGAAAATTAACAGGTGCAGAACGCACATCAAAAATGGTTGCCAATACAATCAAAGCCGGAAATTTACGGCGCGCGTTTCTGAAAGGATTTACAGCAAAAAGTTGTAGCGAATCAATAAATTCACACTCGCAATGAACCGCGAAATCCACGAACGTTATAGTAAGATTGCGCACCATTGTGATAAGTAAAAACATGATTGTAGCGGCGGTCACAAAAAAGGGCGCCATCAAGTTTGCGAATTTCATTGGGTGTTTTTATCCAGCTGGATGTTTTGAGATCAAATTCGCCCAATGTTTGTAAATGCCGATATTCTTCTTCTGTCAGCATTTCAATGCCCATGGCTTTTGCCATATCCACTGCATTATTTTCCGGTTTGTGCTCTTTGCGTGAGTCCAGTGCAGCCTTGTCATAACAAACACTGCGACGACCTTTAGGACTTTCTGCTGCACAATCGTAAAAAATAAATTCACTGGTTTTTTTGTCAAAGCCCACAACATCCGGTTCACCACCGGTTTTTTCCATTTCATCAAGTGATTTAAGTTTTTTGGGATTGGCTTCCAGTTTTGCGTGTACCTTTGCCCAATCAATATCCTTATGACGATTCATATTTTTCTCAAAGCGTACTTGCAACAACTTTATTAGTTCTTCGCGTTGTTTTACATTCATGATTAATAACCTCACCAAATTTTTTGAAGTGTGTGGTGTCTATCAACTCCACCTACGAACTTATCTGTAAAATATCTGACTCGATATTTCCGTAGGTTTTGAGTACTTGAGAAATAACGACTTTGTAACCATTTAGCCATTTTTCTTGAGATGCTTTCGCTTGTAAATGTTTGGGATGCTCCATAAGTATGCGAAGTGCTTCCAGTGATTCCCAGTAATATACATTCGAAATATAACCGTTGTCTGGGTTTTCCCATGACTCCTCGCCTAAATATCCCGGAATTGATTTTGCTGCATCGGCTATAGCTTTATCGAGCTCGTAAAACTCGTCGTCAAATTGCTTTTTTAAAAAAATAAAAGTTGATGAATACATGTTTTTGATGACTGTGATTAATTTTGGCTAAGACTGTTTCGGTGAATCGCATGTTATGCGCCACAACTAAACTTCCAGGGCACACCGAACCGGTCTACAACGATTGCATAACAAGACGAAAAAAATGTTTTTTGAGGCGGCAAAATTACTTCACCGCCAACAGAAAACTGCTCAAATAGGAATTTAACCCTACTTTCGTTGTTCACACTTAACAATATATTAAAACCTTTCGGCTTTTGATATTGCTCCGGTTGAACGTCACCGCCAGCTAGTTCAATTCCTTCAATTAAGATATTGGCATGAACAATTTTATGTTGCCATTCTGTGGAGACACTTGCTGCGACAGGAGAATCTTTAAACTCCAGCATTGTGCCAATAGTTCCATTTAAATGCTCTGCATAGAACTCAAAGGCTTCTTTGCATTGACCATTAAAACCAATGTGAAATGAAAGGCTCATATATACTTACAATTCGTCAGGTGTAATGCTTTGTTACATAATTATGCTTCGCCATTCACATTTAGTGAAGTAAAAGCACCGCTTTTTATGTTGTATTTCAAGTTAAAAAAACAGCTGCCGCCGTCTAATACTTCGTACATTTCTTTCTTTAATTCTTCCGAAGTTGGCCCAGGAAAAACCCCAAGCTCTGAGTTAGCCTCAACAGAACTTAAACAAATTGCATTTATTAAAACTATAGATTCATTTATGTATTTTGAGACAAACAGTCTTGATAAGCTTCACCAATGCAAACTGGAGTAACAGAGCCAAGCATTGTAATTGTGAAATTTTCAGAAATTTCAATTTTTATTTCGCCGCCAGGCATAATTACTTTTATGTTATTTTCACACAAACCAAGTTTTCTAACGACTGAAGCTGCTGCACAACTACTGCTACCGGAAGCCATAGTATAACCAGCACCACGCTCCCATATTTCAATTTGTATGTTGTTACGATCTATAACCTTTACGAATTGCACATTTGTTCGATTTGGAAAACTCGAATGCGTTTCCAATATGGAACCATAAATGCGAGCAATTTCTTCGGTAGGTTCTTCGTGTAAAATTACGCAATGTGGATTACCTATTGTTACTGCACTAAAAACAAAGGCATGACCATTAATTTCAATATTTTCTAAAAGTACTTCACGCTCAGCACCCAGCACAGGAATATTTGAACTAGAAAACGAAACTTTACCCATTTCAACCTTAACAGTTTTCCCGTGCTCAAATACTTGAGCACTAACGATACCGCCTTTTGTTTCAATTAAAAAAGGCCCTTCCTTAACTAAACCAAGATCCCATAAATAACGGCAAAAGATTCGAAGCCCATTTCCACTTTTTTCAGCTTCACTTCCGTCAGGATTAAATATACGTAAGGCAAAGTTTGCAGAGGATGACTTTAACGGACCGATCAATAGACCATCCGAACTGATGCCATAGTTTTTGTGACAAATATTTTTAATTGTTGCAGTAGAAAGATCAGAGTCGATATGTTCTGGATTCACTACGATATAGGAGTTACCTAACGCATGGTATTTACTAAATTTCAGAGCGATTCTCCTCTTTTTATATAACGTTAAGCTCAGTCGCAGTTTCTAAGTTGACGATTTGTGGAAAAAATTTTGCGAAGCAAAACCACAAAGCGGCGACTTACAAACTGTCGAGCGCACGAAGTGCGCGTTGCTTGAGCGCCTTGTTAATCTTTTATTTGGATAATCTAATTCCAGTGTGACTGAAATTCTTAAGCCGCAAAAAACCAAATTCAGTTGGAGGAATCCCGTCTAATACGATGGAAACTTTGGTCCATGAACCACCAATTAATGTTTCTGAAAATGTTATATCTTTAGTCTTTGCAAGAGCATTTATAGGTGAACCATTTTCATCTACTTTCCCCCACTCAAAGGTTCCTTTCAAGCCATTAATACTGGATGAAAGTGTGTTACCAAAGTTGAGCGTAATTTTTGAGCCATTTGCATAGGGTTTAATATCTTCCAAATTAACAGTCAAAACGCCAAGATCAAACTCAATTGTGGCGTAGCCTGTTTCTCCCGGGGTGAGATAAGCAAACTTATCTATGTCACTCATAAGTTTATTAAAATTAACAGTTCTCTCTAAATTTTCATTACTTTCTTTTAAGCTTTCTATTTGCTCTTGTAGTTTTGTGATTTCAGCTTCATTTGACGCCAATTTTGCTTCTAACTCACTTAGTTTTTTATCATCTTGGCAGGAAGATAAGAAAAAGCAAGACATTAAAACTATGAGGATTGATTTCATATTTTCTCCCTACTTTGTAGTGATTAACGCCAAGCTCAGCCGCAGTTTGTAAGTTGGCTTTTTGTGGATTACTTTTGCGAAGCAAAACCACAAAATGGCGACTTACAAACTGTCGAGCGCACGAAGTGCGCGGAGCTGGAGCGCCTTGTTAGCTTATTTTTTTACAACTATGTCAGCGCTATGCGTAATTATTACTTTTCTGTCTGACTCAACTGGTTTGGGCGGAGCGGGAACACTTGGTTTTTGAGTTGTCATAGTAAGCCTATAGATAATAATTGATGGAAAATATAAGTAAGCTAATAAAAACTAATACAATAGACGAAACAACGAATATTGAAGATACTCTTAATTTGAAACCTCGCGAAGCATTTGTTTCAGAACCTTGAATACACGCAGCATCTAGATTAGCAAGTATTTCATTCAATGTTGAAGCAAATATGGAGTCTTGCCCTTCATGTAGATTTTTGTATGCAGGCTGAGCATACTCCGCCCAGCTTTTTTTATACAAAGGTGCATAGCCGCCAAATGCGGGAATTGCGCATACAGAAAAACCAAAGCTGATGATGTTACAAAGTGCAGACAAGCAGACAAAAACGTAACATCCAGTTAAAAAAGGAATGTAATTTTCGATGTCTTTAGATTTTTCAAAAGACCACTCTATAAATGAAATATTGAAGCCGAATATAATAATAGATAACCAAAGAAGCGTTCTTGCAACACCAATCTGGTGGCGATTAATGTCAACAAGATGGATGTAATATTCTTTCTCGCCCATTGAGACTAATTTATCCAATGCTTTGGTATAACCATCAAGGTCATAATTAATAGATTCTTCTTCGCTCATACTTCCTCATAAGCTAACGTTGCGATTTGCGGTGACGTTTTTGTTGCGCTTTTGTGTTACACATAATGAGCACCGCGAATGCAAAAGCGCAACAAAAATGGCATCCGCAACATTGCTTTGTTATAACACCAAACTAAATGCTTTTGCTTTTAAAAGACTAGCGTAAAAAGCTGATAGCGAATAATAGCAAAGCTCGTTTCAACCAACTCAACTTACAAAGCTAATAAATTTACAAACCAGAATTCCATGAATTTAACGTTTAACAATAATTCCTAGCTCTTCGATCAGTTGAAAGATGTCTTCAATTTGGTTGGAATCAGTTAATTCAGTTGGTAAACACTTATATATCTCTGAGGAATCAATGTAGCCAAGTGATCGGCCAGTTTGCAATAGTTTTCTTATGCAATCATTTTCTGGCAATTTATTCGCAGCTAACATATGCATTACTCCCTTTATAACGTTGTTATAAGCGGTGCGTTTTTATGTTGCGCTTTTGTGTTACACACAATGAGCACCGCGAATGCAAAAGCGCAACAAAAATGGCATCCGCAACATTGCTTTGTTATAACACCCTACCAAATGCTTTTTTCTTTTACAATTTCGATTTAAAGACTAAGGTAAATGGTAAAAAGCACTAAGACTTTTCAGCAGTTAGCGTTCAATTTTTGCAAAAAACACTACCAACCTTTAGGCCAAAACTTGCGAGCTTGGTCAAGACAGTATATGGCCAATCCAAATGAACCCCACTGCAAGCTAGCTAGAGGTATGTTCCCAGAGCTAACTGGAGATACCCAGAACGCCAACCAAAAAAACAAAATCGCAAAGAGAAAGCAAGGGGCAAACCACCATAGCTTTTTCGGCTTGACGAGTTTACTCACAACGATATGACCCACCAAAAATATGGAAATCGACAAGATGACGGCTAGTAGAGTTTTAGAAATTACTGAATCCATAAAAATTTCCATTTATCCTGAAAAACTTAAGGTCGATGTTTATAACAGTTTAATACACAGCACCGACTATATATCTCCGCGCTGTATTATTTCAAGTATTGGCTAGTGGGCGCTGTATATCTCCGACAATGGTTGGATTTGCTAAAAAATTAACTTTTTAATTTCAGATCTTCACATTCACCACATAATTTCCTCACACAAGCGATTTAGTCTGTGCTTATAGCCGATTCATGGGGAAAAGGCTGTCCGTTGAGTGGGGAAGATTATGAAGATTATTTGTCAGATGATGTTGATTGTTGTGGTGCTGTTTTTTACCGGAGTTGCGGTTGCGGATGAAGAATTGCAGGCGGGGAGTTTTTTGATTCGGGACGTGAATCAGCAGAATTACAAACCGGCGTTGTTATTGGGTACTGAAGTTGAGGTCAAGATTACTGGGCCTATTGCCAAGGTTGTGGTGCGTCAAACTTTTTACAATCAATCCCGCGAGTTTGTTGAAGGAAAATATTTATTCCCTCTGCCAGAGCAGGCGGCAGTTAATGCCATGACTATGACGATTGGTGAGCGAGTAATTAAAGGTGAAATTCACGAAAAGCAACAAGCGCAGCAGGTCTACCAACAAGCGTTACAGCAAGGAAAACAGGCGGGGTTGGTGGAGCAGCAAAGGCCTAATTTGTTTACGACCCAGGTGGCAAATATTGCACCGCAGGAAAATATACTGGTCGAAATTACTTATATAGAAACACTGGTTCCTGTTGGCAATGAATTTGGTTTTACTTTTCCCATGACATTAACGCCTCGTTACACCCCGGATACGTCTGTTCAACAATTCGATACAGATACAAAAACAGTTATGACTGCTCCTTTTATAGCCAAGGATAATACTTCCGCTGAAATAGCAAATCCTGCGCACATTAGTGTAGAGATAGAAAATGTTGAAGGATTAAATAATATCGAAAGCACTAGCCACGGTATAAAACTGGCAAAAAGAAACCATGATTGGTTGATTAATACACGAGATAATTTTGTTGCAATGGATAGGGATTATAAATTGCGCTGGAAAATTGCTGCGGAAGCCAATAGTGCACCGGCGTTTTTTATGGAAAAAATGGGTGATGAATATTTTGGTGTGATGATGATTATGCCACCGGAAGTACCGACAGATGACAGTGTTTTAGCGCGGGAAACTATTTTTATTATTGATACGTCTGGATCAATGGGCGGTGAATCCATTCAGCAAGCAAAAGCCAGTTTGGTGTTTGCCATTCATCAGCTCAATGAACATCAACGCTTTAATATTATTGAATTTAATTCCATACACAGAGAACTTTTTACACAATCGCAAGATGTGAATGCTCGCAGCAAGCAAGAAGCACTGGATTTTGTGAATTCATTACAAGCCACAGGTGGTACCGAAATGGCACCGGCTTTACGCGCTGCCTTGACTATGCCGGGTGACGAAGAATATTTGCGGCAAATCATTTTTATTACTGATGGTGCAGTGGGTAATGAAGATGAATTGTTTGGCATTCTCCATCAGTTGCTAGGTAATAGTCGATTATTTACTGTCGGTATTGGTTCTGCGCCTAACAGTTATTTTATGAAAAAGGCTGCAGAGTTTGGCCGGGGAACGCAAACCTCAATTTATCAGCTGGATCAAGTCAAACATGAAATGAGCAAGTTATTCTCCCAGCTTGAAAAGCCATTGCTTCGTGATATTCAAGTGCAATTCCCAGAAACTATTCACGCCGAAATTTATCCACAAAAAATACCGGATCTTTACGCAGGTGAACCTATGATTGTGGCGATGAAGTTAAATGCTATTCCCGAGGCTATCAGGTTATCAGGCCAGGGAAAAACAGAATGGACAGCGACTATAGGGGCTCTGGAAGAAAATGCCTATCAAGAAAAAAATGGTTTATCCAGCTTATGGGCGCGTGCAAAAATTGAATCATTGATGGCAAAAATACTGCGCGAAAATAATTCCACTGAATTGGAAAGCGAAATAACCAATATCGCATTGCAGCATCAATTGGTGAGTCGCTATACCAGTTTTGTTGCTGTCGAAGAAGTGATTCATCGTGATCCGGCTGACTCACTTAAACAAGAGCAGGTTGCTAATTTATTACCTAAAGGCTCGGCGATGAATACCGCTAACAATTCACAAACCGTCAACTATCCACAAACTGCAGCAGGTATTGAATTATTGAGATTCATGGGCCTGTTAATGCTGATGATTTTTTTCTGGATTAAATGGACAAGGGCTCGTCGATGATCGGTTATTTTTCGGCGAAGTCCATCGCAAACACAATCGGACTAATGATCAGCAGTCAATGGATTACCCGTTTACTGCTGATCACAGCGCTCGTATGTTTGGGTAAATCTTATTGGATCAGTGGCAAGGCTATGGTTGCACAATTATTGATTGCGAATGCATGGAAGCAAACTCTGGAAACTGGTCAGAATACAAAACCCTGGAGTTGGGCGGATACCTGGCCAATTGCATTGTTAATCACACCTGCGGGCGAAAAATTTTATGTGTTGGATTCACTGAGTGGCCAAGCTTTGGCTTTTGGTCCCGGCTGGTTAAATCAAAGTGCGGCGCCAGGGCGAAGTGGCAATACTATTATTGCTGCGCACAGGGATACACATTTTCAATTTATGGAAACTGTGCAACAGGGTGAATTCATTCAGTTGCAGGATCGCTCTGGAAAATTTTATCACTATAGAGTGTCATCAATGGAAGTGATTGACAGTGATCATCAAAAATTAGACATTCAGCATCACACGGCGGAATTAACCTTGATTACCTGTTATCCATTTCATGCACTGAATGCAGGCGGTTCTTTGCGTTATATTGTGCGTGCTACACTGGCAGAAAATGATTTGGCCAATAATGATTAATGACACAGCGATCAATAACAAGCTTATGAAAACACATGTGCTGATTGTAGAAGATGAAGCCGCTATAGCCGATACGTTAATTTATGTATTGGAAACGGAAGGTTTTCATGTGACATGGAAATCACTGGTGAAAGAAGCAGAAATAATATTAGCACAAGAAAAAATTGATTTTATTATTTTGGATGTGGGTCTTCCAGATCAAAACGGATTTGAGTTTTGTAAAAAAATACGATCGGGTAAACATCACTACACTAATCTGCCAATTCTATTTTTAACCGCACGCAAAGAGGAAGTGGATAGAATTATCGGATTGGAAATAGGCGGCGATGATTATGTGGTAAAACCTTTTAGTCCACGGGAAATTAGTGCCCGTGTCAAAACTATACTCAAACGAATCAAACAACCTGAAAATGCACAGGCAAATAATATTACGCAAGTGATTAGTCAGTCGTCACAACAAGAAAAGTTTCAACTGGAAGAAGATAAAGCGAGGCTGGTGTATTGTGGTCAGTCGATTAGCCTTACACGATATGAATTGAAAATTCTGGCCAGTTTGTTGGCTTATCCTGAGCGAATATTCAGTCGATCACAATTGATGGACAAAGTCTGGGATGAACCTGAGTCCAGTTTTGAACGAGCAGTGGATACCCATATCAAAAGTCTGCGCGCAAAACTGCGCGAGGTAAATAGTCAGGATGATCCTATCAAAACCCATCGTGGACTTGGTTATAGCATCAGCCTCAAGTAAACATGACAAAGGCGAACTGAATTGAAGCTAAGCTTGAAACTATTTTTAGTTTATTTCCTGTTGGTCGGAATAGGGCTCTTTACCTTTTTTAGTAATGCGACCCGGCAATTGCATCCCATCATTCGTCAATCCGCTGAAAATGCCATGTTGGACACGGCAAATTTATTGGCAGAAATACTCGCAAGTAAAACCCATGATGATCAATTGGATTCACAATTTTTCAATCAGGCATTTGAGCATTACCGTTTGCGGAATATGAATGCATCAATTTGGGAATTAAAAAAACATAATCCGGATTTAGGGCTCTACATTACCGATGCTCAAGGCAAAGTGTTATTTCACAGCGATCAACAAGAAATAGGAAAAGATTATTCTCTTTGGATGGATGTGTCGCGCACATTAAAAGGCGAATACGGTGCACGTACTACCCGTATTGAAGCCAATAATGATTTAACCAGTGTGATGTATGTTGCCGCTCCCATTTTGAAAAATAATCACCTCATCGGCGTTCTAACGGTTTTTCAACCGACATCCAGTAGTCAGCCTTTTATTGAGTTTGCACATCAACAGTTATTAACCCAGGGCAGTGTGATTTTGTTAATTGCATTGGGTGCCGGCGCTTTACTGACCTATTGGTTAACAAGATCTATCAGGCAACTATCCCGTTACGTACAAAAAGTACGAAACGGTGAACGTCCGGTATTACCTAAAATTCATGAACGTGAATTGGCAGAATTAGCAGAAGCAACAGAATCCATGCGGCAGGAATTGGATGGAAAATCTTATATTGAAAATTATGTACACACGCTGACTCATGAAATGAAAAGCCCATTAGCGGCGATTCGTGGTGCAGCAGAGTTGCTGGAAGAAGGCTATATGGAAGCAGTTTCACAACGAAAATTTTTACACAATATCCTAAGCTCCACGCACCGTATGCAGAATTTGATTGACAGATTACTTTCACTTGCTGCTTTGGAAAATTTAACAGAGTTGGAAAAGGTGCAATCAGTGAATCTATTCACCTTGGTTAAAATAGAAGTCGATGCAAAACGCAGCCATGCTGATAAGAAACACATTCATTTTAAATTCGAGATGAATTCAATCGATGATATCAGCGGAGATGAATTTTTATTGAAGCAAGCGGTCAGTAATTTACTGGATAACGCATTACATTTTGCCGATTCAAACAGTGACATTCTGCTTAAACTGGAACAAGACCCTCAATATCAAACTCTGGTTGTGTGTAATAAAGGCCCACTGATTCCAGACTATGCATTCCCACGTATTTTTGAACGCTTTTATTCTTTAGCTCATCCGGATAACCATCAGAAAAGCTCAGGGTTGGGACTCAGTTTTGTGCAGGAAATTGCCAAGTTGCATGAGGGAAGTATTCAGCTGTTGAATGTAGAAGCCGATGGTTATACTGGCGTTGAAGCCAGGTTTAAAATCAAACGTTAAATGTGCGACTGATTGCGCGTGTTATTCGAATATTAGAATTCAGGTTTAAAGCCTCTGCGGATGAACGCCTCCCTTGGTTTATGCACAATAATCGCCCGCTCTGAAAGCTTTCTAGCTTCAAATTCAAAACCAAAAAACTCGAGGCTAATCATGCCTGTAGTGCCATTAACAATAAAATTTAACACATGACCACGTCTAACCAATCCTGTAGCAGTTAAATCCATACTATCCCAGTCAATAGTTTCTCCCGTTGCGCCTGTATAAGGTGGTTCATAACCTCCATCAGTTTTATCCATTTCTTTGATATCCACATATAGAGCGACGGAAAGCAAAACAACTGCCAGAAAACCTATAAACGAGAACAACCTGAATAATATGATCATTTAATTTCTCTTGAGAGTTTCATTAGTACCTAGTGGAGCGAAGCGCAACAGGTCGATGTACTTTCTATCAATGCTTCCTTTCACTTTTTCGAATCACCAATTTAAGCCCCGACCAAACCTCACTGACGGCGCAGACTTTTATGTCAACAAAACCCATCGGGAGTGCTATTTCTCTAATCACGTCTTCTGTAATATCAGTTGCTACTTTGGATGACTTCTTCGGCCAAGACACCCAAACAAACCCATCCTGCGCTAATTTTTTTCTTAACTTAGTTAACGCAGTGAGTAACTTGGTTTTTTCATAAAAGAAAATATGCGCCGCTACCAAGTTGCTTCCAATTTTATTGCTAACAGACGCACCTTCGGGCAATTTTCCTAACCATGTTAAATATTCCTGAGGAGAATTTTCAACATACAATTCCATCTCTTCTTTGATTCCGAGTTTCTTGATTAACGGTGTTCCGGAATATCCAGTGGTCATGGGCTTCTCCTAACCGAGATTTTATAAAGATTTGGTCCTTTTAGTGATATTTCAATTAATATTCTTCAAGGCAGAAAAGAATATAACAGCGCTCAGTAGCAACGAACCAATACCAATAATCCAAAATGTTGAAATACTGGTGATGCAATCGCTATCGGAGTATTGGTGCGATATTTTGGATTATGGTATTGCTCTCAATAGTTTTTATGAAATATATCTTACGATTTCTTTTCGCTATATGGCCCTGTCAGCTCAACAATACCCAATTCAGGTGATATTCCTTTTACGTATTCATTAAATATATCGACATGTTTTTTTTCGAGCGTTAAACCTGCCCCATATGGAGCGTGTAACCATTCGATCTGTTTTCCATATGCCTCTATCGCAAGTATCTCTATTTTGATTTCATTGACAATTGGCATGCTT
>CBFGPN010000049.1:0-21818 GCA_965650675.1 uncultured Cellvibrio sp.
CTGCGGTGAGTTCGTCTTCCCGTTCAAGCTCTATCTCCAGTTCTTCACGCTCAAGCTCAATCTCAAGTTCTTCTCGCTCAAGCTCGATTTCAAGTTCAAGCCGTTCGAGTTCGATTTCCAGCTCAAGTCGCTCCAGCTCGATTTCAAGTAGCTCGCGTTCAAGCTCGATTTCCAGCTCATCGCGTTCGAGCTCGATTTCAAGTTCAAGCCGATCAAGTTCGATTTCAAGCTCGATTTCCAGCTCAAGCCGCTCAAGCTCAAGCTCTTCCAGTTCAGTTATTTCCGGCAGCGGTGTATTCCGTGTAAATGCCCAGGGTAATCTGACAAAAGATAATCAATTGGTTCCAGCACGTTGTGGTAACTGGTTTGGTCTGGAAGGTCGTCATGAGCCATCCAATGATGCTACCAACCCAAGCGGTGCACCAATGGAGTTGTACGTTGGTAACATGTGGTGGGTGAATGGCAGTGCTGGTTCAGGACGCACCATTCAACAAACCATGACTGAGTTGAAGAACGCTGGTATCACTATGTTGCGTTTACCAATTGTTCCACAAACTCTGGATGCGACTGATCCACAAGGTCTGAATCCTAACCTGAAAAATCACCAGTCTGTACGTCAAACCAACTCACGTCAGGCTCTTGAAGATTTTATCAAGTTAGCTGATCAAAACGACATCCAAATCTTCATCGATATCCACTCATGTTCCAACTATGTAGGCTGGCGTGCAGGTCGTATCGATGCTCGTCCACCTTATGTCGATAAAGATCGTGTTGGCTACGATTTCCGTCGTGAAGATTATTCTTGTGCGAGTACCGGAAACCCAAGTAGTGTGACCAAGATCCATGCGTATGACAAAACCAAGTGGTTAGCAACAATCAGAGAAGTCGCAGGCCTGTCCTCCAAGTTGGGTGTTGATAACCTGATCGGTATCGACATTTTCAACGAGCCATGGGATTACACATGGGCTGAGTGGAAGTCTCTTTCCGAAGAAGCTTATCAGGCAATTGATTCTGTTAACCCGAACATGATTGTGATTGTTGAAGGTATCTCTGGTACTGCAAATAATCAGGATGGTACGCCCGAGACAAAAGTTCAGGTACCTCACGGAAGTGAAGATACTAACCCGAACTGGGGTGAGAACTTGTTTGAAGCAGGTGCAAACCCAATCAACATTCCAAAAGAACGTTTACTCTTCTCTCCACACACTTATGGTCCATCTGTATTCGTACAGAAACAATTTATGGATCCAGCTCAAACCGAGTGTGCCGGTCTTGAAGGTGACGAAGCTGCTCTGTACGACTGCCGCGTAGTAATCAATCCAACGCTGTTGGAACAAGGTTGGGAAGAGCACTTTGGTTATTTACGTCAATTGGGTTACGGTATTTTGATTGGTGAATTCGGTGGAAATATGGATTGGCCAGCCAAAACCAGCCAGGCTGATCGTACTGCCTGGAGCCATATCACGACTAACGTAGATCAACAATGGCAACAAGCTGCTGCTGCTTACTTCAAGAAGAAGGGCATTAACGCTTGCTACTGGTCATTGAACCCTGAGTCTGCCGATACCTTCGGTTTGTACCTGACTCCATGGGACCCAGTAAGCGCCAATGACGCCTGGGGGCAATGGACCGGGTTTGATTCACGCAAGATCCAATTGTTGAATACTCTTTGGGGTAATTAATATCTGGAAATAAACCGGAATTTATTCCGGGTGTTTTGAAAAACTCCGCCTGCAAAGGTGGAGTTTTTTTTCGCCCGGAAATCCAGCAAAACAAAAAATTGAAACATAAAAAAACCGGGGTTTTGCCCCGGTCTTTTTTTGCAGAATTTTAAAACCTATTCGTGGTTGATAACCATCACATCTGTATCAACAGCGGCAATCAAACGCTCTGCCGTATTACCGCGACGGGTTTTGGTCATACCGTTTTGTCCCAGGGTTCCCATCACAATCAAATCTGCATTTATTTTTTCAGCCAGAGCTGAAACTACTTCTGATGTATAGCCATTTTCAACGTGAATTTTGTCATTGGCTATACCGGTTTGATTAACCAATTTACCTCGGTCAGGGTAGCTCATGGAATCCAGATAACCATTAATAACGTGCAGTTCGGCACCATAAACATTGGCAAAATGTTTGGCTTGTTCGATGATTTTTTTATTTAATGCAATTTGCACATCTCGTTGTGCCTGGAAATTCACTGCAGCCAAAATCACTTTTCGTTGTGCATTGGCACCAGGACGAATCAGTACCACAGGGCAGGAAGCGGTTTTTAACAATTCCCATTTGGATTCAGTAAAGCTGAAACGACCCGGGTTGGTTTTGGCATGTACGGGTAAATAAATCAAATCGGCACTCAGGCGTTTTGCAGACTCGACAATTGATTTTTGCCATTCGCCAGACCAGGAAACTTCCAGAGTGTAATTAATGCCGGCATTGGCCAGTGGGCTTTTGATATTTTTTTCAAACCAGGTTAAATCGCGAAATAATCTGTCATTGCTGGAGCGGGTATCAACGGCATCTCCGTCTACGGCCACGAACGCATGCACATGGGGTTTGGTGCTGTGCAGTGCAGACGTAATGATTGCACGCTCAAGCGCTATGTGGGTTTCATCGTTAGGGTCTACCACAACGAAGAGTTTTGTGGGTTTTGACATAATGCCTCCTGAAATACCGGGGTGTTTAATGTTATTTGGTTAGGTTAAAAAACGCGGCTAGCATAGCAATCCGTCCAGTTGATTGACAGTTGATTTCATTCGTTGTCATCCAATACCGGATTCCATCCTCCCAGATCTTTCCATCGATTCACAATGACACAAAACAAGTCCGCTGTTTTTTCCGCATCATAGGCAGCAGAGTGGGCATCGCTGTTACTGAACTCCAGCCCTGCCGCACGACAGGCTTTTGCCAATACCGTTTGGCCAAAAGCAAGCCCGGCCAGGGTAGCGGTATCGAATACACTGAAGGGATGAAACGGATTTCGTTTGATATCACAACGCTCTACAGCAGCGTTTAAAAAGCTCAGATCAAAATGTGCGTTGTGTCCGACAACCAATGCTCGTGTACAACCATTTTCCTTGACCGCCCGGCGCACGGCTTGCAGCAAATCGGGTAATGCAATTAATTCAGGCTCCGCCATGCGCTCGGGATCATCCAGATCAATTCCTGTGAAATCCAATGCAGCTTGCTCAATATTGGAACCTTCAAAGGGTTCAATATGAAATGAAAAGGTTTGATGACGATGAAGCTGGCCTTGATCATCCATGCGCAAGGTGACTGCAGCAATTTCCAGCAAAGCATCGGTTTGCGCATTAAAGCCGCCACTCTCAACATCGATAATAACGGGCAAATAGCCCCGGAAACGTTGGGCGAGAGGGGAGTTGGGGTCTTTGGATTGCTCGGGTGGATTCACACTGGTGCCTTAATTTGATGTCACGCTAATTGCCACTGCAGGGTTTCGCCAGCCCGCAAGGGTACTAGCTGTGCATCTGCAAAAGCCAGCGATTCCGGTGCTTGCCAGGAATTTTTTATCAGGGTGACTTGCGCTCGATTACGCGGCAAACCATAAAAATCTGCACCAAAATGGCTGGCGAAACCTTCGAGCTTATCCAGCGCATTGGCAGACTCAAAGGCTTCGGCATAGAGCTCAAGCGCAGCGTAAGCGGTGTAACTTCCTGCACAACCACAAGCTGCTTCTTTTTTGTCTTTGGTATGTGGTGCGGAATCTGTTCCCAAAAAGAATTTTGGATTACCGCTGGTCGCCGCTTTGATCAAGGCTTGCTGATGGGTATTACGTTTTAAAATCGGTAAGCAGTAATAGTGAGGGCGAATGCCGCCCGCCAACATATGATTGCGATTGTAGAGCAAGTGATGTGCAGTAATGGTAGCAGCAATATTGGTTGGTGCTTCAGCAACAAATTCAGCAGCTTCTTGGGTCGTGATATGTTCCAGCACCATTTTCAGTGCTGGAAATTTCTGAACAAGGGTGCGCAGGCTGCGATCAATAAAGGTTTTTTCACGGTCAAAAATATCAATTGATGAATCTGTGACCTCGCCATGCAATAAAAAATGCATACCTTCTTTTTGCATGGCTTCCAATACCGGATAAATGTTTTCCAGATGAGTAACACCTGAATCGGAGTTGGTTGTAGCACCAGCAGGGTAAAGTTTACAGGCTACAATTCCAGCCGCTTTTGCTTTGGCGATTTCAGCAGGATCGGTTTTGTCCGTGAGGTAGAGCACCATCAAGGGTTCAAATTGACTGTTTGCAGGTCGTGCCGCCAAAATTCGCTGTTTATAAGCCAGTGCCTGTTCGGTATTCATTACGGGTGGTACCAGATTGGGCATCACTATAGCCCGTGCAAATTGCTGTGAAGCGTCAGCTACAGTACGTGTCAGGGCGGCGCCATCACGCAAATGAATATGCCAGTCATCGGGGCGGGTAATAGTGATTTGTTGCGGCATGAGTGTTTCTCAAACATCAGGAATGGATTCAAGGATGTGCATGCTAACAAAGATGAACTTCAAATAGAAAACACTATCTTGTCTATACTGGGTTCAAGTCTTTATTTCATTAGAGTTTTTATCTTGTCAAAACTGATCTTGTTCTGTTTGTTTTTATTGGCTCAGGTCGCTTGGTCGCAGGTGTTTTCAACCTCTGTGACTGAATCTCGCTGGGATGTGGAATCCAGTGCTTTTGGATGCAAGCTGTCACACAAGATTGACGGTTTTGGTATTTGGTCGATCAGCCGTAAAGCATCACAGCCTGAAGTGGCGATTTTGGCGATGGATAAAAACCTGACAGCAAAAAAGAATATTCATCTGCCTGCAACCCGCTACAAAATCATTACTGCGCCACCTGCCTGGAAACCGCAGCAAACACCTGAAACTATTGGCGAATTAAATCTCGCCAAGGTGGATGCAGATGTTGTTTTTCCTTCATCCATTTTGCCCACTGTTATACAAACCCTGGAAAAATCCACAGCAGTGATGTTGGTCTCGCAAAATACAAAACCCTTGCGTGTGCAAATACAACCTTACCAATTCAAAGACACTTACAAACAATACAAATCCTGCATCGCGGGTTTGATCACCTACAGTTTTGAACAAATCACCCGCAACACGCTTTATTATCAGCCGGATGAAAAAGAATTATCGGCAAATAACAAAATGATTCTCGATAAAATTGTGCGCTATATGAAAGCCGATCCTGCCAGAGTATTGGGAGTATTGATTGACGGTCACAGCGATGCACAAGCCGATGCTGTAACAGCAGAAAGCTTTGCCAAAAATCAGGCGGATTGGGTAGCGGCCTATCTAAAAGAAAAAGGTGTTGCCGAAGATAAATTGGTGGTGCGTTCACATGCTGATAAATATCCGGTAGCCAACAATATTTTATTAAAAGACAGAGCTAAAAATCGCCGCGTGACCGTGCGTTTGGAAGATGAAACTATTCGTCAAAAAAATGCGGAAAAAATTGCTGAGTTAAAAAAACAAGCGGAAGAAAAAGCCTTGGCTCAATCATCCTCTTCCTCTGTTTCATCAATTGCGCCACCTCCTGATTTCGGTGATAAATTACCGATTGAGCTGGAGCTGGAAAAAATGGTAGAAGAGCAGGATTTGGAAAAGCCTTCGCCGAGTGAAATGCCCTCACCCTAGCCCTCTCCCGGAGGGAGAGGGGATTAGCTCCTCCCTTTAACAAAGGGAGGCTGGGAGGGATTTAAGATGGTCAGTTTTCTGAGATTTTAAATCCCCCCTAACCCCCCTTTTTCAAAGTGGGAAACAACTCCCTCTCCCTCTGGGAGAGGGCCGGGGTGAGGGTAGCTCCAATGTTTAACAATAACCACCAAGGATTTTCAATTTCATGTCGTCTTACCCACAAGAATTCATCTCAACTGGGAAACTGAATGGATGAGTCGGAATTAATTCGTCGCGCGCAAGCGGGGAATGCGGATGCATTCGAGTCTCTTCTGGAGACCCGCTACGACACGCTTTATCGTTTTGCATTCAAGTGGTGTGGTAACAAAGCAGATGCAGAAGACATCGCACAACAAGCTTGTATCAAACTGGCGCGTTCAATTTCACAATTTCGATTCGAATCACAATTCAGCTCATGGCTGTATCGGTTGGTGATCAACTGTGCAAAGGATTGGCAAAAAAGCCAGTCACGACATGAATCAACACAAACAGGGTTTGTCGAAGATATTGACGAGAGTGCTGAAGAAAATTTATCCCCTGTTGAAAACAAGGCAGAAAATATTATTTATCTGCAACAGGTATTGGGTTTGTTAGGCAATATGGCAGAAGGTTTCAAGGAAACCGCCTTGCTCGTTCATGCCGAGGGTTTAAGTCATGCAGAAGCTGCTGATATTCTCGGTGTTAAAGAATCCACAATCTCCTGGCGATTGCATGAAATGCGCAAACAATTGCAGACATTTTATTCGCCAATTTCTCACGAGGGTTGATCATGAAAGATGATGATCAAAAACCGGATCTAATAATAGACGCACTAAAACAACCAGCACCTGCTGCTGATTCCAGTGCAAGAAAGCGTGCTATTGCTCTGGCTATGGCAGAGTTTGATCTTGCAAAAAATCAGTCTGCCCACACAGAAAATATCCAAACCGAAAAAAAATCATTTTCTTTCCAAGGATTTTTGGCATGGCTTCGTCTTATTGGCACTAACCCACAAAGTGCCCACAGGAGCGATACCATGAAAATATCATCACGTAAATTCTTTATCGGCAGTTTAACCACTGCCAGCGTTGCCGTTATTGGTTTGGTGATTTTGCAAAAACCCGATAGCCCATTAATGAATATGAATTCTGAACCTTTGGTTGTGAATGAAATTCCTGCAGAACCAAAAAACCAGCCAGTGCCTGTCATTATTGGGGATACACAAGATGAAGAGGTCGTTGTTGCAGGTGTTGAACAGGCATTAAAAAATGCTGATGATGTCAAACGTGAAGCATCACAATTGGCAACAGCTAAAGAAGAATTAAAAAAGCAATCTTCTGCAAAAGATAAAACAATGGTTAATGTAATTGTATCCGAGGATGCAGAGCAGCTACCCAAAGCTTCTCTTGCTGAATCTTTACAACAAGTGGAAGGTGTAACAATAGTTGAAAGAAGAAATGAACCAGAATTCGCAGGCAGAAGGCAAGTCGAAGCAGAAGAAGTTGAGGAAATTGTTTTAACTGGTGCAATTGCGGCCAAACCTGTCATGGCTGCACCCGCACCCATGGCTGATAAGTTAGCGAGCAGTGTCGTGCTCGGTGATACACAGCAATCACAGCCACAAGAATTCCGCGATAGATTTAAAGAGTTTAAAGATAATTCGGTAAAAGCCGTTGCTGAAGAACCTGTCTCCACTTTTTCTATTGATGTCGATACGGCTTCCTACAGCTTTGTGCGTCGTATGTTGAATAATGGTCAGCTTCCTGCAAAAGATATGGTGCGTCAGGAAGAATTGATTAATTATTTTGATTATCACTATCCAATCTCCAATAGTCGCAAAACACCTTTTACTACCAGCGTTAATTTATTGGATTCACCCTGGAAAAAAGGCAACAAATTAATTCATGTGGCGATACAGGGCTATCAATTACCTGCTAAAGAAATTCCGCAAAGTAATTTGGTGTTTTTGTTGGATGTTTCAGGTTCTATGGATGAGCCGGACAAATTACCATTAGTAAAACAATCCATGAGTTTATTGCTGGATAGCTTGCGTCCCAATGATACAGTGTCAATCGTGGTGTATGCCGGAGCAGCAGGTACTGTATTGGAGCCAACCAAAGCTAAACATAAAACCAAAATTTTAGCTGCGCTGAATAATTTACAAGCCGGTGGCAGCACCGCAGGCGCAGAAGGTATTGAATTGGCTTATCAATTGGCAGAAGCGAATTTTAATCCTAAAGGCGTGAACAGAATTATTTTGGCAACTGATGGTGATTTCAATGTGGGGCAAACTGATGACAGCAGTTTGCAAGATATGGTTGAACGCAAACGCGAAAAAGGTATTTTCTTATCGGTTCTCGGATTTGGTCAAGGCAATTATCAAGATGCCATGATGCAAACACTCGCACAAAATGGAAATGGTACAGCGGCTTATATTGATACCTTGAGCGAAGCGCAAAAAGTGTTGGTGACTGAAGCAACCAGCAATTTATTTCCGATTGCGAAGGATGTAAAAATCCAGGTGGAATTTAATCCCAATACCGTCGCTGAATATCGTTTGATTGGTTATGAAACTCGCGCATTAAATCGTGAAGATTTTAACAACGATAAAATCGATGCGGGCGAAATAGGTGCGGGCCAACGTGTGACCGCGATTTATGAAATTACACCGGTGGGTGAAAAAGGTTTGCTGGAACCCAGTCGTTATAAAGCCAGCAGTACAACCAATGATACGCAGGCAAGTGAATATGCGTTTGTCCGCTTGCGCTACAAATTACCGAAAGAAGATAAATCCAACCTGGTCGAAACCCCGGTGTTGATAAAAGCCAAAGAAGCCAACGCAGCCATGCAATCGGAGGTGAAATTCAGTGTGGCGGTTGCAGGGTTTGCGCAATTACTTCGCGGTGGGCAATTTATGGAAAAATTTTCTTACGATGATGTAATCAAACTCGCACAGGAAAATAAAGGCACTGATGAATATGGATATCGCAATGAATTTATTCAGTTGGTGCGTAAGGCGAAAATTGCGAAATAGTTTTTCCCTCACTCTCTCGACAACAGCTCCATGGTTGTTCTACCTCCTGCATCCATGCAGTCGTTCCGGGGACTTTACTCCCCTTACTACAACGTGACTTAACTCCCTCTCCCTCCGGGAGAGGGCCGGGGTGAGGGTGTTTTGGTCAGCGGCTAGTCAATCTATAGGACAGGGTTTGTCAGCTTTGCATGTAACTTGATAAGTAAATCCCATCGCCAGGTTTAGTAATCCATTAGGATCCGCACAGTACACAATTCATTCTCTGTACAGAATTGTTTATTCAAACTGCCTGTGATTTAAATCTATTATGCGTTTCAAGGTTATACTTACTCAAACATTGTTAAATTGGGGCTTAATAATGAGTAAGTTAATGAGACATTCCAGATTTTTTTTACCGGTATGGATATTGTTACTGGCCAGTGTATTAATTGTATTTTCTGCCAATGCTGCGCAGGTGGTTTTGGTTTTTGACAATAGTTTGGGTGGTGCTACCAGTCTTCAGCCCCTGGCACGTTCACAAATGCTGGTGCGCAACATGAAAACAGTTAATGTAACCCAGGCAGCATTTTTAATTGATACTTACGACATAGATCAGAAGGATGAAGAACGTTTGGCTTTATACAGCAATGCGGGGCATTTGCTTGTGAATACGGGCCACAATGATTTTCTGATGAGTAAAAAAAATGTTTTTCGAATACAAGTGAATTTATTGAAAGCCGATGCATATCTCCAGCCTTATTTTGGATACAAAAAACATGTGCATATTGATTGGTTAAATGAAACCTATGATCAGCAATCGAGGACGGATTTAATTAAATTTCTTGATGAGCGCGGGTTTAAACCGGCATTCTCGGGTATCACTCGCCTGAGGGCAGCTGATGAATATGTCAATCAACTGTATCAGCAACGTAAGAAACTGAATAAATCGGTGAGTATGGATAAATTACAGAAAGCTTATGTCGAATTACTGGTAAATGACATGCAAGTACAGGACGCTTATGCCAGTTTTACTTTGGGGTACTCACCTATCCATATTTTAACCTTGCAGGAAAATGATCTTGCTGCTTATTTTATGGTTGCATTGGTTGATGAGTTGAATAACAAAGGATGGCAAATTATCCCGGCAGAAAAAGCGTTTACTGACCCTGTGGCCAATACTTATGGTTTCTTTCGATATGAAGCAAATAGTTACTGGAAATCGGTTGCTCCGTTTATACAGGATCATGTCAGTTATCCTCGATTAATAGGCAACCGCCAATCAGAAGTTGATCAGGTGTTGAGAGCTTACATTCCCGAACTTTTACAATAGTCAGGTATTTGTATGAAATTGAGAGTCCTTTTAAGTACAGTTTTGTTTTGTCTTCCCTGTATTGCAAGTGCACAACAGAAGACCAGTGTATTTAAAAATGGTTTTGACAGTGAAGCAGAAATAAAAAAATGGTCCATTATGTATGGCGCCAGCATTGTTGCAGATAATATGCGCAATGGTACAGGTGCATTGGTGATTGCAGAGGGTGAAGCTTCAATTCGCACTCAAAGCCAGTTGAGTGAACAGGGAGTGGTAGATTTCTGGATTAAAACCTCGACGCCAGCTACAGAGTACACTATTACCCTGCGTGTGGCTTCATCGCAAAATAATGACAGTGACTGGGTTCAGGTCGGTCAAATTATCGGAAAAAACGATACGGAAGAATATTATGCCAAACGTGTGTCAATTGATGACCCCGGTAAAAAATATTTACGCATAGATTTTGAAGTTGCCAATGGACAGTTATGGCTGGATGACTTCAACGTGCAGAAAATTCTTTTGGGAACTGCCTTACAAAAAAATCAGCAAAAAATTATTACGGAAGTGCTGGATAAATTGCGTGCCGATAAAGATTATCAAGTACAAGCCGATGCTCTGCGTACATTAGGTAAAAATTATGCCGCGCAAATTGATGTGCAACGTCAATATCTTGAATATGCCAATGGTATTTATTCCAGTGTGACTTTAGCTATGGCAACGTCCGAAAGAGGAAGAATGGCTAATCCTTTGGCTTATGATACCTTCAAGAAAGTTGTTGATGACGTTAATCTGGTCTCATCACCTTTACAAAAAGCGCGCATATCCTCTTTGTTGAAGCCTTTGGGTGCTATAGCAACCAATAGCTTGAATGTTATGACCCAGGGGGCCTTTTCTGCATTTGCAGAACCTTTCAAATCAATTGTGGCAACGGCGTTTGAAAGGTCCAATTTTGAAAACGCTGGCATTAATCGCGCCGCCAGAAAATTTGCTGAAAAAAATGGTTTGATTACCTACGAAAAAGCGGAAGGTTTTTTAGGCGAGATAGAAAAAGAAATTTCTGTGCTGGCTGCTTTGGATAAAGATCTTCAGGACATTCAGGGAAAGTTACATCAGTATCGCAATGATTTAAGCAAACATCTGCAGGATTCATTAATTGCCGGTGGCTTGGGTCGCGGGCAAGAAAATTACAATCGTGTTTTAAGTAAAGACGAAACTGTGCGTAATCAAGCTTTATTGGAAATTACCAATTATTTTATGATGCAAGCAGAGAGCTACCAGAATCATTCGAGTTCCAATACCGAATTTGTGCAATTTATGATGAAAGCCACGCGTAATATGGAAGAAACACAGGTTTATAAAGAAAGATTCAATCAAATAGCGTCTTCGGTAATCACCTATTACGACAAATTTGAACGCAGTGTTGCCAAGGAACAAAATCCTTTTAGTGAAGAAAAAGATAAAAAAGTTTGGGAAATTCAAGCCGCCAAAGTGCGTGGTTATTTGCAGGAATCCAAGCAGGCGTTTACTAAAGCTTATATGTGATTAATTGTTTGACTTCTACCACCTCTTTTCGGAGGTCTTTAGGATCGTAATGGTTTCTGAGGTTTTAAATCCCCCCTAACCCCCTTTTTCAAAGTGGGGAACAGTTTCTCCCCCTGGCAAGGGGGAGGTTAGGTGGGGGTCATTTTTAAAAAGGTTTTTAAACATGCCAATGAATTGGAATCAATTATTGTGTGCAGAACGTTTGGGAAATCGTGTTACAAAATATGAAGAAGGGCGTTCGCCTTTTCATTCGGATCACGACAAAATTATTTTCTCCGGCGCATTTCGTCGGCTTGCACGTAAAACACAAGTGCATCCGCTGGCCACTAATGATCATATCCATAATCGTATGACACACAGTTTGGAAGTGGCCTGTGTTGGCCGCACACTGGGCATTCGTGTGGGTGAAGCGCTGCGCAATAAAAAAGATTTTCCGGTGAGTATTTTGCCCACGGATATTGGTGACATAGTGCAGTCGAGTTGTTTGGCACACGATATTGGCAATCCACCTTTTGGACATACTGGTGAAGATGCAATACGCAACTGGTTTCAAAAAGAAGGTGCAGAATTTTTGCAGCACTTATCACCGGAGCAGCAAGACGACATTCGTACTTTTGAAGGCAATGCGCAGGGCTTGCGAGTATTGACTACATCGGAGTATCACCAGTTTCACGATGGTATGCGTTTAACTTATGCAACCCTTGCCTCATCGATTAAATACCCCTGGACTTCAACGCCCACTTTATTAAAACAAAGACCCAAACAAAATAAATACGGTATTTTTCAGTCAGAACTGAATTATTTTCACGAGATAGCACAAAAAACCGGTTTGCTTGAGCGTGGTAAAAATTGGTATTGCCGTCATCCGCTGGTTTATTTGATGGAAGCAGCTGATGATTTTTGTTATGGCATTATTGATTTGGAAGATGGTCTGGAAATGGGCATTTTGCAATGGCAGGAAATTTATGAATTGTTGTTGCCTGTGATTGCCGATTCGTCACAGTTACATGATTTGGAAAAACTTCTGAAAAAAGTGAATGATGGGCGAAAACCAGCGTTGGTCAGGGGAAAGGTGATAGATGCTTTTATTGCTGCAGGTACACAAGCTTTTATTCATCATCAGGATGCTTTTTTGGCAGGAGAAGTAGAAGGTGATCTGATATCACTCTGTGATCCCAAAGTTAAAAGTGCTGTGCAAGCAGCAAAAGATCTTGCAAAACGAAAAATATTTAATCATTCGCGTCGCGTGGAATTGGAAATCGGTGCTTATGCGGTTATTGGTACATTGTTAAATACAATATGCAGTGCAGTTTATGCTTTTTTACACAATCCCCATCAGATGACGTATAAAGATAATCGTGTAATGGCGTTAATTGGTGAAAACAATTTCCATCCTTGTGTGTTTAAACGCGAAGGTAATTATCATTATCTGGCATTGATGGCAGTGATAGACCACATCAGTGGTATGACTGACAACTATGCCACCAATCTTGCCAAACAATTTAATGGTTTGGGTGAGTCGAGATATTAATATGCTCGCTTTGGTTTCCCGGCGAAAAATTATTTTTGTGTTGATATTGTGTGCAGTGCCTTTATTTTTCGTGGGTGGTGTCAGTGCGTTTGCGCCAGATGTTTACCGACGCATGTGGGATTTGGGGCATGCGGTGTTTTTTGCTTTGGTGGCAATTAACCTGGTTTGGTGGTCGATCATCAAAACGCATAAGCAATTTGCCATTGCGTTTTTGATGGCGTTTGGTATCAGTTTAATTATTGAAAAATTACAGACTTATGTTGGGCGCAACGCCAGTTGGTTTGATGTGCTGTCCAATCTCGCAGGGTTTTTATTGGGTTACAGTTTTACGCAACCTTTGAATAAAGGGATATTTTTGTTGCGATCTATCTCTATTGTCGGGCTGTCTCCTGGTATATGGGCGGTGTTAAAAAGTTTTATTCTGTTGATTGTGTTATGGCAACAATTTCCGTTGTTAGCCGGTGGTGTTTCCTGGGAGGCTTACGCTTGGGGAGGTGGTGCCAAAGTTTCCAGAATGGATACTCACCAAAATCCGCAGAGAGTTTACCGAGTTGGTTTTTCTGGCATAGCGTATCAAGCGGCTAATTTGCGAGGCTTTGTCCAGCCCTGGAGTCATCATCAGAAGTTGATTTTACAGATAGAAAATCCTTCCAGTGAAAGTTTTGAATTGACTATACGTATTTCGGATAAACAACATGAATTATCCAAACAGGAATACAGTGACAGGTTTAATCGTCGAATTGAATTGTCACCAGGGTGGAATCAGATAGAAATTCCAGTCGATGATATAAAAAATGGTCCACTGAAAAGAACCATGAATCTGGAAGATATCTATGTGTTGAAGTTATTTTTAACCGAGCCAGGAAAAGCGCGGGAAATATACTTAAACAAGATTTTTCTTGAATAAATCAGACGCTAATTTCTACACAAAGTCAGATTGCAATTCATATATCCCGGTATGTTGAGACGAATGCGATAGAATCGACATTGGTACCTGATGTCAGTTCAAGATTTCATAACACTTATCATATAATCATTGCACCTCACAGGTTTACTTATTAACCTGCTATCGACCAGTATTAGAGCTGGCGCTTTCTTCAACATGTAAAAATAATAAACCCGCACTTGTTCATTTTAATAACAATAAACCGATGGAGAACCCGAATGATAGTAAAAAAATTCTCGCGCAGTATTAAATTGCGAACAGCAAAACTTTTTATATTGTTAGCAACATTTTTATTTTCGATAAACGCATTTGCAATCAAGTGTGCTTATCAAGTGACAAACGATTGGGGCTCGGGATTTACCGGCAGTATTGTGATCACCAATGACGGCTCGACTGCTATTAGTGGTTGGAAAGTACAGTGGCAACAAAACGGTGGTTCAATTCTTACCAGTGTTTGGAATGCAGCTTACACAGGCAGTAATCCTTACACGGCAACCGATTCTGGTTGGAATGGGACTATTGCCGTTGGCAGTTCGGTGTCTTTTGGTTTTCAAGGTAATGGTGATAATTCCACCGGAACAATTCTGAGTTGCGCTTCCGGGGCAAGTGTTAGCAGTGTGGCAAGTTCAATCAGTAGTTCGAGAAGCAGTCGTTCTTCATCCAGCTCAAGAAGCGCTTCATTGAGTGTTGCGTCATCATCATCTCGATCCTCATCGAGAAGTTCTTCGTCCGGTTCAAGCATTGCTTTGTCGGCTTTGACACTTCAGGAAAACGCTACCGGATTTTGTCGTGTCGATGGCACTGTGGATAGCAACAACACAGGTTATACCGGCAGCGGTTTTGCCAATACGACCAATGCATCAGGCACACAAATAGTGTGGAATGTGAATGCCAGTAGCAATGGTACTTATTCATTGGAAATTCGTTTTGCTAATGCAGGCACAGCGGGGCGTCCCGGTACTTTATCCATTAATAATGGAGCGAACGGTACTTACAATGTGGCTTTGGCTGCAACGGGCGCATGGACAAGCTGGCAAACTGAAACTATTCCAGTGGTGTTGAGCCAGGGTGAGAATCAGTTGGTACTGACGGCTACCACCAGCGTCGGTTTGGCGAATGTGGATTACGTAAAACTGACAGGAAATGGGCTCAGTGCAAAGCAATGTGTGAGCGCCACCAATGCCACCGTATTTCTTGCGGGGGATTCTATTGTTCAGACTTATACCGATACATCCAGCAGCACAGATCAAGCGGGCTGGGGACAAATGTTGCGTGAACAGTACAATTCAAACGTCACCATTTATAACCATGCAATTGGTGGTCGTACGTCGCGTCGTTTTATAGAAGAGGGGCGGTTGGATGCAATTTGGGCCGCCGCTAAATCCGGGGATTATTTATTGGTACAGTTTGGTACCAATGATGGTCATACAACGGCTACCTACACTATCAACGGGCAAACTATTCCCTACTATTTGAATCCACAAACTGATTTTAAAACTTATTTGAAACAATACATCGATGGAGCACGTAGTAGAGGAATTACGATAGGGCTTGTGACGCCGACTCCTCGTAATTCAGCTTATTGTACTGGTGGAAACGGCACAGGTGCCTATGCACAAGCGATGAGAGAATTAGCGGCTGCAGAAGCTGTGCCTTTAATCGACTTGAATCAAAAAACCGTCAATTATTTGAAAGCAATTTGTCCTGCACCTACACCCGAAAACTTTTTCTTGTTACGTGCAGACGGAACAGTTGATGGGACACACTTTCAAGAAAATGGTGCACGAATATTGTCTCGTTTTGTTGCGGATGGTGTTGGTGAGGCGGGTATGGCATTGAATAGTTTTCGCAACTAATAATATTGTTGTGAAAATTTCTAAAAAACAATTATCAAGCGTGTAAAACAAAACTGGCAGGTACCACACCTGCCAGTTCGATACTAAAAATTAATATCGTCGTAGTCATCAAAGCCAAGTTCATCTTTTATTCGGCGACGTTCCAGACGATCTTCAAGTTTGCGACGCATTTCCAGGGTCTGGGCATTGGCTTCCTTGGCGGACAATTTGGGCGTTGCTTCATCATCCTCGGTTTCCAGACCAGAATCGCTAATCAAGTCGGCATCTTGTGAATGATCAACATCTACAGACATAAGGTTGCTCCAAAGTTGATTTAGGTAAGTTTTTTGACCCCGCGCTATTTACCATAGACACTTTAAAAAAAAAAGAAAAATCTTTTTCTTGTTTATTTCTTATTCTTTTTAGTTTGATTTGATCTATGGCTGCTAAACTTCGACCAGTGAATTTCCAAGAGGTTTATATGACTTCGGATAACAATCAACCAAATAGGGTGCTCCTGGGTTGGCGGGAATGGGTTGGTCTACCGGATTTAGGCATCACGACTATAAAAGCCAAGGTTGATACAGGGGCAAAAACCAGTGCGTTACATGCCTATTACATCACTCCGTTTGAAGATCAGGGGCATTTGTGGGTCAAATTTGGCTTACATCCCTTTCAAAAAAACAAGCTTAGTTCTGTTGATTGTGTTGCCAAAGTAAAAGACCAGCGTTTGGTGACTGACTCCGGAGGGCATAAAGAAAAGCGTTTTGTCATAGAAACGTCATTGAAAATTAATAGCTTGCTCTATCCCATTGAGATAACCCTGACCGATAGAGAGAACATGAGATTTCGCATGTTGTTAGGTAGAAACGCACTCAAGGGTAGATTTTGGGTGGACAGCCAGGCGTCATTCCTGTTGGGTGGAAATAAATCCAACCCTCCGGTTAGCGTTTTGAACAGATCAAGCCCGCACTGAGTTCAGATATGAAAATTGCTATTTTGTCTCGCAACCCGAAACTCTATTCAACAAAACGTTTGGTTGAGGCTTGTGAAAACCGTGGCCATAAAGCCAAGGTAATCGATATTTTAAAATGCTACATCGATATTGCTTCAGATAGTGGTGCCATTTGGTATGAGGGTGAAAAACTGCAATCTTTCGATGCTGTCATTCCTCGTATAGGGGCATCTGTCACCCATTATGGATTGGCGGTAATTCGACAATTTGAAATGATGGGTGTTTATTGCCTGACAGAATCGATTGCGTTGGCGAGGTCGCGCGATAAATTACGTGCGTTGCAGTTGCTTTCAAAAAAAGGTTTGGGTTTACCCAAAACCAGTGTTGCCCATAATGTTGATGATGCAAACGAATTAATAAAACTGGTGGGCGGTACACCATTGGTGGTTAAACTCAGCGAGGGCACCCAAGGGCGTGGAATAGTGTTGGCTGAAACACCCAAAGCCGCAGAAAGTGTGATCGAAGCTTTTAAAGAATTAAAAGCAGAATTTCTGGTGCAGGAATTTATTGCCGAAGCCAATGGTTGTGATCTTCGATGTTTCGTAATTGGTAATAAAGTTGTCGCCGCCATGGAGCGCAAGGCAAAAGCCGGTGAGTTTCGTTCCAATCTTCATCGTGGTGGCAGTGCAACCGCAGTGAAAATAACAGCATTGGAACGCAGCACCGCAGTGAAAGCCGCACAAGCGATGGGATTAAAAATTGCCGGTGTTGATTTGCTCAGATCCAATCGTGGCCCTTTGGTGATGGAAGTGAATTCTTCACCAGGATTGGAAGGTATTGAAAAGGCATCAGGGAAAAATATTGCGGATTTGATGGTAGAGTTTTTGGAAAAGAAAATTAATGGGTGAGATGAATTTCATAAGTCGTCATCCCTGCCTACGCAGGAATGACGTTGGGTTTATGGTGAAAATCAATTCAACGGCAATTGAATATTAAACGTAGTGCCATAGATTTCATCGGAAGTCACTGCCATATGACCGCGGTGATGATTAGTGACAATAAAATAAGAATAAGAAAGGCGTTTCTCAACCGGATAAGTATTGGCATCTGTGTTAATTGCAAAGAAAGGTTGGAAGATATCCAACTGTTCTTCTGCTGACAAGCAGCGACCATTATGGCGAACCTTGATCCAGAGTGAATCAAAAAATTCACTGATTTCAACATGAATCTCAGGTTGTGTTGAGTCATTTGTCAGAGTGGTCAATGCATAAAATGAGCTGCGCAGTAATCTGACAAATACTTGTGAAAGTTCAGCTGGAAAACAGGGAATGCTGGATATATTGGTTGAATATTGTCGTGAAATTTTAATTTTGTCGAAACTCAAGCCTTCAATATTTGAAAAGAGTTTTCGCGAAAACTCAATCGAGTTATCCATAATAGGCCGCAAATCAGCAAGCTGTTTTTCCTCGCGATGACTATGTGCCAATTCCAATAAGTTATTCACTATGGCGGAAGCTTGTTGCCGACTGTTTTCCGCTTGTTGTATTAGCGGAATAATTCTGGATTTGCTGTCATCGGGTAAATTCTGCAAATCAGGATAGGCTGCCGACAGGGATGCAGAAATTCTCTTAAGGGGAGATTCAATGTCATAAGCCATAGCAGACGCCAATTCACCCATGGCAGACATTTTGTCCCTTTCTGCCAATTTGGTTTCAGCTTTGACTTGTTTGGTGACGTCATCAATCAATATCACCAGGCCTGATTCATTTTTGTTGTGCAATGAATAAAATGTAATATCAAAACTGTATTGACCTTGTTGGCTGTGTTTTATGGTAGTGGTTTCTTTGGAATCGAAAACGGCTTTTACTTGTTCAGGTGTGAACGTAATAGCCGGGTAAACTTCCCACAAATTTTTTCCGAGCACAACATTCAACGGCCTACCGGTAATTTCTTCGGCAACACGATTCCACTGTGTAATTTCCAGTTTTTCATTTAAACCAATTAACATCAGTGGCATTGAATCCACAATATTGGTGATATAAGCTTCGCGATTTTGTAATTGTTCAGTTGTCTCCTGTAAAACGGCGGTACGTTTGGCAACGCGTTCTTCCAGTGTTGATTTCATATCGCGCAATTCACGATTGTATTTGGATAAGCGGCGTTGAGCAAAAATTAAAAATAAAATCGTAATCGATAAAATAATAATCAACACGCCACTGGAAAAGTTGGCCACATATTGCCAGCGTGTTGAGCCATCTGCATTTCGAAATACATCCAATACACTTGCCATTACAGGAAAACTGAACAACAAGGTGAAAAGGCTTGCAATAAAATAAGTAAACAATGTTTTCATGGATTTATCTTCACCAATCAATAGTCGTGTGATTCTAACGGATAACAGGTGTTAAATCGACTCATCCGTTTGCCCGAAAGCTCTGACAAAAGCATGTTGTTCAGATCCTTTTATCGGGCGATATAAAACAGCCGAACGGCCGCGCCCACTTTCGGCCATGCCTTCACCAACTTCTTCCAAAAGTTCAACATTCTGAATGCGTCGCCTGAACGATTTTTTATCCAATTCCCGACCTAAAATTTCCTCAAATGCCTGTTGTAATTGAGTGAGTGTAAAAGGTGAATTAATTGTAAAGACCGGCAATAAAGAATAACCGGTTTTTGCGCGTAATCTTTCGCGCGCAAGCTGAATCAATTCGGAATGGTCAAAGGCTAATGATAGTTTTAGTGCTGCATCCAAAGGCCACCAACGTGCATCGCGCACGCTGGCAACATATTCCGCTGTTGGTGCGAAAGGAATCAGTGCCATATAAAGCGCCGTAACCGACCAGCCGCGCGGGTCACGTTTGTTATTCCCTATGGTGCAAACTTGTTCAAGGTGAGGTGCTTTGACGCCGGTTTTTTCGGTTAATTTGCGTAGTGCTGTTGCTCCCAAATCTTTATCTTGTTTTAAATTGATAAAGCCACCCGGCAAAGCCCAGCGATCTTTATGTGGAAAATCAGCCCGTTCAATCAACAGAATATGCAACTTACCATTGATCAACGTAAATATGGCAAGATCAACTGAAACCAGAGGCACATCATAGTCATGAATGTTGTAGTGTTTCAGATATTCTTTTTCAGTTGTATACATAATCACATTCGATTCAGGTTATTAGACTTGTCAATTGGTGGCCAATGGCCAATAATAAGTGGCCGATTCACGCTGCAAACAGTGTATCAATAAAAGCCTAGTCGGTGTATGTCCATGATTAGCAGGATAGACCTGCAAAACTTCATTCCATTCGCAAGGGGCTTGCAATGAACAAATTTGATTTCACAATTTTTATCGGACGTTTTCAGCCATTTCATGCCGGGCATTTATATGTTGTCAAAGAAGGGCTCAAGCAGGCTAATCAGTTAATTTTATTGATAGGTTCTGCATGGCAACCACGCAATACACGCAATCCCTGGAGTCATCAGGAGCGTGAAGAAATGGTTCGGGCGTGTTTGACCCTCGAAGAAAATAAACGATTACTGTGCCTGCCTTTAATGGATGTACCCTACAACGATGAAATTTGGGTGCGGAATGTGCAGTCAACAGTGAATGGGTTGGTGACTGCACATCATTCGAAACCTCATCAACCAGCAAAAATTGCTTTAATTGGGCATAAAAAAGATCAATCAGGATTTTATTTAAATCTTTTTCCGCAGTGGAGCAGTATTGGTGTCGATAACTTTAAAAATATCAGTGCAACACCCTTGCGTGAAAAGTATTTTACTAATGCCTATGCAGAGGTATTGGATCAATGGCACAAAGAACACGTTTTGCCAGATGCGGTTGTTAACTGGCTAAAAAATTTCGCGCAGACCAATACTGCACACACACAAGTTTGTGAAGAAATCCAGTTTATCAGTAAGTACAAAAAGGCGTGGAGTCAGGCGCCTTATGCCCCAACATTTGTGACTGTTGATGCGGTAGTTGTGCAATCAGGTCATGTCTTGTTAGTTGAAAGAGGAGCGAACCCGGGAAAAGGATTATGGGCATTGCCTGGCGGATTTGTAGAACAGGATGAACGATTGCAGGATGCCTGCCTGCGTGAGTTGAGAGAAGAAACCAAATTAAAAGTTCCCGCACCGGTTTTGCGCGGTTCAATAAAAAAACAGGGCGTCTATGATGACCCTTTTCGTTCTGCCCGTGGCAGAACAATTACTCATGCTTTTTATATAGAACTCGAACCCAACGCTGAATTACCCAGGGTCAAAGGCTCTGACGATGCAAAAACAGCAAAATGGATACCGCTCAGCGAAATAAATCCGGAAACTATGTTCGAGGACCATTATTTTATTATTGAAGATATGTTGGGGGCTATGTGATGGATGTCGTTGAATGTTTTCGGCCAACCAATCAAAAAGAGTTGGATTTAGTCGCCGCTTCCGGATTTACAAAATGGCCGCCCAGATTACCGGAACAAGATATTTTTTATCCTGTAACGAATGAAACCTACGCCCGGGCATTAACTCAATGGAATATTACTGATTTCGGTATTGGATATGTCACAAGATTCTTTGTAAGAAAAATTTTTATGGATAGATATCCAATACAAACGGTTGGTGGTAAGGAGGCAACAGAGTGGTGGATACCAGCCAATCATCTCGATGAATTAAATCAAAACATAGTAGGCCTTATAGAGGTTGTTGCTGAATATAGAAATAATTAGGGAAATACTATGAAGTTAGAATATACATTCTTATCGTTGATCGCTTTCTGCATTGCTGCCAAAGCCGAAGAAGTCGAAGAATTAATTATTACACGTATATATTCAGCCAGTGATTCTTCACCGGTGACTTATCAGGATATTGATAAAACGCAAATGCAATCGGTGATTCAATTGCAGGAGGCGTCATTTTTTCTGCAAAAAACGCCTTCTATTATTTCTTATTCTGATGCAGGGTCTTATCAGGGTTATTCCTATTTTCGTTTGCGGGGCATTGATCAAACCCGTATCAATATGACTTTG